>NZ_CP011272.1:4978389-5289538 GCF_001610875.1 Pirellula sp. SH-Sr6A | reverse complement strand
CGTTCGCACCCGCGCCGTTCAAGGTGAAAAAGAGGGATCCGCTCTAAACACTCCTGTGCACCTTGCGATCACCTACGCGCCCGATGGAACCATTCAAATCTATCGCAACGGCGCTCGCTACGGAATCGACTATCGCACTCCGGAAAAGCTCCCCACACAAGGAGTACCGTTGCAGCTTCTCGTCGGCTTGCGTCATACCCCACCCGGTGGAAATCGGTCGCTCCATGGGAAGGTATTCCAAGCCGCCTTGTTCGATCGCCTGCTTACTGAGGAAGAATTGAGATGGCTGGCATCAGATCCGAAGCGAGCGATTGCATCGACGGAACAAATGATCGCTGGCCAATCGATCGAAGTGAGAGAGCAGATCCAATCGCTCGAGGGACGACGCGCACAGCTTCAAAGCGAACTAGCGAAATTGGCGGATACGAAAAGGAGAGTTTTTTACACGCATACGGGTAACAGCGTGGAAACCAATCGAATCTTTTTTCGTGGCGAAGTCGCCAGCCCAGGACCTTTGGTGGAGCCGAACGGACTACACGCCGTGAAATGGCCTGGGAGCGATCCATCGTTTCGCGCTTCGAAAACGGAGGCGGACCGACGTGCGGCCGTGGCACGCTGGATCACCGACTCGCAGAATGGACTCTTCGCACGCGTCATGGTGAATCGAGTTTGGCACTATCACTTCGGAAGCGGATTGATACCCACCCCCAATGACTTCGGTTTCCAGGGAGGAGTTCCCAGCCATCCCGATCTTTTGGAACATCTCGCTCGCCAATTTAAGGAGGAGGGTTTCCGACTCAAGCCACTGCACCGTTCGATTGTCTTGTCGGCGACCTATCGTCAAAGCTCTAAGCTGCGAGAGAACGCGAAACAACTCGATACGGACAATAGATGGCTCTGGCGATTCTCCCCCAAACGGCTCGATGCCGAGGAAGTGCGCGATACCTTACTAGCGATCTCGCATCGTTTGAATCGCGAAGTGGGAGGGATTGGTTATCGGGATACGCAGCACGCGTTCGTCAAAGGCACGCATACGTATACAGCGATCAACGAATCCGAGATCCCCTTCCTACGTCGTACCGTCTATCGATTCTCAGCTCGGGGTGGACGCAATCCCCTGCTCGATACCTTTGATTGCCCTGACCCTTCCGTCGCGACTCCTAAGCGAGCCGAGACCACGACACCCTTGCAGTCGCTAGCACTTCTCAACAATCCCCTCCTTTTTTCCATTTCACAATCGATCGCCCATCCTCCCAACCTCTCGCCCGATACGCTCGATTCACCTGCTTCGGTGCAACGTGCGATCGATCGCGTCTATCGCAAAGTCCTTTTGCGTGATCCAGAACCGGAAGAGCGGGCAAACGCCTCCAACTTTGTGACGAAACATGGTCTGGTACCGTTGGTGCGAGTCCTTCTCAATAGCAATGAGTTTCTCTATGTCCGATGAACAAACCGCTGCACCAGAAACATCGATCCACACCACCCAAAGCGTGCTGGCACGGCGTCAACTCCTTTCGTTAGCATCGAACTCGCTCGCAGGAGTCGCTCTCGCATCGCTCGTCCATCGGGAGGCTTCCGCGGAGCCTCCGACACGTTCCCCCGGACGGACTCCTGCCGAAGCCAGCGGCACGCCGCATCATCCGCCCCGTGCCAAGCGAGTTATTCACATTTGTTGCTGCGGTGGTTACAGTCACATTGATTCCTTCGATTACAAACCCGAGCTAACTCGGTTTCACGGGAAGTCCCTGGCTACGGAAGACCGTCCCGTAACATTTTTTGATCAGATCGGGTTGATACGGAAGAACGATTGGGGATTTCGACAACGAGGAGAAAGCGGTCTGTGGATCTCGGACTTGTTCCCACGGTTGGCAGAGGTTGCCGATGAATTGACGGTCATTCGCTCGATGGTGGCGGAGTCTGCAAACCATACGCCTGCTACCTTTGAGGAGAACACTGGCTTTCGATTGAATGGCTTCCCGGTCATGGGAGCTTGGGCCTCCTACGGACTGGGAGCCGAGACGGATGAACTCCCATCGTACGTCGTATTACCCGATGAACGAGGATACCCTGCGGGTGGAGAAATCAATTGGTCCAATGGGTTTCTTCCCGCGCAGCATCAAGGCGTTACATTCCGAAGCAAAGGGACGGTGCTTCACGATCTGCATCCTCCAAAACATTCCATTGCACCGGAGTCGGACCTTGCATCCCGCGACTTGCTTCGCGACTTGAACGAAAGACTGCTCGACCAGACGGGACCGGAAGACGCACTCCTTGCGAGAATGAAGAGCTATGAGCTCGCGGCTAAGATGCAAGTCGCAGTCCCCGTCGTGACCGATTTGAATCGCGAGTCGGTCGCGACGTTGAGCATGTACGGAATCGGTTTCGAGGAAACCGATGGTATGGGGCGGCGTTGCCTCATGGCACGAAGACTGCTCGAGAATGGAGTTCGGTTTGTTCAGTTATTCTCGGGCGGGTCGTTTGGATCCCCTCGGATCAACTGGGATGGTCATGAGGACGTTCGAGAGAATCACACACGCGAAGCAAAGCGAATCGATCAACCCGTCGCAGCGTTGCTCCAGGACTTGCGTCAGCGAGGCATGCTCGACGATACGTTGGTGCTCTTTACCACCGAGTTTGGGCGAACACCTTTCACTCAGTCCAAATCCGATGTGGTGGGGGCGGGGAGGGACCACAACATGCTCGGATTCTCGGTCTGGATGGCCGGCGGGGGACTCAAGAGAGGAATTGCTTTTGGAGCAACCGACGAGATCGGTTGGAAAGCGGTGGAGAAGCCGGTGCATTGGTACGACTTCCATGCGACCGTCCTTCATTTGCTTGGAATCGATCACACGCGGTTGACCTATTACCACAATGGTATCCAACGCCGGCTAACAAACGTGCACGGAAATGTCCTCTCAGACATCTTGGCTTAATACGCTTCGCTCACCTGCGCGGGTTTCCTCGCGCGTTACCTGGTGGCAGTGCGAGCGCTCGGTTCTTGCATCAAGGGAAGGTTGGCATAGAAGGCGGCTTCGTCGACTCCATCACCATCGAAATCGCCGACGACGACGTTCTCTCCCTCTCCTTCGATCTCGAACACTTTGTCGGTCGCGTCCCACTCACCATTGCCGTTGCTGTCGACGATCAGATCGTTGCCGCGAACCACGGCGATTTCATCGAGTCCGTCGCCGTTGAAGTCACCCACGACGGCGATATCTCCCGGCTTGCCGAACTCGAAGAACGAATCGTGAGCTCGTTCGAATCGACCATCCCCGTTGACATCGAGCTTCCAAGATCCGTTATTAAAGACCCCCAGAGTCGCGATGCCATCGCCGTTGAAGTCGCCGGCGATCGGTTGATCGGTATCGCTTCCAAATCGGAAAACGTGATCGATCACATCCGATCGTGGTTCACCGTGCTTGCTTCGCTGCATCAAACGCTCAGCCCGAATGGGTTGATCGGTGGGCGGAATATTCTTAGGCTTCGAGATGCGTCGATTTTCAGGATCGGGTAGTCCGGGTTCGTAGAGCAACGCTTCATCATCCCCGTCCCATTCGGGTCCGTAGATACCGATATCGTCCTTGCCGTCGCCGTCCCAATCGCCAACGACCGGTAAATCACCTTTCTTGCCCAAGCTCGCCCACAAATCGCCGTTATCCCAGACTCCGTTGCCATTGATGTCGAGCAGCCACTCGCCATCTTTGAACAATGCGAGCTCATCCTTTCCATCACCGTTGAAGTCCCCCGCAAGCTGCTTGGCACCAACTACATCGAATGCATCGCGTGTCGTTCGGTTCGGTTGATTGGCTCGTGTGGAAACGATGGTCCATCGACCTTGATCCATCGTATCTATGGTCCAAAGTTCCGGATTCAACACGACAGCGTTGTCCAATACCTTTTGCCGGCTGACAGTCTTGCTCTGTTGGTGACCGCGGGGTTCTCCCGCATTGATCACGCTCAAATGCCATGAGTATTCCATGACATATCCGCCGATCGGATAATCGGGTTGACCATAGACGACCGGTGGCATAACCAGCACATATTCGAACGGAAGCGAAACAGGTCCGTTGACAGGGGGTGGCTCCACATTGGGACGAGGCGTCTCAGGTGGCGGTGCAGGGGGATCGGGAGGATCTTCCGGTGGAAGCATCGTCACGATGATTTCACTGAAGTTGTTCTCGATCGCCTGATCCCCGGCATTGAGATTGATCATCAAAATCGCGTCGAAACGCGGATTGGTTCCCGTGTCGAGAGCAAGCTGTTCAAAGAGGGTTTGCTGCGAGGGATCGAGGCTATCATCTACGTTGATCGCGAAGCTACCGAAACTTGATCCTGCGGTATCACGGCCATCGAAGTAGCCTTCCGGTTGCATTTGATACACGTGGTAAGCGCCGGGCCTCAAGCCACGGAACTCGTAGTAGCCATTCTCGTCTGTTACGACACGAAGCACTTCTCCGTCGTAGATTCCAGGAAGAGCATTGCTCGACGAGATGCGTTCTCCCGTGCGCGTTCGCAACTCCAAGATCACCCCAGCGAGAGGTTTGTCGTTTGCATCTCGAAGCCCATCTCGGATCCCTAGTAGAGAAGCTGGTGGGAGACCATCGGGTGTCTGCAACGCATCGCCGTCTTGGAAGACGTATCCTGCGATCGCTGCCGGAGGAACTTCACAAAAATCCAATTCGGATTGCGTCTGCCCTGATACCAACCGGATCTCGCGAATCAGATCGGGCTGGTCGGTTAGTGCAACACCAGGAGGAGCCGTTTGTCCTCCCTGAAAATATCCTTCTGGTTGCGTTTCTCGTACCGTGTAAATACCAGGACGAAGCCCCTCGAATCGATAGTTACCCTGCGAATCGGTGAAGGTAGTTGCAATGACAACCCCGTCCTTGTTGAGCAGTTCGATCTTCACGCTTGGCAACGGCTGCTCGCCAGGATCTCGGACGCAATCCTCATCCAAATCCACGTATACATTCCCCTGCAATGCCGCTGGGCGAAACTCGCAGAAGTTGTAATTGATGCCTTCGACACCTTGCGGAACATTGATAGACCGGATGAAGTCTTGAATCGAGCCATCTCCGCCGAGCGAACCGGGCTTGGTCCCCCCCTGGGAATATCCCGCGGGCTGCGTTTCGCGAATTGCATAAACGCCGGGCGGGAGATTGTTGAATTCGTAGCGTCCCTCGGAATTCGTGTAGGTCGTTTCAAGTACGGTGCCGTCCCCATCGACGAGCTCGATCTTGACCCCCGCAATCGGCGGCTCACCGGGATCGCGCACACAATCACCGTCCATGTCTTCATAGACATAACCGCTCAAGCTGCTTGGCAGAAGCTCCCCGAAATCATAATCGATCCCGTTGGCACCCGATGTCAACACGATAGAACGGATGGTATCCGATCCGTCCAACGTTCCAACGACTTGTCCTGCGATGGTTCCCACTCGATCCTTGCCGTCGAGATAGCCATCCGGTGTGATTTCAACAATGGTGTAGGTACCGGGCGGTAGATTATTAAACTGGTATCGACCTTGGTTATCGGTCCGAGTCTCGAACGATCCGTTGGTACCAGACAACCGAACGATAACATTTCCGATCGCCGTCTCGCCTACTTGTCGAATCCCGTCGTTATTCGCATCGTGATAAACCGTTCCCGATATTTGCGCAGGGACTAGCTCGCCAAAGTTGTATTCGGTCCCGGACTCGTTCCCTTGAAGCACGATATCCGTGATCTGTTCATTGGTCGTCACGATTCCGCGCGTCTGACTGTTCACTCGCCCTGCGGTATCCTTGCCGTCCATATAGCCTGCAGGTTGCTCCCGCTGGATGACGCGGTAGCGACCGGGTGGCAGTCCTTCAAATCGGTAGGATCCATCGGCGCCCGTTCGGATGGTGCGAGAAACTGTCCCATAGGAGCTTTCCAAGGAAACGATCTGAATCTCGATATTCGCAATCCCGGCCTCACCGGTTCCGCGGATCCCATCGTTGTTTCGGTCGTGGTAAACGAAGCCGCTGATGGATACCGGCTGGGCTTCGGCAAAGTTGAGTTCTGTACCTCGCGAATCGCCTAACGGAATGCTGATGGTTGTGAGAACGTCTCGGTCGTTCGCGACGGTTTGGCCGAGAGAGCCCGCGCCATTCAGCCGACCGGGCGTTGCACCGACACTGAAGTAACCGTTCGGCTGCGTTTCACGGATTTGGTAGGTGCCCGGCATCAATCCCAGCTGTGTACCAAACTCGTAGCGACCATTGGCGTCGGTGGTTGTAGTGAAACCAGTCGAAACATACGCCCCGTTTTCCAAACGAAAAAGTTCCAGACGGACGTTCTCGATCCCTTGCTCCCCGGTCTCTTGAACAAGGTTCAGGTTATTGTCGACGTAAACCGTTCCCCCGAGCGAAATCGGCTTGGGCTTTTGAACGATGCTTGTCGCCGTTCCAGCCGTTCGATCTCGAAATCCACCTTCGTTGTCAGCCGGCAAATTCAATCCGGACGGGCCGACTACGTTGTCGTATTCGCTGTAGTAAATAGTGGAGGCTACGGCGTCCTCAAACGACGGTGCGTTGAAGTAGGCGGTCAGTTTGGAACGTGCGAACTCAGCACCGGAACTAACGGGATCCACATTGTTATTGAAATCCTGAATCGTTCCGCCTGGCGTAAAGAATTGCACTTCGTCCACATCGATGGAGAAGAGGAGGCGGTCGCCCGCTCGAAAGTTATCGAAAGTGAGAGTTAGGAGCATGCCGCCATCGCTTACTTCCGCATGCACATTCGTATTCGAAAACTTCCCGTCTTCCCCAACGACTTGGAAGGGAAACGCCAGGTCCGCACCACGGCCTCCGACTGCGAGATCGAAGAAATTATCTCCCTGCGAGAACCCCGGGATGCCTTGATCCAGGTCGATGACAAGCTTCGTAAGTTTGGTCCCGGCAGCCCCCCCCTTAAACTGGATGTAGAAGGAATCGCCGTGCAAGTCGCTCCCGCCATCCTCCTCGACGTAGACCCCTCCGACCCAAATCGGATCGACATTGAAAAGCTGCCTCGACTCGAGCAACTCGATGACCGAGCGACGTGTTCTGCTTTCTCGCGACTTCATAGGTTGGGTAGCCAATCTCTCATTCGAGAGCGAGTTTGCTTTGTTTGGTTCACAAAGCGCAGGGGAACGCATCCCGAAACTTTTCTTCCATTGATCAATGCGTCGTTTCCAAGACACGATATCGATCCTCTGAATGAAGTTCCTGTAAGGGTTGCGTCGAGTGTGTGAGGGTTCAAGGCTATTGGATAGGAGTCGAAACGAACGAACTCGGGGTCGAAGCCGCCGCGTCTTCGAACTGTGCGGCGACCGGGTGCAAGTACCGACCGTCGCGATCCCGTTCCGTTCTCGCTCTCTCTAAATCCCAAATCCGAATCGTCGTGTCAAAGCCAGCTGAGATAAGAAACTTGTCCGTTCGCTGCAAAACACAAACGGAACCGTCGTGCCCCACCAATTTCGTCTGAGGAATGGAGTCATTCCAACCCACGATCCGAATCGTGTTGTCCGCGCCTGCGACGGCGAACTGATCAGGAGCCAAAGGGATAAGTCCCATCAGTTTGCCCCCTTTGACTTCGGTCTGCCCCACAACACCTTTGGTTTCCACGTCAAAATGGACAATCCGGCGATCTTCGCCCACCGTGGTGATCGTGCTGCTGTCGTCCGAAAACTGAATGGACCGGACGCGGTTGAAGTGAACCGGTGAAGAGGCCCAAGCCGTTTTTGCATCCGCACCAAACAACTGCACTCGCAAAATGCCATCCCGACCTGCATAGGCCAAGTGTTTGCGATTCGGGGACAAAACGATCGCACGCAAATCGCTGCAATCGCTGCTGTGATCGATCGAAATGAGATTCGTACCAAGATCCAACCGATAAATATTGTTGCTGAAGCCGACGGCATAAACCGTGTTGGCATCGGTAAAGGTCAACGCGTTTAAGGCGTGCGGAACCCGGGCATCATGGAGTTGCTTCATCGATTGCGTATCCCAGATGCGTATCGATCCGTCGTTCGCACAGGAAGCGATCCGCTGTCCGTCGTCCGAGAAAGCGATGGAACGCACCCAGTCCACATGCCCTGTCCAAACGGACATTACTCGGCGATCTTGCAGCGACACAAGACGGATTGCATGATCATCCCCCGCTGCCGCGATAAATCTCCCATCCTTCGAAACGATCATCGCCGTGATCACGGGTCGTTCGATCGAGCCGGGCAAGGGTTCTAAATGGATCACCCCCATGCCGTTGTCCAGACCAGCGTTGATCGGAGCCGATTCCGCCGTCTTGGACCGAACCACAACGGACTGCAGTGCATCCTGCGCGGAGACGAAGCTCCAACCGCCGCATGCCAAGGCGGTGAACGCAATGGTTCTCAACATCCCACTGCGAGCAACCTGCATTTCGCGTCGAAGACTTCTCACCGTTGCTTCCTCCCTGAATAAATCGAGCTTTGCTTGGCTAGCAATTCAGAGGTCCTCCGAGACCTTCCGAGACGTACCCAACATCGGTTATCGACCGCAGCGCGCCGGATGCTTTGAGGAACTTGGTAAAATAAGGTGACTTTTCCGATTGCGTCGGCTTTGCGGTTCCGGTTGTAGCGTCGCGGCTTCTCCGCAAGGTAGGGAAACAGCGCAGGCCCCACCGACAACTCCCCAAAAGCTCAAATCGACAAACAGCGATCCCGCAGGGTAGGATAGAGAATTCTTCGTTGCGGGTTATCTTCCACCGGTAAGAACGGCTCCTATGCAATCCTATTCAACTTCCTGGACGCTTCGCAGCAAACGCTTGGATCTCTCGCAAGGCCCTTTGCTGATGGGGATCCTCAATGTCACTCCTGACAGTTTTTCCGACGGAGGGAGACATTTCACCGTCCAATCGGCCGTCGATCACGCGATGCGCATGGAAGACGAAGGGGCGGATATCCTCGACATCGGGGGAGAAAGCACTCGCCCCTACAGCCTCCCGGTCGACGCCGACGAAGAACTCAATCGCATTGTCCCTGTCTTGGAACGCTTGCAGTCCCGCATCCAAATCCCTATCTCGATCGATACGATGAAGGCGAGGGTGGCGAGAGCCGCAATCGATTTGGGTGCCGAGATCATCAACGATGTATCTGGCTTGGAAGCCGATCCGGAAATGATGGAGGTCGCTCTTCAAACCGAAGTGGGTGTCTGCGCGATGCACATGCAGGGAACCCCTCAAACCATGCAAGACGATCCCCATTACGACGATGTCGTCGAAGACATCCTGGGTTACTTGCTGGCTCGCAAGGAATCGCTTTTGAAATCGGGGATCGCTTACGAAAGGATCTGCCTCGATCCCGGAATCGGTTTCGGTAAAACACATGAACACAACATCGAACTTATCCAGAATGCAGCTCGATTCCACGAAACCGGGGCACCGATTCTCGTAGGCCACTCCCGCAAAGGATTCATTGCCAAGCTCCTTGGGAGCAAAGACACACCTAGAGCGATTGGGACTCTCGGCGTCTCCCTCTCGCTCGCTTTGCAACGGATTCAGATTCTGCGTATCCATGACGTGGCAGAGCACAAGCAAGCCCTGAAACTGTTCCTGGCCACCAAACCGCTCCATGGATGAGGCCATTATGGAGTACGGCCGCTATAGGTTTGGCTCCAGGCCTGCTATTTGCATTCGCAGATCCCGGACGCTGGATCGCGTCTGCCTCTTCGAGACAACTCGATGCCTCCACGATTCGTTAGTAATTGCGGAGAGACTATTCCCATCGATACAGACGGACGCCATAGCCAGGCAAGGAATCGGTGAGCTTTCCGTCCCGGCTCTCGAGAAAACGAGATTCACCCAAGACCTCAATGCGAACGCTCGAGCGAGGTGACTCCCATTCCAATTCGGTCGGTTGACCGGCCATTCCAACGACGAAGCAGTAATCGTTGCCGCCATGAGATCGCCAAGTCGCCGCGATGGAGCCATCCCCCTGACTGCTTGAAAGGGACATCAATGCCTTTTGTTCGGGCGAGTTGATGACGGCTGCCAAGGATTGGATTTGTTCGTTGATTTCGGTGATACCAGCCAGCAACTCCGCATCTTGCAACACCGATGCCTCGACAAAGTTGGGCTCGAACTGATGAACGAAGTAAATCAATCCTCGCGACCCATGGACAATAGACATCCATACTTCGGCGCGGATCTCTTCCACGGTCGGCTTGCGTTTCGCATTGCTGATACGACTGCATTCAATGCAATTCCAGACGACTTGCTCGTCCGTCGCCCATTCTCTCAACCGCTTCACCCCCTGCGCGACAAACTCCAGTTTGCCCGCCACCTCCGGTTTGTCATGAACCGCGGGATAGATATCGAAGGAGACGATGTCGCATCCTCGAATGTACTCGGGGTAATCGTCGGGATGGTTGCGTCGCGTCCCTCGCCCGATGTACTGGTCATACGCAACTCCTTGCCCCAAGTTGAGCAGTACCGGACGACTCGGATCCTTCTTTTGGATGGCCTGATAATCGCGGACAATTTTTTCGGGCAGAATAGGCGGATCGTACCCTTTTCCATCTCGCTTCGCCTGCGCGTTGTCCGGCTCATCACCGTGCATCCACGCAATAATAATGTCTCGGTGCTCGGAACGGAGCGCGACATCATTTTGATCGCAAACCACTTTCATGCCAGCTCGATCCAGTTGCTCGAGTTGATCCTCGGTGGGTCCGCTCCATAGTCCAACATAGGTATTGATCCCGGCCGCTCGGTACTTCGCGGCATTGCGAGGAGCTTGAACCCAAACCGCGATGGGAAAGAATGCTGGGTCGGTAGGAGGCCCATTCTCCCAACGCTCATAGCGTTGAGGGGGCGTACCCCACACCCATTGGGCGCAAGCCCCTAGAAGCGACAATCCCACTGGAAGCCCCATTGCACTCAACATCCAAAAACGTCGAGTTGTTTTGCGATCGACTGAACCCATCATCTACTTGCCCTCCTATTGAACGATTGTCACGAATTGTCACGTTTTCGTACTTGCAAGACCACAATCACGAAAGCGGACGCGAGAAAGAGGGACGCGGGACCCGCATAGCGCTCATTCGGCGGCTCGACAAGGATGACCAGCAGCATCTTTCCAAGGCTCCATCCAATCGCCAACCACACGATCGTTTGAGCAGCTCGCATCCTTTCGATCGCTGTCGCGCTGACAGATCTCTCCCCTACCTCGTTCTGCTGAGCGATTCGAGACGATTCCGACCGCTCCTGCATGCGCAACCAATCGTTGCACCAAAACCATCCCACGATAGCGATCGCAACCCATACCAGGGGGTTGCCACCTAAGGAACGCGCCAGTTCGATCGCAGCATGTTTCATCGCCCGCAGGAGCCAAACTCCGTACTCCTTAGGGGAGGCCATTAGGACTTCTCGCGAGAACTGGCTCAAACGAGCATTGATCTTTTTGGGTTCCCCCTCCTCCAATTCGGACGCGATCGGGACCGCGATCTCCCAAACCATCGGATTGAACTGCCGGGATACCGAATCGAAAGCACCGGACGTATCCCAATCCGATCGCTTGGATCTTTCTGCAATGATTCTGTCACCTAACTCTCGCGACTTCTCGGACAGACCCGGCAAATGCTCCGGTGCAACAAATTGTCCTGATATTCCTACGATGTTGTAACCGCCAAAGGAGACTAGTCCAAAATGCCCGACCAGCACCCAGCGCAGGGTGCACCACGCGAAGAAGGGGACGATCGCGATGAAGCTCGCTCGATAGAAACTGCGTCGAGACTCCTGGTCCCAATCGAATAGCCATCCTCTTGCGATCCAAGTTGCGATGGGAAGCCAGGGAAGCAAAAAAAGATAAACGGGCTTGGTCTGATATGCAGCGAACACCCAGACACCTGCCATCACCATCATGCCCCATCGTTTTGGAAAGTAGATAGCGACCAACCATGCGGAAGCGGCCAGGAGGGAGAAGGAGCAGGCGAGCAAATCGGGGGTGATCACCGAGGTATATCGCCAGGCGAAGGGCAATCCGTAGAGGGGGAGTGAAGCCCCTAGCGCCATCGCCCGCGGGAATCGACACGATCGGAGCGCCCCTCCCCAAACTCCGATCGAAATCACCCAAATGACCGACTGCAGACAGGGGAGCCAGTCGACTGCACGGGCTCCCAACAGGGCCCCAGCTATCTTGAGGAATATGGGGTAAACAAATGTCCGCGTCTGCTCCAAAGCGGCTGGGCTTAGTAGCGACGGAAAATTTTCATAACTTTCCGTATCGACTTGCCGGATGGGTTGCAGTGCACCGAGCGACCAAGCCAGCACCAAAAACGAACAACCTGCTGCACCATATAGGAGCATTCCGTCGCGGCGAGAAGACGACAAACGGGATTCCATGTTCGTGAAGTTACTTTCTTGCGTGGTCCAAATCCGATCGATGGGAATGGGCGTCCAGTTTCGCGTCGAGCAATCTTTCGAACCAACTCAACTCCTTGGCGATCCCTTCGCTCAAGGAACGCTGTCTCCATTCCTCAGGCAGGACCGTCCAAGCATACGTTTCGACTTCGAAATGTCCGGCAGGAAAATGGTCCGTTCCGATGCGTGGCACCAGAACGTCGAGGCAGCGCTCGATTTCCGATTGCGTCGACTGCAGGGCCCCGAAAGAGGACTGGTAAATCGGAACGTGAAAGTGAATCCGCCATTGCGAGTCTGTCGGTGCAGCCCCTTGTTTGACGAGCAGATCCGGCAAATCCTCATACAGCGTTCGATGACCTCCGGCTTGCACGTGGGTTTGGTGCAGGTAGCGATCTTCGGCGAAAGCGTGCAGTTGCTTCCAAGCCTGGTCTCGATCCCCCTGATCCATAGAGTGCCAAGGAACGTCGAGGGCCGAGGAGACTTGTACCTTGCCGACACGTATACCCACCTCGAAGGTTTGTGATAACTCGATGGCTTGATCTTCGTACATTACCGCCGCGTGGCAAATATCGTGGCAAAGCGTGACGTGCCGGCGGGCGATCTCTCGTTCCGATTCGCTGGAAAGGGAAGGAAGGAACGACTCGACGTAAAAGCGACGGAACGACTGGCTGTCGGAGAAGATGCAACCGGGTTCGGGTTCGATCGCTATGAGAATGGTGCGTCCCGTTTGCTCACGGAGCGCGTGCAGCCGGCGGGCCAGCTCCGACCACTGTTGGCAAACCCTTTCGATTTGGTTTGCAGTGAGCGGAGGGGCTCCCCAGGCGATGGGGAGGGTGGAAATGGTGCCGATCGCGTCAGGGGGGAGGAGTTGGTGGAGAAGCTCGGCGAGGCTCCATGTGTACTCCAAGCGGGCGGATTGGTACCAAGTCGGCTGATAGACTCGATGCTTGACGATGGGTTCGTGAAAGTCGCCTTGCGGAAACCCGTTGAGGGTAAAGGCGTGCAAGGACTCCGACGCGAGAAACCGACGCAGTGTATCGAGAGATCCGGGCAAGAGGGCTTCGCGAGCAGAGACTTCGGAGAACCAAAGCCCCAAGCCTAGATCTTGCGTAGGACGCGGTGAATCGGGGGTGCGATGTAGCAAATCACGGACAGGGACGGAAAATTTCTTAAGCGTTTCCAGAACGGTGTTAAGGTCGCGCCCGGCGTGAACATTGGTGCAGTACCCGGTTCGGACCGAAGCCTTTTGGGGGGGTGCGTTCAATGGAGAAGATCCCTTCGGTCGGAAAATGGAGCAGATAGGAAGGAGGGGATGGGGCCTGCGGCAGGAAACGCGGCTTGGCTAGTGGGCGCGGTGGACTAAACTATTGGTTTTAGCTGACAAGCCGCTTTTGAGAAACCTGCCTTTATGCTTCGCTATTGGACCGCTGGAGAATCGCACGGAAAGGCTTTGATCGCGCTCGTCGATGGTTTCCCTGCCGGTGTCACGATCGATAACGAATTCATCGACCGAGAATTGAGGCTTCGTCAGGGAGGCTATGGTCGAGGCGGTAGGCAAAAGCTGGAGCAAGACCATGCCGACTTTTTGACCGGCGTTTGGCAAGGGAGCACTCTGGGCTCTCCCATCACGATGCAGGTCGTGAATAACGACTACAAACTGGAGCGGCTCAAGGAATTGGAGCGGCCCCGCCCTGGTCACGCGGATCTGACGGGTGCGATCAAGTATCTCGGTTCGATCCGCGGAGTCTTGGAGCGATCCAGCGCGAGGGAGACGGCCGCTCGTGTCGCAGCAGGGGCCTTGGCTCGATTGCTTCTTCGCGAGTTCGGCATCGAGACGCTCGGCTATGTGGTCGAATTGGGGCAAATGCCGATTGGGCGTGGAGATACGCTGAACCTGACCGTTCCTGATGCGCGGGAACTTCGAGACCAAAGCTCGATTTACGCGGTGGATCCCTCGATGGACAAGGAAGCGGAGCAGTATATCGACCGAATGGCCGACGAAGGAGACACGCTAGGTGGGGTAATCGAAGTTCGCGTCGATGGCCTTCCTTTCGGGCTGGGAACCCATGCGCAGTGGGACCGAAAACTGGACGGGAAACTGGCGCAAGCAGTGATGGCGGTGCAGGCGATCAAGGGAGTGGAGATTGGGATGGGATTTGAGGCCGCGCGCCGCCCTGGTTCCCAGGTGCACGATCCGATCCACTACGACGCAGCTCAAGCACATTCCCCCAATTTGGGCTATGTGCGTCCCACCAACAATGCAGGGGGACTAGAAGGTGGCATGACCAACGGCCAAAGCCTGATCCTGCGAGCCGCGAAAAAACCGATCAGCACCCTGCGAAAGCCGTTGGATTCCATCCGCATGGCGGACAAGGTGTCTCACCGAGCCAGCTACGAGCGGAGTGACGTGTGCGCTATTTCTGCAGCGGCGATCATCGTCGAGCATGTCGTCGCGTTTGAAATCGCCGCCGCCTTCATCGAGAAGTTTGGCGGAGATAGCTTGGTCGAAATGAAGGCCAGGTACCAGCTTTTTCAGGAAATGGCCCGAGGTCGATAGATCGGGATCCCCATTCTCCTCGAGAGTTTGGGTCCAGCAGGAGATGGAGTCTTTTGTTCCTTCTCGTTGGAAAGGTTGGGCTGAGTGAGCCGATTGTGCCGATTTGCATTTGCCGTTGCTCATGCGTTTCGGAACGCTACAATTCGCGTTTCCCGCCTCGGATTTGGCGGTTTTATAACGTTCACTAAGAGAAAACCTCGTTGTTTTCCGGAGTTTAGGAAACATGAAAGTCGTTTCGTCCATCGGGGCGTTGAAGTATCGACATCCTGACTGCCAAGTGGTCCGCCGCCGTGGACGCATTTACGTCATTTGCAAAAGCAACCCCCGCTACAAGGTGCGTCAAGGGAACGCGAAGTGCAAACGCCGAAAGCGGTAGCATTCGGTAGCGTATGAAACTTCGCATCGGAGTTATCGGGCAGGGACGCGATTGGCAGTCGAGATATTTGCCAGCTCTCCGATCGATGCGAGAGAGGTTTCAAGTCGTCGGCATTTACAACAGCGTTCATGCTTTAGCGGAGAATAGCGCCCGCGAGTTGGACGCTTTGCCTTACGCCAGCTTCCGTGAGATGATGGAAAATCCGTCGCTCGACGCTGTCATGGTGCTGGAAGACGACTGGTATCAACTCACTCCCTTGCTCGCGGCCTGTGACTACGGCAAGGCAATCTTCTGCGGTGCCGAGATCGACCTCAGCGCTTCTGCCGCGATGGATTTGAAAAACCGGATCCAATCCGCCGGGATTGCCTTCATGACCGAGCTTTCGCGGCGGTTCGCCCCTGCAACGCTCAGGCTCAAGGAGCTGATCGCAACTCGGTTAGGTCGACCAAGACTCTTGTTTTGCCACCGACGGTTGACTTGCGAGAACAAAGACATTCGTCACGCGCGGTCGCTGGAGGCGAGATCCCAACGCGAGCTGGTCGAGCTCATCGACTGGTGCAATTACATCGTTGGCGAGACTCCGGAATGGGTCCAAGCGATCCGCCATGCCAGCCGCGACTCGGTCGCTACTGCCGATTATCAAATCTTCAGCTTAGGTTTCGGGTCGCCCGAGCAAGACTCCAAGGCAATCCTAGCGCAAATCAGCTGCGGTGCTTATATCCCGGAAGTATGGCATGAAGCCATCACCTACCGACCTCCAGCTGCAATACAGGTCTGCTGCGAGAAGGGACTTGCATTCGTCGATTTACCCTCCACACTCGTGTGGTTCGACGATGCAGGGAGACATCAAGAAGCCTTGGACACCGAGCTATCTGTCGGGCAACAAATGTTCAGCCAGTTCCATCGGGCCGTCACGTCGCTTGTGTGCAATTCGAGCGATCTAGAAGACGCATGCACCGCCCTAGCGATACTCGATCTGGCAAAGAAAAGCATGGGTGCTCAAGCTCGAATCCCACTGCAGCTCCCTTAGCAGAATTCGACAACCGGAGCGGCTTACGAGGCAGATTTCTTTCCACGCTCGGACTCCCTATCACCCAAATCGTGGGCTGTTACAGGTCCTCGACGTCCATCGAGAGCGGTTCCATCACCTTCGTATTCCGCTCCACGGCGATGACCACAGTCTGCTCATCCACTCCATCGCGACTCTTGGCTGTTGCAGGCAAGACTTGTCGACGATCAGGGAGGGGGAGTCGAACAGAGAAACTCCCATCGGAGCGAACCTTCACCGGCTCACCCCCCACATTGACATGGGCATCGGAATGAGTGGAACCAAAGACAATCAACTCAGCATCCACTTCGAAATAGAACTGCTTGTTGCGTTTGAGACTCCCTTCCGCGCCCGATCCGAATTGCGAGAGAACGTCGGTATCCATCGTTCGCTTGAGACGCTCTTCGAACACCTCGGCTAGATCGCCAGATTGCGTGTCCTCGTTATACCCGCCGCTCATGGCGTAGATGCGTTCGGCGTCCTTTGCAATGTCCGCCCAATGATCATCGACGACTTCTTTCGAGCCCGCCATTGGCATTGTGACCGTATTGCTCCGCACGAGCTCATAGAAACGGCCGTTCGAGGTGACATAACCCAGTTGCACTTTGAACGAGCACCCAGGCACTTCGATTTGAAGGTACCAATTGCGCACACCGCCGTGAATCTCGACGTCTTGAAAAACCGTCTCAGCGTTATTCGTCGTCCCATTGTCATCAAGCTTGAGGAGCCGAAGAATCGGCTTCGCCGTGTGCCAATGCTCCGCGATGGAAACCCGGGCCCGCTCCACGGTTTGTCGAGTGATATCCCAATGCGCATGCAGCCAAAACGCGTCCCGCACCATCAGGATGAGGCGATCCTTCCCTTTCTCCAGGGGCGGAACCTGCGTGTTGGAGACGAGGGATGGCTTGGGCGCGGGCTGCGCGAGGTCCTTGCGAGACTCCTTATTAGCCTGCGCCGATCGGATTTTGGCGACGATATCGGGATTGGTGTTGGAAGGGGGCGGTGCAAGCTCGGTTTTCTTGGCAGCCGGCTTCATTGTCTTCGCAGCGCTCGTTGGCTCCTTCGCTTTGACCGCGGATTTGGGGGTTGCCCCTTCTTTCTTGCTCACCGAAGAGGGTTTGACCGGAACAGATGCGGTGCTTTTCGCGGACTCTTTCGACGCTAATGCAGGTTTCCCGCCCTTCGATGGCTTTGGAATCGCAGCCATTTCCTTTGCCTTGGGGATCACCCTCTCGGCCTTGGCATTCTTTGCCGCCTTGGAGGACAGTGGCTTCGATTTGACCGTTCCCGCTTTCTCTTTTACCCCTTTCACTGCGCCACCTTTTGTTTTGGAGGGTGGGGGGGAAGGCTTCTTCGCAGCGGCGATCTTTTTGGTTTCTTTCGCGTCCTTCGGTGCTGCTTTTTGTGCAGATTTCGCTTTGGTCATTCCGTCAACTGACTTCTTAGGGGTCGAACGTGACTTTTCAAGGTTCTTTGCAGCCCCCTTGGCAGGGGGTTTTGATGTTTTCAGGGCTTTCGCGGTCTTTTTCGGGGCGGGAGCTTTGCCCGGGCTCCGATCCCCCCCTTTGGTGGGAGTTTTGGCGAGGTTCTTGTTGGAGCTAGCGGACTTTTTGCGTTCGGTCGACAAGGTAGCTGCTCCCAGCGTGTTCAATAAATCGGGCAAAAGCGGAGGTCACTCGACCGTCCCTGCATCTTTAATTAGTATGCTTAGCGGACTTAGGATTTCTAGAGTTTGGATGGAAAGTTAGCTAGCCCAGCCTTTCAAGCCATCGCGAACAGATTGGATCGGCTTCGCGGGTTGTCCGGGCCGTCCTCCAGAACCAATCGTGCAAATATGTCACACCAGCCTTCGAACGTCGATTCCAACCAGGGGAGCGAACCTGGCAGTGAAAGCGGGAATCGCGGAAACAAAAACTCGATCGCCCTGAATGCCTTCAGTCGCGTGATGGCCGTTTTGTTGCTAATGCTTTTGGTGGGAGTGGGCGGATCGTACCTCGACAAATGGCTTGGGACCACATTTTTAACCCTGACGGGTTTTTTGGTCGGGGGAGCCATTGCGATCGTCGGAATGATGTATGTCGTTCGAGCGGCCGAATTCGAACGCAAAGAACAAAAGCCGTCATGAAGCGGGATCTTTATTGGATCTTCGTTCTTGGGTTGGCATGCACAGCGGTGACGATTGGGATCGACCGGGTGAATCGACAGCCGGGGAGCGATCCCTGGGAAACCCTTCCTGCTCGATTAGGAGGAGTCGCTATTTGCGTTGGAGCGAGTCTCTTTAGTTGGATACTTAACACCGAGTCGTTTGAACGAAAGAACCCGGTTGCATCGGTTTTGCTCTTCACGCTGGTTCGAACGATGGTTGTTCTTGGGGCGCTCGCGTTTGCTACTGCGACAAAATGGAACAATCACAATTTTTTCGCCAGCGCCTTGGTGGGCTGTTATTTTTCTTTTCTAGCATTAGAATCCTGCCTCCAAATTAGTCGTTCCCATTCCCGAATCTAACCCCGCCTCCCAAGCATGGCCTCCGATATCCTCCATATCAAAGACGGATACTATTTCGAGTTGCCAAAGTTCATGTGGCGCAGCTCGCGAGAGAAAGCCGCGGACTTCCCCAAGTGGATGGTAAGGCTTGACTCTGGATTTCAATCCGAAGAGGCCGACACGATCATCGCGGGCCTGAAGGAAATGGGTGTCAGCGACGGAGATTTGACTACACTCAAAGAAGACTGGCAGCATTGGCAGCACGAGTCGGCGGGCAATCATAGTTGGCCGTTGGATGCATACCTAGAGAAACAATCTGCCATCGTTATCTCGCGAGCTAAGAATTGGGCAAAGACCAAAGCTCCGAGCGCAGTCGATGGCGTCAAAGCTTATTTGGCCGAGAATCCACAGCCAAAAATCGAATGGTTCATCGATATCCAAAGCGATGAGGCGACCGCTGCCAAATGGCGAGCCTTGAAGGCTTCGATCAATTCGGACGAAGTGGTTTCCAAGTTCGTCACCGAGGGATCCGGCAAGGATTGGTCTTCGGAAAAAATCGCCGAATACAATCAGAGCCTTCATGGCAAGGTTTTGATCCCTCAACCGTTCGCTCAATTGCGAAACGCATATGAGGTGGAATCGGGGTTCGGTATCAGTCGCTACATGATCATCGAGGTCTTGGTGGCGATTGTCGTCTTGCTCATCTTCCGCTGGCTCGCCAAGAGGGTCTCGACGACGGATGCACCGAAGGGCAAGGCTTGGAATTTGCTGGAGGGATTTGTTCAAGCGGTTCGAAACAACGTCGTCGTACCAGCGATGGGCGAACACGATGCAGACAAGTTCATGCCGTTCTTTTGGTCTTTGTTCTTCTTCATCCTTGGCTGCAACTTGGCAGGGATGATTCCTTGGGTTGGAGCTCCGACCGCTTCGTTTGGTACGACCTTCGCGTTAGCATTGATCGTCTTTATCGTCGGTGTAGCGATGGGTATCAAAACGTTTGGTGTCGTCGGTTATCTCAAGAACATTTGTCCCTCCATGGGGCTTCCCATTTACTTGGCAGTCTTTATTGTTCCTTTGATTTGGATCATCGAGTTTGCTTCTTTGTTTATCAAGCACGGCGTGTTGGCGGTGCGATTGTTGATGAACATGGGTGCAGGTCACTTGGTCCTGTTGGGGATTTTGGGGATCGGTATCAGTTTGCCGGTCGCTTCTTCTCTTAGCACTCCTGCTTGGATGGGAGTCGCGGGGATCTCGGTTTTGGGAACGACGCTGTTGAGTGTGATGGAGTTATTCGTCGCGTTCTTGCAGGCTTATGTTTTCACGTTCCTCGCAGCGCTCTTCGTAGGAAGCGCGATGCACCACCACTAAGAATCCATCTTTGGCTCGTTGGTGAGTCAAGGTCGTTCAGCTCATTGTTTTTCACTTGCTCTGGAATCAGGAGATTTTGAAAGTGTTTAATGTTCTTCGAATTGGCTACATGGCCCTCGGTATCGTTGCTCTGATGGCGTTGCCCGCTTCCGCACAAAGCACTGGCGGAATGCCAGGAGCTATCGGTGCTGGTCTCGCTGTGATCGGTGCTGCACTCGGCATTGGTATGCTCGCCAAGGGAGCTGTTGAATCGATCGCTCGCCAGCCAGAGTCCTCCGGAACGATCCAAGTTGCGATGATCATCGCAGCGGCTCTGATCGAAGGTCTCGCGTTCTACGCTGTGTTCGTTTGCTCGCAACAGAACCCATTCGCTGGATCGTAATGTCGTTTGCCGATCCGAGAGGGTCGCAGCCGTTTTTGAATCGTCTTCAACTTTGTGTTTAGGGCCGACCATGGTTCGCCAGCTTCCAGTTTTCTTGTGCGGATTGCTCATTGCAATCGTTGCCACGTTCGGTGGTGTTGCATTCGCATCGGGTGAAGGGCATGAGGATTTAACTCATGGCCACGCTTCAGCCGATATGAACAATTTGCTCGAGCTCAAGTCGGACAAGGCATTGTTTTCGGCAGTAGTGTTTTTGCTGCTGTTTGCTCTCCTCTACGGGTTGGCTTGGAAGCCCATTTCGCAGGGGTTAGCCAAGCGAGAGGCGGCGATTGCATCGCAGATCACCGAAGCAAAGCTAGCGGCAGAAACAGCTGCTACCAAGCTAAAGGAATACGAAGCGAAGCTTGCTGAAGCTGCCGTTCAAGCTCAGGAGATGGTCACCCAAGCTCGCAAGGATGCGGAACAAGTGGGTGAGCGGATCCGAACCGAGGCACAAGCGGAAGCGGCTCGTTCACGCGATCGTGCTTTGGCCGAGATCGAGTCCGCCAAACTAGCGGCTCTTTCCGATTTGACGACCAAGAGCACGGACATGGCCTTTGCCCTGGCCCGCCGCTTCGTCGGTCGAGAGCTCAAAGCGGAAGATCATCAAAAGCTGATTGCAGAAGCGATCACAAACCTTCCCAGCAAAAATTAGTTGCGTTCCATTCCTCCTCGTTCAACACATTCCCTCCAACGGTTTATTGGTTAACACATGTCAGAGCAAGTGAACCAGATTGCCACGGTCTTCGACAGCGAAGGGCAGCACGTTGGGGAGGTGTACGCCAAAGCGCTGCTTCAGTCGGCTGCTTCGGCGAACAAGGTGGATTTGGTGGTCGACCAGTTGGAATCGTTCGTGACGGACGTTCTCGACAAGAATCAGAAATTCGAAATGGTTCTTGCGAATCCTAAGACAGCGATCGAAGACAAGATCGGCATGATCGATCGCGTCTTCGGAAAGTCGATGGATGCGATCGTTTTAAACTTCGTGAAGGTGGTTTGTCGACGCAATCGACTGCAGCACTTGCGACCGATCGCATCTGCAGCGATTGCTTTGCGAGATGAATGGGCAGGACGATTACGAGTCCATGTCACCACGTCGGCTGAGATGAGCGAACCCTCTAAATCAGCTTTGCAAAACAAACTGAAGAGCACATTCAACAAGGACATCCGCCTCCTCACCAAAGTCGATCCATCGATTTTGGGAGGATTGGTTGTCCGAATCGGCGATACCGTTTACGACGGCAGCGTCGATGGCCAGTTAAAGGCACTGCGCCGCGAGGCGGGAGCCAAAGCAGAGGCAGCGGTTCGCGCCGCATCCGCCGAATTAGCGAGCTAGTACCGGTTTTCGTGCTGGTCACGAGTACCAATTAGTCACAGTTCGCCTGCCGGTGGACTATCGCCCCGTTCGATTTCGAACACATTTACAAATACACAATCGTTCCCACAGATGTACTCGCGTTCTTTCGGAACGCTAAAAGAGGTTTGACTCATGAAGTTCAACTCGGATGAAATTGCAGCCGTCATTCAAAAAGAAATTGAGACGTTCGGCAGCCAAGTCGATGTCCGAGAAGTAGGTACTGTGCTGGAGGTCGGCGA
This sequence comes from Pirellula sp. SH-Sr6A, assembly GCF_001610875.1. Classification (NCBI taxonomy): domain Bacteria; kingdom Pseudomonadati; phylum Planctomycetota; class Planctomycetia; order Pirellulales; family Pirellulaceae; genus Pirellula; species Pirellula sp. SH-Sr6A. The sequence goes on along the minus strand of NZ_CP011272.1, from coordinate 5,267,292 downwards.
CGGTATCGCTCGGGTATACGGTCTTTCGAACGTCATGTCCGGTGAGATGGTGGAATTCCCGAACGGCGCAATCGGTCTTGCGTTCAACCTGGAAGAGCAGAGCGTTGGGGTGATCATCCTCGGCGATTACCTCAACATCCATGAAGGGGATGAGGTCAAAGCTCTTGGAACCCTCCTTTCGGTTCCTGCCGGTGACGCAGTCATCGGACGGGTGCTCGATCCGTTGGGCAACCCACTGGATGGAAAAGGCCCAGTGAATGCAACGGTCACCCGCCCCGTGGAAATCATTGCGACCGGTGTTGCGGAGCGTCAACCCGTTCACGAGCCCATGCAAACCGGGATCAAAGCGATTGACGCGATGACCCCGATTGGACGAGGTCAACGGGAACTGATCATCGGTGACCGCAAAACGGGTAAGACCGCTGTCGCGATCGACGCGATCATCAACCAAAAAGGCAAGGGCGTAAAGTGCTTCTATGTCGCGATCGGCCAAAAGGACTCGTCGGTCGCTCTGGTCATCGACGCGTTGACCAAAGCCGGCGCGATGGACTACACGACGGTCATCGTATCCGGCGCATCGGCTCCCGCACCGTTGCAATATGTTGCACCTTACGCTGGAACGGCGATGGCTGAGCACTTCATGTTCAATGGCGGACATGCCTTGATCGTCTACGATGACTTGAGCAAGCAAGCGGTTGCCTATCGACAATTGAGTTTGTTGATGCGTCGTCCACCAGGACGGGAAGCGTTCCCCGGGGACGTTTTCTACTGCCACAGCCGCCTTTTGGAGCGTTCCGCAAAGCTTTCCAAGGAGCTGGGTGGAGGCTCGCTCACGAGTCTTCCGATCATCGAAACCCTGGAAGGGGAAGTGTCGGCTTACATCCCCACGAATGTGATCTCGATCACTGATGGACAGATTTACTTGCAACCGGACTTGTTCTTCGCGGGTATTCGTCCGGCGATGAACGTGGGGATCTCGGTTTCTCGCGTAGGTGGTAACGCGCAGATCAAGGCGATGAAAAAGGTTGCGGGTGGTTTGCGTCTTGACTTGGCCGCCTTCCGTGAATTGGAAGCTTTCGCTCAGTTGGGTACGGAGCTTGATCCAGCCACGCAGGCCAAGCTGGACCGTGGCTACCGGATGGTGGAGTTGCTGAAGCAGTCGCAATACCAACCGATGGACATTGCAGAGCAAATCATCAGTATTTACGCGGGTACTCGCGGTCACTTGGACGACATTCCTGTGACCAAGGTACGCGATTTCGAAGTTGGATTGCTCACCTACGTTCGCGATCGCAAGCCAGAGTTGTTGACCAAGATTCGCGATGTTGCGGATCTCACCACGGAAATCGAAGAGATGATCAAGTCGGCCATCGCTTCATTCAAAGCGTCGTTCAAGTAACCATAGCCGAAAGGTTGTTTAGCCATGGCGAATATTCGTCAGCTCGATAAACGACGCAAGTCGGTCAAAAACATTCGCAAGATCACGCGAACGATGGAGCTCATCGCAACGGCCCGCTTCAAAAAAGCGATGGACCGTGCAGCGGCAGCGACGGACTACACCAAGCGGATCACGCAGATCGTTCAAGATCTCGCGAAGAGTGGAACGGACGTAACCCATCCGCTCCTCAATCAGCGAGATGAGATCAAGTCGATCGACATGCTCGTGCTGACCGCGAACCGCGGTCTTTGCGGCGGCTACAACGGAAACGTTGTGAAGGCGGCTGTGGCGCGACGGGCCGAAATCAAAGCGATGGCCGAAAGCGGAGAGCTAAGCGTCAGTGGAAAGCGAGGGATCGCAGCGCTGAAGTTCGCTGGGGTGCCCATCGAAAAGATGTACACGGACTTCGAAGACCAGCCCGCGTTTGATGCAGTTGGTCGTATCGCGGATGAACTGATCGCGCGTTACATCACCGGCAAAGTCGATCGCGTCGATGTGGCTTACACCAAGTTCATCAGCAGTTCCAAACAGATTGCCGTGGTGGAAACCTTGCTCCCGTTCGGAGGTTTTGACTTGGCCGTGCAGCCTGCTGGCAAAGCGGCGACGGAGTCGAACCTTTCCGATCCCTCCAAGGGTTCCATTCGCGACGACTACGAATTCCTGCCGGATGCCGGTGCGATCTTGGAAGAGGTCGTTCCTGCCAGCTTCCGAGCACGATTGTTCAAGTGCTTTTTGGATGCGGCAGTCAGCGAGCAAATCGCTCGGATGGTCGCGATGAAGAGCGCGACCGAAAATGCAGGGGATCTGATCAAGTCCCTTTCCCGTACTTACAACCGCGCTCGCCAAAGCAAGATCACCGGCGAGATCATGGAAATCATCGGTGGGGTCGAGGCCCTCGGCTAGCGATAGTCGGCACCCGTTTTCAAGTTCAATGGGATTGCTCTTTAGAGAGCGACCCGCCAACAAAACCACAACTTTCGGATCGTACGAAGTCGAGATAATTCATGAGCGTTGCCACAGGAAAACAGTCAGGCCGAGTGAGCCAGGTCATCGGTTCTACCTTTGATGCGGAGTTCCCCGCGGACAGCCTTCCACCGATCTACAATGCCGTCAAAGTAGAAGGCGAAAAGAAGGGGATCAAAATCAATCTGACCGGCGAAGTCCAACAGCACTTGGGCGGCGGCAAGGTTCGCTGCGTCGCGTTGGGAAGCACCGACGGTCTGATGCGTGGCCAAGAATGCGTCGACCTCGGAAGGCCGGTTTCGGTCCCGGTCGGCAATGGCACCCTAGGACGAGTCTTCAACGTGCTCGGCGACCCAATCGATCAACGCGGTCCCGTTCCAGCCGATGAGTATTGGCCGATTCACCGACAAGCTCCGGCCGTTTCGGAACTCTCCACCAACACGGAAGTTTTCGAAACCGGGATCAAGGTTATCGACTTGCTCACGCCGTTCGTTCGGGGCGGTAAAGCAGGTTTGTTCGGAGGAGCAGGACTCGGTAAAACGGTTATTCTGCAAGAGCTCATCGCTCGTGTAGCCAGCACCCACGGTGGTTACTCGGTCTTCGCAGGGGTTGGAGAACGAACCCGCGAAGGAACCGACCTTTGGCTGGAAATGCAGGAAGCGGAAATCGGTAAGACCGGACGTAAGGTTATCGAACAAACTTGCATGGTGTTCGGTCAGATGAATGAGCCACCAGGGTCCCGACTTCGCGTCGCTCTCTCGGCCCTCACCATGGCAGAATACTTCCGGGATACAACCGGAAAGGACACCCTGTTGTTCGTCGATAACATTTTCCGATTCTCCCAAGCGGGTTCGGAAGTATCGGCGTTGCTCGGTCGTATGCCATCTGCTGTGGGTTACCAGCCAACTCTCGCGACCGAAATGGGTGCTTTGCAAGAGCGGATCACATCGACCAAGAAAGGGGCTATCACCTCGGTTCAAGCGGTCTATGTTCCTGCTGACGATCCAACCGACCCCGCTCCTGCTACCGCGTTCGGTCAGCTTGACGCGTTTATCTATCTCGAGCGATCGATTTCGGAAAAGGGAATCTATCCCGCGATCGATCCACTCGCTTCGAACTCCCGTATTTTGGACCCTGCCATTGTCGGGGAGCGTCACTACGCGATCGCGCGTCGCGTTCAGAAGACCCTTCAGCGATACCGTGAACTGCAGGACATCATCGCCATTCTCGGTGTCGATGAATTGAGCGAAGAGGACAAGACAGTCGTGAAGAGGGCTCGCCGCATCGAGCGATTCCTGTCCCAACCGTTCTTGGTCGCAGAAGTCTTCACGGGTAAACCAGGGGAAATCACCTCCCTCGCTGATACCATTCGCAGCTTCGAAGAGATTTGCGATGGGAAGTGGGATCATTTGCCCGAATCCGCCTTCATGTACGTCGGACCGATCGAGCAAGCGGAAGAGCAAGCCAAACGAATGGCTGCCGCTGCGAAGAAGTAAATTCCACTCCGTTTCCGTTCCTTTTGAAATCGTTGACCGACCATGGCCGAGACACAAGTTCGTTGCGTAGTGGTAACACCGGAAAAAACCGAGCTCGATACGACATGCGACGCACTCACGTTACCGCTCTATGATGGGGAGGCCGGGATCCTCCCCGGTCGCGCCCCTATGGTGGGTCGTCTGGGATTCGGCCTGCTCAAGCTGCGAAACGGGTCGACGTCCACGGAATGGTTCGTCGACGGTGGGTTTGTCCAAGTGACCCGCGAAGCGGTTTATGTGCTCACCGACAGACTGCTCAAACGTGAACAGATCGACAAAAAGCAAGCGGAAGAGGATTTGGCCAAAGCGACGGCGATGAAAGCGACATCGCCGGAAGCCATTTCCCTGCGAGAGCGAACCATCGCTCAAACCCGCGCGAAGTCCCGTCTCGCAAAGTAAGTTTGAACTAGAACGAAGTCCGGTCCGACAGCGTCCCCGGTAAAGAGTCCGTGGATTTGAGTCAACGCAGGTCCATCACGGCCGATCGAGTTCGTCCTCTGCATAGCGTTGCTCTGGTATTTCTTCATGCTTAGTTTCGCGGTGCTCGCAATCGTAATCGTGCTCACCGTCTGGTTGATCTTAAAATCGATTGCACAGCAAGCAGCCATCGATCGCGAGCCGATGGAGTGAAGTCGATCAGGGGCAAACAAGCAATTGGCGTTTGCTGCCTTGAGCAAGAGCAAGAGGAAGTATGGGAGTGCCGGGACTCACCGAGTTACCGACGCATGATAGCATCGGATTTTCACTTTTCGGTGCAGTCTTTCGGATTGAGTATCTGCTGAATGGCATCCCAACGGTCCGCCAACTCCGCTTCGTATCCTCGGCGCACCGGTTTGTAGAACTCTCGATCTACCCCAAGGTACTCCTGCGCTGCCACGCCCTGCGGGGAATCGTGAGTATAGTGGTATCCGACGGCATTCCCCAACTTCTCGGCACCTCCATAGTGACCGTCTCGCAAGTGCCTAGGCACCGGAATGAGCGAACCTTCGCGAACCTCTTTGCGGGCAGCGCCGATGGCAGCCGTCGCCGAATTGCTCTTCGGTGCAGCCGCTAGATAAATCACGAGTTGAGAAAGAGTCAGTTGGCATTCGGGAAGCCCGATAAACTCGCAAGCTTGCATGGCTGCGACCGCGAGACAAAGAGCTTGGGGATCCGCGTTACCCACATCTTCGCTGGCTAGAATGACAAGGCGCCTGGTGAGGAAGCGAACTTCCTCCCCGGATTCTAGGCTACGTGCGAGCCAGTAGAGTGCGGCATTGATGTCGCTCCCTCGAATGCTCTTGATTAACGCGCTAGCTTGGTCATAGTGTTGGTCCCCGGTGGGGTCGAACTGCAGAATCTTTTTCTGCATGCTCTCGCGCATCGCGTCTTGATCGACCCGGATGGGGTCCTGTGTCGAGGAGAGGACGGCCAGCTCTAGCGCACCGAGCGCGCGTCGGGCATCCCCTTCCGAGATACGAGCGCAGTATTCCAACGCATCGTCGTCGACATGGGGTCGGTACATTCCCAATCCACGAGCGGTATCTTCGATCGCGCGTCGGAGAAGTTGAATCAAGTCTTGATCGTTCAGCGGGTGCAATTCGAATACTTGCGACCGACTGAGCAACGCGCCATTGACGGCAAAGAACGGGTTGCTGGTGGTCGCTCCCACCAGGGTCACGATGCCTTGCTCGACATCGGGGAGCAACGCGTCTTGTTGGGTGCGATTGAAACGATGGATTTCATCGATGAAAAGAATCGGTCGCTTTCCAGTCGCGGAGACTTCATCGCGTGCCCATTCCAGCGACTCTCTCAGCTCTTTAATACCGCTCGTGACCGCGTTCAACTGCCGAAAGGCTCCTTGCGTTTCATTGGCGAGCAAGTGAGCGAGAGTTGTCTTCCCAGTGCCAGGGGGTCCATAGAGGAGGATCGACTGAAGTCGATCCGCTTGAATCAATCGTCGTAAAAGCTTACCGGGCGCGAGCAGATGAGACTGCCCGACGAACTCGTTCAGCGTGCGAGGCCGCATGCGCGCAGCCAGAGGCTGCGATCGCTCTCGATTCTTTTTTTCCGATGCTTCAAATAGATCCATCCCATCATCTTACACCATTCTTCGCAATGGATTAATTCAGCAGATCCGACCGCCTCCTAACTGCGGATCGGTCGATTGGAAATGCGGCCGCTTCAGGAACTCAGATGTTTTTCGGTTCCAAACCTTTGCTCGAGAATGCAATTTGAAAAATGCGTGGATCCCGCAGGCCCAACGCGATCCATGCGATGATCCCGATGAGGACCGGCATCAGGAAATTCTCATGGATACGAACGTGAGCGGCTGTGGCTCCTCCCAGGTAGGCCGACATAAGAATGGCTGAAACGAAGGCGAGTCGCGGTACGAGAAACATCAGTGCGATCGCTACTTCGGCGATTCCTACATAGACCATCACTCCTGTGTCCCACCCGAGGTTAGCGAACATTTCATCCTTGTTAGGAAAGTCAAAGAACTTGCCATAAGCGCTCAGCACGCTCAGGAGCAATGCGACCACAACGCTCAGAACCCAACCTACGATCACCGACTTCTTCGACTTCATGTTGTCCCACCAAATGCTTTCTGTAACGTTTCGATATCCAATTTTTTCATCTGCCAGACGGCTTGAAACATGCGTTGTACCGCTTCCGCATCATCGCTCGCCATCCAACGTGGAAGTTCTGCTGGCCAGATTTGCCAAAACATTCCAAACTTATCTTTGAGCCACCCACACGCCAACTCCGCCCCACCATCTGCGGTCAGATTTTCCCATATCCGGTCCAATTCCTGTTGCGAGTCGCACTCGACTGCAATGGAGAAGGCTTCCGTGAATTTCCAATCTTGGCCTGCGTTCAAGGCGATGAATTTCATCCCTCTCAGCTCCAGCTCGACGGTGAGGATCGCATCGGCATGCGGGTTCTTCACCTTGCGGAGAATCTTGGAATCGGGAATGACCGAGACATAGAATTCGGCAGCCTGCTCGGCTTCGTTTTTGAACGTGAGAAAAGGAGTGATGCGTTGGGATTGACTCATGATGGGGCCTTGTGGGGTGGAAATGAAAAGACTTGGTTTAGCTCATCGAATGCAGACCGATTCGATTCCCTTCGGTATCCAGTGCGAGAGCGATGAAGCCGTAGGGACCGATTGGGGTCTTGCCCTGAAGAAGCTTACCGCCAGCCAGCTCGACACGCGATGCTTCCGTGCCACAGTCTTTGCACCCAAAATAAACGAGCGTCCCGGTGGCTCCAGGGGAACATCCCTTCATCTTCGCCAATGCTCCGGATGCACCGTCACCGTTCATGTTCATCGGGAACGCGAACATCTCCATGGCCGCATCGGGCGACTCCAATCGGCTTAACTCGACTTGGAGAACATTCTCATAAAACTTTTTGGCACGCTGCATATCCTCTACGTAGACCTCGAACCAAACGACAGGATTGCGCGGCTTCGGTTGGTTGCGTGCCGAGATCAAAGCATTGGTCGCCTCGTCCGACGGTCGGATTTCGAATGGACCGATGCGAACCCCCGGATGCCGGGACATGAGTTCGACGGCATGTTCCATACTGTCGGCCTCCAGAATCAAGATCCCCCCGATCTGTTCCTTTGTCTCCGCGTAAGGTCCATCGGTCGCTTGAACAGCTCCATCTACGTACCTCAGCGTGATGGCTTTCGATGACTCCTGCAGCGCTTCGCCCCCTGCGAAGTGACCTCCGGCACGAAGTAAATCATCGTATGCAAAACACTCGTCCATCGAGCGTTGAAGTGCCTCGGCCGACATGGTCTGGAATTGGGACATATCGGCATAACCTAGACAGATAAACTTCATGATGCTTCATTTCCATCGAGAAACTAGGGTCGGCGAACAGTTCGCGATTCGAGGAATCGGTTCGTTCGTGGTACTCCAAGCAGTCGGACGCGAGGACTCGAAATCGACAATCGGCGTCAACGATTTGACACTTTTTCTGGCGGCGAAACAGCTTGGGAAGGGAATTGGGTTGGGGTTTGAAGCTCAACCGCTATTTGGGCTTGGTCCAGCACGATCAGACTCAAACGCTCGACGACTTTCCAAATCTCAATGCAACGTTCGAGTTCTTTATCCAATTGCTGCAGTTGTCGACGTCGTTGACGGGGAGAGAAAGGCCCCATCGACTGCCCACCGTCAAGCATCGATTGCATGCGTCCCAACTCTGACTCCGCCGAACGGCGCCCGAGATCCATCTGATCCAGCACGCGACTTGCCTGGCCAGCATGGAGCCAATAGGTCAGTGCATGACGATGTTCGCGCACCCCTGTTTTGATACGAAGTTCCCACCTTCGTGCAGGACGAGACTCAAGCTCGACGATCAACTCAGGAGCCTCCTCTTCCAATGCCACAACCCATTGTTGCGTGCTCTCACCTAGGAGCATGCTGGCGTCGGAGGGAGTGATCGATAAGCCTTGATGCGAGTTATCGATCATCGAAAGGGTGGCGAGACACGTTGCACGCGCAGCAGCAATCGAACTACCTGTCCCGATTCGATGGCGTGCTAGCCCTCCCGATACAGGGAAGACGCGACGAATTCCCTCGGCAACGGATTCGATTTCTAGCAATTCCGAATCCGAGACGTCATCATGCTTCGCCTCCCCATGGAATCCCAAAACCTGATTCGCGGCCAACGGCGTTTGTGTATCCGACACCTCATCCGAGATATGCGATGGCTGCGAAAAAAGAGCTAGATCGATAAATGGAAGGATGGGCTCCTGTTCGACACCCAAGCTCGATCCTCCCATCGTGTTTGCCATTTTCCAGTCTTCATGGATATCGGAATCGAGCAACGCAAGATCCGGATCCGTGACCAACTCGGGAATCTCTCCGAGCTCTTGAGGAATCTCCCGAGATTCGAGCGACGGGAGTGGTTGTGGGAGAAGCGTGGATTCCTTTGACACCCCCTCTTTCTCTTTCTTCTCAGAGATGGTCGGGATGGAATGCATTTTCGTACACGTCGCCGGAACGCCCCTCCGCAGCATCCATCCGATGACGACGACAAGAACAAGGAGCCCAGCGGCTGGAAGCCCTCGATGAACGGCTCGATAACCGGCACGTTTCGAGTTTTTTTGAAGGGGATTGGCAACTCGAGTGGTGCGGTGGACCGCAATCAGAGAGGGGCTCGTGCGCGTTTCATCGATCCGATAAAGAATGCCCACGGATGACGCCAGGATCCAAATGGATTGCGTCTGCAGCCCCAAAATGCCGCATTGCCTTTTCCAATCCGCTAGCACCGGTTCGGGAGGCGTTCCCCAATGTTTGATCAAGTAAGGGAGAGGGCGTAGGGATCGAGCGTGAATTGCGATCCATCGAGGCTCTCTATCACGGACGACTTTTCCTCCCGGGGACCTGGGACTTCCCCACCAAATCTCAAGTTCCCTCGCATCTTCGGCTTTCGTGGATGCGGCGGAACGCGTTCGGAGCAATGGCTCGACGGATGGGGACGGGGCCCACTCGATGTCGCTAGACGCGTCTCGCTCTGCCACGCCAGATTGCTCCCAATCGCGGATCCTGCCCAGGAGGTACCACTCGTTGAGGAGAACTCCTCGCCAAGGTCCTTCTTCATAGACTTCACCATCGCTGGGACACCCCGCGTGCCAATCGGTCGGAGCGATAGGGAATGCGGAGGAGGGAGACGAACGAGGGACCTGGACGTGCGCGGAGAGGGACCCCAAGAGCGTTTGCGGTATCATGGCGTGATAATGCGTTAAGTTTTTGTGGCGCAAGGGCCTACGGGATCGTTGGCCGCATTGACGTGTTTTAACGTTAAACGTAGACTTTCGGCCGAAAATATCTGGGAATTTCCCTAACTTCGATTTTGGCAAACTAAGTGGAGTAGTGCACTCGGCCATGGCTAACAAGTTGATCTATTTCTTTGGCAAATCTAAGACCGATGGCGACGGAGGGATGAAAGCTCTCCTCGGGGGTAAAGGTGCGAACCTTGCTCAGATGACCAAAATCGGACTTCCCGTCCCTTCTGGTTTCACAATCACGACAGAAGTCTGCGTTCATTACTACAAGAATGGCCGCAAAGCTCCACCGGAACTCTCCACCGATTTGGAGAAGGCCGTAAAGTGGATGGAGAAAGAGACCGGAAAGAAGTTCGGTGATCCGAAGAACCCACTTTTGGTTTCGGTCCGATCGGGTGCACGAGATTCGATGCCCGGGATGATGGATACGATTCTCAACCTCGGTCTCAACGATGCGACCTGCGAAGGCCTAGCCGCAGCCACCAACAATCCCCGTTTCGCTTGGGACTCCTATCGCCGATTCTTGCAAATGTACGGCGACGTCGTCATGGGCGTTCAAAAGCGCAGCGAGAACGAGCATGAGCCTTTCGAAGAGGTCATGGATGGTCTCAAGGCGGAAGCGAAGGTCAAAGAAGACACGGAACTCACCGCAGATCATCTGCAAGAGCTCGTGAAGCGATACAAGAAACTGATCAAGGATCGCACTGGCAAGGCGTTCCCGAACGATCCGATGAAGCAACTCGAAGGAGCGATCTTCGCCGTCTTCGGATCTTGGATGAACGAGCGAGCGATCCTCTATCGTCAAAAGTACCGCATTCCAGACGAGTGGGGTACGGCTGTCAACGTCCAGAGCATGGTCTTCGGCAACATGGGTGATGACTGCGCGACCGGCGTGGCGTTCACCCGCGACCCTGCCAACGGCGACAACGTGTTCTACGGCGAATACTTGGTCAATGCACAAGGAGAAGACGTTGTGGCGGGTGTTCGCACCCCTCTCAAGATCTCCGAGATGGCCAAGGACAAGACGATCGGCGCCGCCCACAAGGAACTGGTCGAAGTTCGCAAGACGCTCGAAAAGAACTTCGGCGACGTGCAAGACTTTGAGTTCACGATCGAGAAGAAGAAGCTGTACATGCTTCAAACTCGAAACGGGAAGCGAACCGCCTTGGCCTACGTGAAGATTGCTCACGACATGGTCAAGGAAAAGTTGATGACCCCCGAGCATGCGATCAAATCGGGTGATCCCGAGGCGTTGAACCAACTCCTCCAACCGATCTTCGATGTCGTCGCTTACGAAAAGGCTCGCAAAGAAGGTCGCTTGATGGCCGTTGGTTTGCCAGCAGGTCCTGGGGCAGCTTCCGGCGCCGTGGTCTTCACCGCAGGCAAGGCAGAAGAGTTGGCTGCTAAGGGGCAGAATGTTGTTCTGGCTCGTATCGAAACCAGTCCTGAAGATCTCCGGGGGATGATCGCGTCCGATGGGATTCTCACCGCTCGCGGTGGTGTATCCAGCCACGCTGCTCTCGTTGCTCGCCAGATGGGCAAGGTTTGCGTTGCCGGTGCAGGCGATATCGAAATCGACTACCACAAGGGCACGCTCAAGTGCAAGGGAGTTACCCTGAAGGAAGGGGACTTCATCAGCATCAACGGCACCACCGGTGAAGTGTTCCACGGCAAGATCGCCACGGCCGACAGCGAACTCAAGCAGGTTCTCGTTGGCAAGACGATGAAGCCGAAGGACAGCAAGGTCTTCCAATACTACGACTTCATCATGAAGTTGGCAGATAAGTATCGTACCCTCGGTCTCCGCACCAACGCGGATCAACCTGATCAAGTCACGAATGCCGTGGCTTTCGGTGCCGAAGGAATCGGACTGTGCCGCACCGAGCACATGTTCTTTGAAGGGGACCGCATTATCGCTGTCCGTCAAATGATCCTGGCGAAGAACGAAGACGATCGAAAGAAGGCATTGGCAACACTGCTTCCTTACCAACAAAAGGACTTCGAAGGGATCTTCCGTGCACTCGACGGTCTCCCCGCTTGCATCCGATTGCTCGATCCACCCTTGCACGAGTTCTTGCCACAGCATGACAACAAGAAGGGTCAAGAAGAAGTCGCCAAGCAATTGGGCATTTCGGTCGCGGAAGTGAACCGATTGGTTTCGGAGCTTCATGAGTTCAACCCAATGCTCGGATTCCGAGGTTGCCGTTTGGGTATCCTCCGTCCCGAAATCACCGAGATGCAAGCTCGCGCGATCTTCCAAGCAGCGGTCGCTGTTCTCAAAGAAGGGACCAAGGTCAAGCCTGAAGTCATGGTTCCGCTCGTCGGATTCAAGAAGGAACTCGATCTCCAAGTGGAAATCGTCCACCGCGTCGCAAGCGAAGTTATGAAGGCGACCGGTAAGAAGTTCCAGTACACCGTTGGAACGATGATTGAAGTTCCTCGTGGTGCGTTGACCGCCGACGAAATCGCCGAGAGCGCCGAGTTCTTCTCGTTCGGCACCAACGACTTGACCCAAACTTGCTTGGGAATGAGCCGCGATGACTCGGGATCCTTCTTGCCCGCTTACCAAGGCTTGGAAATCATCAAGTCGAACCCATTCGCTTCGATCGATCGAACCGGTGTTGGCCAGCTCATGCAGATCGGGGTCGAGAAGGGTCGCAAGACTCGCAACGACCTCAAGATCGGTATCTGCGGCGAGCACGGCGGGGATCCATCCTCGGTCGAGTTCTGCCACATGATTGGCCTCAACTACGTTAGCTGCAGCCCATTCCGAGTGCCCATCGCTCGCTTGGCAGCGGCTCAAGCAGCCCTTCGCAATCCTCCGGCGCCAGCGTCGACCAAGGTTGTGAAAGACAGCAAGTCGGCTAAGGGTGCGACCAAAGCTCGTACTCGCGCTAAGTAGTCCGTCTGACTGACACGATCGAATAATCGGAAAAAGCCAAGCGTAAATTGCTTGGCTTTTTTCGTTGGCTCATGCTGCAGGAAAGGGAGGTTGCGCGCCAAGGCGCAACGCTCGCCAAGGGGCCTACCATCAACTCCCTCCCCACCCCACTCCTTCCTTTTGCGCCTTGGCGCCTTGGCGAGAAACTTGGATGCCTGAAGAAGTGGCGCGCCACGGCGCAAAGCTCGCCAAGGCAGGGAACGGCAGAGCATGAACCTCCGCACTCCCGTCAAACGGTTCTGTCGATAGTCCGTCCAGAGGTTCTGTCGATACGATGTTGGAAGTTAGCCAAGGGGCCTACCATCAACTCCCTCCCCACCCCACTCCTTCCCTTTGCGCCTTGGCGCCTTGGCGAGAAACTTGGATGCCTGAAGAAGTGGCGCGCCACGGCGCAAAGCTCGCCAAGGCAGGGAACGGCAGAGCATGAACCTCCGCACTCCCGTCAAACGGTTCTGTCGATAGTCCGTCCAGAGGTTCTGTCGATACGATGTTGGAAGTTAGCCAAGCGGCCTACCATCAATTCCCTCCCCACCCCACTCCTTCCTTTTGCGTCTTGGCGCCCTGGCGAGAAACTTGGATGCCTGAAGAAGTGGCGCGCCACGGCGCAAAGCTCGCCAAGGCAGGGAACGGCAGAGCATGAACCTCCGCACTCCCGTCAAACGGTTCTGTCGATAGTCCGTCCAGAGGTTCTGTCGATACGATGTTGGAAGTTAGCCAAGGGGCCTACCATCAACTCCCTCCCCACCCCACTCCTTCCTTTTGCGCCTTGGCGCCTTGGCGAGAAACTTGGATGCCTGAAGAAGTGGCGCGCCACGGCGCAAAGCTCGCCAAGGCAGGGAACGGCAGAGCATGCACCTCCGCACTCCCGTCAAACGGTTCAGTCGATTGCCCGTCCGGAGGGTTCTGTCGATAGGATGTTGGAAGCTAGCCAGGGGCCTACCATCAACTCCCTCCCCAAACCCTCTCCTTCCCTTTGCGCCTTGGCGCCTTGGCGAGAAACTTGGATGCCTGAAGAAGTGGCGCGCCACGGCGCAAAGCTCGCCAAGGCAGGGAACGGCAGAGCATGAACCTCCGCACTCCCGTCAAACGGTTCTGTCGATAGTCCGTCCAGAGGTTCTGTCGATACGATGTTGGAAGTTAGCCAAGCGGCCTACCATCAATTCCCTCCCCACCCCACTCCTTCCCTTTTGCGTCTTAGCGCCTTGGCGAGAAAATGATCAAAGTTGGAGGCTCGCTTACTGCAGTTATGGGGTCGCTCGCAGCTTCTTCGCGGCCACTTCGGCCTCGCGCAGTACGCGCAGGGCGTTTTTGTAGAGGACCTTGTGAATGTCTTCCTCGCTATACCCCCGCTGTACCAACATCTCCGTGATCAATGGATAAGTAGACACGTCCTCCATACCACGTGGTGCTGTCGAGATTCCATCGTAATCGGAGCCCAATCCGACATGGTCGATGCCAGCCATCTTGATCACGTGTTCAATATGATCTGCGAGAATCGTCGCTTCGCCCGCTGGGTAGGGGTTCTTCACCTGCCATTGCTTGTACTCACGCTCCATCTTTTCTTTGTCGTCCGGATACTTGGCTTGCAATTCCCGCCGAACTTGGAACATCTCCTTCATGATCGCCGCACTCTTGGGAACGACAAATCCCGAGTAGAAATTGATCATGACGACCCCGCCGTTCTGAGGCAGCCTCTTCAGAACATCATCGGGGACATTTCGTGGATGGTCCGCGATCGATCGTGCGGACGAATGGGAAAAAATGACGGGAGCCGTGGAGATATCCAACGCATCGTGCATGGTCGCAGGCGAGACGTGGGAGATATCGACCAACATTCCTAGCCGATTCATTTCACGTACGACCTCTTCCCCGAATGGACTCAGGCCATCGTGTTTCGATTGATCGGTCGCAGCGTCGGCCCAAGCCAACGTATCGGAGTGGGTCAGGGTCATATACCTTGCCCCCATTTCATAGAGTCGACGCAGATTCTGGATGGAGTCCTCGATCGAGTGACCACCTTCCATTCCGATGAGTGACGCGATCTTCCCTGCTTGGCGAGCCTTTTCAATATCCTCCGATGTCAAACAAAGCTGGAAGACATCCGGATACCGCTTCACCATGGCGTGTACCAGTTCGATCTGCTCCACAGTCGTACGATACGCCACTCCTGCGCGCATCGTTTCGGCTGGAACGTATACAGACCAGTACTGCGCGCCTACGTTCCCCTTTCGAAGCCTCTCGATATCGGTGTGCAACTTCGGCTGCGGCTTACTGATATCGCAATCGTCGAACCGCTTGCTGAACTTTCGGATCTCCCACGGAAGATCGTTATGGCCATCGAAGACATAGGCCTTGCGATGAATCTGCATCGCCTTCTCAGAAATGGTGTATTCGGGCTTGGCTTCTTGTGCCCATCCGTTCGATACAAAACATCCTGCGAAACCCGTCGTTAGCATCGACGTGGCCAGCCCTAGGTGCAGTGCCGAGCAAATACTGCGAGCTCGAATCTTATCCAGTGACGACGAAAGTGACTTCATGTGGCAATACCTCTTCAAGGGATGGTGAACCTAAGCGAATGATGATTAACGGGGGCAGTTCCGACGAAATTCCTGCCCTATGGCCTTGGAGAGGTTCAAGGCAAAACACGTACGCGGATGTCTTTGAACTCCACGGGAGCTCCTTCCGCTTCCAAGCACAAATATCCTTCTGCAGGGACGGCATTCCGTCCCCCTGAGACTTCGACTCCGTTCACCCACAAGCGAACTTCGCCGTTGATCGCGCGCACATAGTAGTGATTCCACGCGGGGCTTGGTTGGCTCCGATTCGCCTTGGGAAAGCTGCGAGATCCATCCGGGGAAAGAGGGGGAAACGGCTCGAGTTTGGATTTGCCAACCGGGAAGATATCGCCATGGGTCGTGAACCAAGTCGCCTTCTTTCCCGACGACTTCTCGTAGTTTTCGGTGTAACCGGTATCCAAAACCTGCACTTCGATACCTGCCCCAGGAAGTTTGTTCGGAGGAAGATCTTTCAACGCATCCTCTGGCGTCCACAGGAAAAACCCTGAATTCCCACCCTTGCTCAAATGCCGCCAGTAAGCGACCCATTCCAAATTCTTGTACTGAACCTTGGATCGCAGTACGCCGATTGGCTTCCCTGTGCTGTGCACAGTGGAACCGTCCCACACCCAAGTCTCCTCATCGCAATTCGCGCGAACGAAATCGTCCTTGCCCAGCGTCACCCACTCCGGGCCTTGCCCATCGATGACCGCAAATTTGGCGCCTTCGATCGGAATCAGAGAATTCGCCGCTGGCTCTTGCGCGTTACAAACCGATGCACCGAACACCATCAACAAGTAGGTGCTGCAGAGCTTGGAAAGGGATGGTCGGATGGTGGACTTCATGGCGATGATGCTCGTTGTGGTGGGGGAGGCGGGGGGATGCGGGCTTCGAATAGATTAGCACAACGGGCGCCATTTTGGGGACAAACCCAGCCCAAGTCCTCAAGGGTTCCCCACGAGGCGATGGGCGAGGGCCAAGCACCCGATGACGGGATTTTTTACGAGATGCACGGATTTCGGTGCGGTGTGCGATTGCTTCAACAGTCCTGCAAGCTCGTCGATCAACTTGGGAAAATGGTTAGGAATTCCACCCGCCACGGCTAAACGATAGGAGTCAGCCACCCCTGTCCGCTTCGCAACTTGGGTTACCATCGCACTCCAGCCCACAACGGCTCTGTGCACGATGCATTCGGCTGCGGCATTGTCGCTCCGCGATTGGATCACCAACGGGGCTAAATCCGCAATCGCCTTGCGAGGAACAGGGGTTTGGTAGATCCACCCCACAATTTGCGAGACCGAATCAAACCCGAGCCGCCTGAGAATTGAAACCGTCAATGGGCTGGGGGACACTCCCGCGTCCACTTCTTTGCAGGCTTCCTGCAGGGCAGCGAGGCCGATGGCATAGCCGCTCCCTTCGTCCCCCAGAAGGTATCCCCAGCCGCCTGCTCGGACGATTTGTTCCAGTCCGGCGTCATCCTGAAACTCGCACCGCGCGATGGAGCCCGTTCCTGCGATGAGCGTCACCCAAGGCATCGGAGTACGTGAATTGGGGGCTAGGTCCCCTGCAAAGGGGCTCGGCTTTTCGAGTGCAGTCTCCCACTGGGCCGCCCAGCGGATCGGCTCGATATCGTCGGTGACTTTCAATAAACCGACCAAGCCGCGATCGCGAAGTCGCTTTGCGATGATTTCCTGCTCTTCCATGCGTCCCGCTCCTGCCAATCCGATGCAGGCAGCATGAAGTTGGTCCTTGGAGGCATTCAGGCCCGTTTGCGATTGATACCGCTCCAGAGCATCCGCGACGGCAGTCTCGATATTCTCGCAAGCAGCATCGAATCCAATGGACCGAGGGTTCCCTGGACCGCCAATTCCGCGACCGACAGGGAGATTCAACGCCAGATCTGGCGCCTGTTGGTGGGATGAGAGTGCATGTAGCGATCGAAGGGGGTTCGCTGCGGGAGTGATCCAAGCTGATGTTTTGGTCCCTCCACCGTCGACACCCAACAGGAGGGATGGGCTTTGCCGTGCAGATTCCATACTGTCCTAGAACTCGGGGGAACGCTTTGAAGACCATCTAACCGATGGCCAAGGAATCATAACCTCGAATCCGATTGGGAGATAAAGGTTTCTGGAATCTGGCGTCCACCGTCGTGGAGAGCTTGAAACAGCCGCCCGTCCGGCTTACAACAGTCCCTTTCTTCCCCAAGGGGCGGCGGCTTTCCCTCCACCCCGATTAGTGTTTAAGAACCTTCCAATTCACAGAATTTAGAGAGTTTGAGATCGTCCATGGCCGGTACTGGATTAGATAGTGGGCTTGTGAGCCAAGACAACGTCGCCAAGATTTTGGATCAGGCGCTCGATGCCGGCGAAGGCTTGCTTCGCCTAACTCCTACCTGGGTCCCCCGCAGCTTCCTGCACCCCGGCCGCCGCATCAAACTTTACCCAGGTGATTTGTATGCGTTTGGGGCTGACCGGGGCGGGATCGACGAACGATGGTTTTCCTCCACCACCGAGGCAGCCAACGAAGGACGCGTTTGGCACGAAGGTCTTAGCTTCTGTCTCTTCGAGGGAAAGAAGTTTCTATTGAAGGACGCCGTCGCCGAGCAAGGAAACCGCTTGGTAGGGGCACCCATATTCAACAAGTACAATCGCTGGCCGGTTTATTCGAAGTTCTTCGACAACATGGGCCCCATCCCGCACCACATGCACCAGTCTGCAGAAGATGCAGCACTCGTTGGGCAAGAAGGAAAGCCTGAAAGCTATTACTTCCCTCCCCAATACAACAATGTCGACAACAATTTCTCCTACACCTTCATGGGTCTGGAGCCGGGCACGACCAAAGACGATTTGCGTCGCTGCTTGGAAAACTGGAATAAGGGTGACAACGGCATCCTCGACCTGTCGCGAGCCTACCGACTAAAGCGAGGAACCGGCTGGTTGATTCCTCCCGGCGTGCTGCACGCTCCGGGCTCCCTTTGCACCTACGAGCCACAATGGGGCAGCGATGTGTTCGGCATGTTCCAATCGATCGTTGAAGGTCGTTATGTGCCTTGGTCCCTCCTGGTCAAAGACATGCCAAAAGAGAAGCACCAAGACCTCGACTTTATCATCGGCCAACTTGACTGGGACAAGAACGTCGATACGCACTTCAAAGACAGCAACTACATTGAGCCGGTCGTCGATTCCGAAAGATCCGGCAGCGGTTACACCGACAAGTGGATTGTCTACGGATCGATCGACGGCAAACAACTCTTCAGTGCGAAGGAACTGACCGTCGAGCCGGGGGCCAAGTGCATTCTGCGAGACAACGCTGCCAGCGGCTGGATCACGGTTCAAGGCAAAGGTCGCATCGGGAAGCTTGCACTGCAAACTCCAGCGATGATCCGATTCGGTGAAAATACCGAAGATGAAGTTTTCATCAGCCATGAAGCTTCCTCGCGCGGTGTCGAAATTGAAAATACGGGCTCGGAACCACTCGTTGGATTGCGATATTTCGGACCCGATGCCCATTCCAACATGCCTCAAAATGGGGCTTGGAAGAACAACGCCTAAAAAGCCATAAAAACGGGGTAGCTCCCGTTCTGTTTCTAACGCGAAGAGGTAGATCTATCCCTCTTCGCGTGGTTTCTCCCTTCCCCATTCTCTCCTAACTCATTCGAGTATCTTCATGACAAAGTTAAAGCTTCATAATGCGATGTGGCCCGGTTTGGTTGGCAAGGGAGATGGGCCCGACCAGGAGCCCCCAATTAGCTTGGACCGCATGCTGGAGCTTACCGCAGCAGCCAATGTGAATGGCCAAAAGTTTGATGGAATCGATTACTTCTTGTTCTTCCCTCACACCGATCCCAATGCCAGCGATGAGGAACTTATCAAGATCGCTGACAAGATCGCCAGTCACGGCTTCGCCGTCGGTTCTCTCGTTGCGCCCGTTTGGGGGGGCACCGTGGGAGACTCGGCGATGGGAGACGCGGCTTCCCGGGAAAAATTCCTTTCCGCAGTGAAAATGGCCTGCCGTATCGCTAACGTTTTCGAAAAGCATGGGGTTCGCAAGTATGGTGTGATTCGCATCGACAGCGCGGAGTTCGGCATCGAGAAATGGCGATCCGACAAAGTGAACAACACCAAGAAAATCGTCGAGACCTTTAAGGAAGCGGCGAAGATTGCGAAAGATGCGGGCCAACGACTGGCGGCCGAAGGAGAAATCTGCTGGGCCGGGATGCACTCATGGCGCGATATGCTCGACGTGCTCGAAGGAGTCGGTATGCCGGACGCACTCGGATTCCAAGCGGACTTGGCTCACACCTACCTCTATCTGCTCGGCTACAACGCTCCGGAGTACGCATTGCTCAAGGAAGGTTATAGCCAAGAAGAATTCTACGCCGCCTACGAAGCGATGACCGATAAGCTCCGCCCTTGGACGATCGATTTCCACGTCGCACAAAACGACGGGCAAGTCCACGGAGCGGGATCCCACGACAAGACCGGCAAGCATTGCCCTGCAGACGATCCAAACGGCAAACTCGATATCGTTCGATGCTCCAGCTACTGGCTCAAGGATGCGGCATCGCGCGGCATTCAACATATTTGCTGGGACGGATGCATGTTCCCCAATGCAACCCTGGAAAAACCCCAGACATGGAACTCCATCTTGGATGTGATGATTCGTGTCCGAGATTCCCAATAACAGACAATCCCACCATCCCTCCAACCATTTCGGAATAACCTCGATGAAAGAACTGCGCATCGGAATGATCGGGTACGGCTTCATGGGTAAAGCCCACTCGAATGCGTACGCACAAGCCAACCACTTTTTTCCCTGTGAGTACAAGCCGGTTCTCAAGGCTCTGTGCGCCCGCAATGCAGAAAAGGCCTCGTCCTTCGCGAAGAACTGGGGTTACGAATCCATTGAAACAGATTGGCGGAAGCTGCTGGAACGCAAGGACATCGATGCTGTCGATATCTGTACCCCCAACAACATTCACAAAGAGATCGCCATCGCTGCCGCAAAAGCGGGCAAGATGATTCTTTGCGAAAAGCCACTCGCGATGAACACCGAAGAAGGCCTCGAGATGTGCGAAGCGGTCGAAAAGGCCGGCGTCGCAAACATGGTTTGGTACAACTATCGTCGCATCCCCGCCGTCACGCTCGCAAAGCAAATCATCGACTCCGGGAAATTGGGACGCATTTTCCACTACCGCGCTAACTTCCTCCAAGACTGGACGATCAATGCAGACGTTCCACAAGGCGGGGCGGCCACGTGGCGTCTCGACGTCGAGGCTGCAGGTAGCGGTGTAACAGGAGACTTGCTCGCCCACTGCATCGACACCGCACTATGGCTCAACGGATCGATCACCGACCTATCCGCCGTGACCGAAACCTTTGTCAAGGAACGAGTCCATGCGGAGACCGGCAAAAAGCAGCCCGTTGGAATCGATGACGCTTGCTCGTTCTTCTGCCACTTCAAGAACGGGTCATTAGGGCTCTTCGAATCGACGCGATACGCGCGAGGCCACAAGGCTTTGTACACGTTGGAAATCAACGGTGAAAACGCATCACTCGCATGGGACCTCCACGACTTGCACCGCCTCAAGTACTTCGATCACAGCGACGAGTCGATTGTCCGCGGATGGCGAAGCATCCACGTATCCGATGGCAATCAACCCTACATGGGCAATTGGTGGGTGCCTGGACTGCAAATCGGCTACGAACACTCGTTCATCCACCAAGTCGCCGATTTCTTGAAGAGCCTTGAGACAGGCGAACCCGCCCACCCAACCTTCCGCGACGCGCTGGAAACCCAAAAGGTCTGCGACGCAGTCCTTGAAAGTGCGAAGAATCGCCAGTGGGCGAGCATCTCCTAGATCGAGTCGGTCTAATAAAAGTGCCTGACATGCTAGAACGGTCGAGGACGACCGTTCGACAACGTCGATCTGTTGTCCTCAACAGATCAGCATCGCCTGACGCACCGCGCCAGTTAAGAATCTTTACCCCGGGCGATTGGTCCGAGAGCTTGGGGGAAAGGTGGTTTGGTCGATAGAGCGGTGGTCTATAGCGCTTGAACGGTCGAGGACGACCGTTCGACAATGTCGATCTGTTGTCCTCAACAGATCAGCATCGCCTGACGCACCGCGCCAGTTAAGAATCTTTACCCCGGGCGATTGGTCCGAGAGCTTGGGGGAAAGGTGGTTTGGTCGATAGAGCGGTGGTCTATAGCGCTTGAACGGTCGAGGACGACCGTTCGACAATGTCGATCTGTTGTCCTCAACAGATCAGCATCGCCTAACGCACCGCGCCAGTTAAGAATCTTTACCCCGGGCGATTAGCCCGAGAGCTTGGGGGAAAGGTGGTTTGGTCGATAGAGCGGTGCTCTATAGCGCTAAAACGGTCGAGGACGACCGTTCGACAACGTCGATCTGTTGTCCTCAACAGATCAGCATCGCCTAACGCACCGCGCCAGTTAAGAATCTTTACCCCGGGCGATTAGCCCGAGAGCTTGGGGGAAAGGTGGTTTGGTCGATAGAGCGGTGCTCTATAGCGCTAAAACGGTCGAGGACGACCGTTCGACAACTTCGATCTGTTGTCCTCAACAGATCAGCATCGCCTGACGCACCGCGCCAGTTAAGAATCTTTACCCCGGGCGATTGGTCCGAGAGCTTGGGGGAAAGATGGTTTGGTCGATAGAGCGGTGGTCTATAGCGCTTGAACGGTCGAGGACGACCGTTCGACAATGTCGATCTGTTGTCCTCAACAGATCAGCATCGCCTAACGCACCGCGCCAGTTAAGAATCTTTACCCCGGGCGATTAGCCCGAGAGCTTGGGGGAAAGGTGGTTTGGTCGATAGAGCGGTGCTCTATAGCGCTAAAACGGTCGAGGACGACCGTTCGACAACTTCGATCTGTTGTCCTCAACAGATCAGCATCGCCTGACGCACCGCGCCAGTTAAGAATCTTTACCCCGGGCGATTGGCCCGAGAGCTTGGGGGAAAGGTGGTTTGGTTGATAGAGCGGTGCTCTATAGCGCTAAAACGGTCGAGGACGACCGTTCGACAACGTCGATCTGTTGTCCTCAACAGATCAGCATCGCCTGACGCACCGCGCCAGTTAAGAATCTTTACCCCGGGCGATTGGCCCGAAAGCTTGGGGGAAAGGTGGTTTGGTTGATAGAGCGGTGGTCTATAGCGCTAAAACGGTCGAGGACGACCGTTCGACAACGTCGATCTGTTGTCCTCAACAGATCAGCATCGCCTGACGCACCGCGCCAGTTAAGAATCTTTACCCCGGGCGATTGGCCCGAGAGCTTGGGGGAAAGGTGGTTTGGTTGATAGAGCGGTGGTCTATAGCGCAAGAACGTTCAAGGACGACCGTTCGACGGCTTCGTTGCCAAGATCCAATACTGCGCTCCCAACGGGAACCGGGACAACCAAGGCTCGAGCACTCGAAGCCCTTTTAGAATCCTAGGGAAATAAAAGGCACTTCGACTAACACGAACCCGAAATCCGGCTTGCTCAATGAGCCGTTTCGATTCAAGGATGCTCAAACAAATCGCATCCCTGTCGAATGGAATGCGACTCATGACCCACCGCGTGCCGGGATTCCATGGATTGTTTTCCCAATAAGCGAAACAACCTCCCTCCACCAATCGCTCGTGAATCCATCGAAACGCATCAAGCCGATGGTCGGGAGGGATGTGATGAAACACTCCGTTGCAAAATGCCAAATCGGCGCGATCATCCCACCTC
Source organism: Pirellula sp. SH-Sr6A (assembly GCF_001610875.1). Taxonomy (NCBI): domain Bacteria; kingdom Pseudomonadati; phylum Planctomycetota; class Planctomycetia; order Pirellulales; family Pirellulaceae; genus Pirellula; species Pirellula sp. SH-Sr6A. The sequence continues at coordinate 5,244,343 of NZ_CP011272.1, read as the reverse complement.
CAGTCTTCCGGAACGCACCACTGTACCCTTTCGTCGGTTAACTTCTGTGCAGCGATTTGCAATGAAGCTTGTGACGGATCGACACCGATAACGCGTTGGCACTGGAGCGTTTCGAGCAGATAGGGAACGCTATTTCCTATTCCGCATCCAAAATCCATGGCGAAGGTGGGTGTGAATCCGATTCGTCGCAGAGTATGCCTGGTTATTTCGATTCGGGTCGATGCAAAGAAATCGGACGATTCCCCGGAGAGTGAAACCCCCTTGGCGAGTGCTGCTTCGTATTCCGCAGCGTAGGAATCGAAGCTGGGGGGCGCGGGTTGATGGTTAGAAGCCATTGCGAGGCCTTGGCATTCGGGCGGAATGTCTTGGATCGAAGCGTTTGCCTCGCACCCAAGCAGCCCAACTGCGAGCGAAATCATACCAATTCAAACGTTGAGGCCTGCTGGAGATCAAGTACCCGAATTGATTCGGATCGCGGCGAATGACCAATTCCGCTAACTCCCGTTGATTCCGTCGAAACGGATGTTGGATTGCCTCGCTCCACTCCCCTTTCGATTTCAAGCCGCCTACATCGACTCGGACGGGAGCACCGAACCGAATGAACACATGGGGGCGAGCATCATCCCAAAAGGGATATTCGATGGCGAGTGGCAGAAAGACTGTTCTCTCTACCTTGGTCGCTAAATGCGCGAGCCCCGGCATGAGCGGTTGGCTCATATCGCGTACATCGCAGAATCGTCCCTCTGGAGTAATCCAAATCGAAGTATTGGGCCGTGCGAGAATCGCCTTGCTTGTCGATAGGAAATGGTGTGCACCTGAGAAACTTTGAAGCTGTACACCGTAGAAGCCCATCTTTTTCAGTACAGCGTAGTTTTCGAGCTGCTCGGCATCGATAGGAGCGTAGAAGGTTCGCTCAGGCATTAACGCTTGCCGGAGGAGCATCGCCACGATGGGATCCCACCAACTGGCATGATTGGCGCAGACCACCAAGGCGTCGTTGGGATCGATCCCGGTCAATTCCTGTTCGGTCGCCCAGCCAAATGAACTGAACTGCTTGCGAACCATGCCGCGCGCGTACCAACAAAATCCATCTACCAGAAACTTCTGGGAAACGGGAACCGAATGCGAGGAATGGCGGGTCATTCGCGATACTCGATCACATGCTGTCGAGAGAATCGAACTTTCTTGGCCAAAGCATATTTATCATCCGTATGTCGGTACCCGAGCGCGCAGCCCACGACCGTTCCATATTGCGACCCGTCTAGACCGAGTATCCGGTCATACTCAGAACGCACAATCCCCTCCATCGGGCAAGCATCGATGCGCATCGAAGCAGCAACCGCCATGACTTGTCCGAGCGCGATGTAAACTTGGTTCGTTGCCCATTCAAAATGCTTCCCCTCTTGGTTTTTCAGAAAGCCGAGCAGTATCTGCCGGTACATGGCAAGGGTATCCATTGAGACCCCTCGGCCATCGCACACAGACTGGAGAAAGGAATCCACATACTCCTCCGTCACTTGCTTCAATGCCGCGAAAGCAATCATGTGGGAGCAATCGCGAGGCTGCGTTTGGTTCCAGGAGGCACCTTGTAGCTGCTCTTTGATATCAGGGGATGTGACGACGATGAATTTCCATGGTTGCAACCCAAACGAACTCGGTGTTAGAACCAAACTCTCCTCGATGTCATTCCAATCGTCCGCCGGTATCTTTCTCGTCGCATCGAATTGTTTGACCGCATAACGCCAATGCAGACTGGTATTCCCCATTCCATTTCCTCGTGTGAATTCCATTACCTTGTGACTGGTTGCATGCGGCGGGGCGATAGCCGCCAGTGAAGGATTGCAAAACCAGGCCCTGTACCTCGAAGCAGATTACTCGGCACGCCGAGGTGCTGACTTGGCGAGCGCATCTCGGATCTCGCGCAGCAAGAGGACATCTTCTGGAGTTGCAGCCGGTGCCGCCTCTTCCTTTTTCTTCATGCGATTCATCACCTTGATCACCATGAACAAGGCGAACGCGATAATGATGAATTCGAATGTCGTCTGGATGAAGGGCCCGTACTTGAGAATATCCGGGTCCGTCAAGTTCATGACGGCGTTGCCGTTTGCATCGAGCTCTGGGGTCCCATCTTTTTTCAAAACGGGAAGCTCTATCTTTCCACCTGTCAAATGGGAGTACTTCAATGACAAGCCGTTGAAATTCACACCACTTTTGGCCGTGATCAAGTTCAGAGGCGTCATGAATACATTCTCGACCAGCGAGTTGATGATCTTTCCAAATGCGCCGCCGATGACAACACCGACCGCCAAATCGATGACGTTGCCTCGCATGGCAAACGCTTTGAATTCTTGAAAAAGACCCATCTAAAGAGCTCCTGCAACAGCCGAAAAGAACAAAACGGAATTCAGCCGCCAAGCTTACCGGATTTTCCGGAAATTGGGAGCAACCGAATTCTCCCCTTGAAACGCTCGGTGGTTATTTCGTATCGACAGAGGAATTCTCAAGTCGGAGATCGCAGGCTGCCAAAGCGCACCTCCATGACCTCCCACCCTCCTTATCCTTCGCACTTTATCGCATCCGTCCCATGAATTCGAACCAGCAGGACAGAACTTCGGTGCTAGCGATCATCGCTTGCTGCCTGCTCGCGTTTTTCCCTCCCCCCTTCGCGATCGGCCAGGCCCCCCCTCCGCGCCCCCCCGAAATCGCGATGACCTTTCAACGAGCGACCGAAGCCTTTGCCCAAAAAGACTTCGACCACGCGAGGCGAGATTTTTTGGCGGTCGCCCTGGCAACGCCTCGCTCCGAGCTTGGGATCCAAGCCGAGTACTTCGCCGCGTTGGCTGGATGGAACCTCGATCCCTCAGACAAAAGTGCCTCCGAAATTCAACTCTGGCTCGAACACGCTGCTCTCTTTGAAACGCAAACCCGATCCAGTGGCAAAGCCATCGTTTCCACTTCCTGGGATCGCTGGGTCGAGACGGCCCATTTGCTATTGGCCAAGGTTGAAATCACGAAAGGATCACTTCGTGAGGCAGAGCGACGGCTTCGACACCTTTCTAGCCCTCCGACCGATCCGAAGGGAAGTGACTCGCCTTCCCGCGAGGCTTGGCCAACCCAAGGTCCTTGCTCTCCCCACGTTTGGCTCGAACTCGGGAGCTTGCTCCGCCGAGAAGATCCAACGTCGGACGAAGCGCTGAGGTGCTTTGATCAAGCGATCGGCGCTTGCAAACAACAGCCCAGTCCATCGCAATCCCTTCTCCACACCCTCGCGTCTTGGAACGCAATTGAATGCGTTGCAGCAAAAAAACAATGGCAGGAAGTATGCGATCGCTTGAACGCATTCAGCCAACAAAATCCTTCCGATGAACTCCGCATTCGAGCCAAGCTGCTGGAGGTCGCCGCGAAAAAAAACCTCTCCCAGTCGGTGGATATTGCCAGAGAAATCGAGCCGCTGGTTGATCTTGCACTGGCTGGAAATATCCCAGCACAACTTCTCTATGAACTCGCGATTGCGCTAGCGGACGCCGGTGCGCGAGAATCGTCGGAGGCCTTGTTCGTGGAGTTGATTGAGAAGCACCCGAAAGCAGGGATAAGCATCGAAGCTCGACTCCGGCTAGCTCGCGACTGCGCTCAGTCCGATCGATGGGACCAAGCGATTCAATGGGCCGAGGAAGCAACCGAGTTGGGATGCCCCGACGCTTGGAAGTCGTTCGCGTGGTACATCCGAGCCAAAGGGCATGCGCGTGCCAAGGAGAATACCGAAGCGATCCAATGCTTGGAACGAGGACTTGGCGAGGGGCAGCTAAACATCGAACTGGAGATCACCTTGAGAGTGGAGTTGCTGGAGCTCCTCTACCAATCTCAGAACTGGTCGAAACTAGTGCCTCACGCAGAATGGCTGCTCGCATTCGCCGAGAAACAACCTGCTCCCCCGAACTGGCTGCCGCTGGCCTTGCTTCGGCAAGCCGAAACGCTAGCAAATCGTAACGCGTGGCAGGAAGCCGAGACGATGGTTTCAAAGCTTTGTCGCGATTTTCCCGAATGGAAGAAAGCCGACGAAGCCGATTACCTCTTAGCGCGGTGTTGTATTGCGAGAGCGGATTTCCAAGGGGCTCGAGAGCGACTCGATCGGATCGTGCTCGCATCGAACAACTCGAACGCAACGCTTCTGGCTCGAGCGGGGTGGATGGCAGGCGAAACGTTCATGATGCAGCGTCGGTATGCCGATGCCGCCGCGAGCTATCAACGCGTTTTGTCCATTCCTGGTGAAGAGCATTGGCATGCGGCCAGCGTGTTGCAGTTGGGCGTTTGCGCAGAAATGAGCCAAGATCCCAAGGCGGCGGTCGAATGGTATCGACAAGTGCAGGAAAGATACCCTAAGTCTCCATTTGCAAAGACGGCAGGCGAGCGTCTGAGCAATTTGATGACGATGGCCCAACAAGCAGAGCGAATCGGTTCAGGGAAGAAGCGATGAGTTTGCATATCAGGACGATAATGAACAAATCGATGAGCTTGGGGATTCTTTGCGTTTGCACAGCCATCGCTTCTACCGCGACAGGACAAGTTCCAGGGGGTACCGGTCCCTACCCGGGAGCGCCGGTTGGCAATATGCCGCAGATCCGCCAGAGTTTCTACAACACTCCTGTGCAGGCACCACCGGTCAGCTCGAATGGCCTCAATCCGGCAGGAACCGTCGCGGGTAGCTCCGGCTGGGTAAACGGTCCGGATGCTCGGCTCGCAGCCAATCCAAACCCAACCTCGGGAGCAACGGTAGGCACACCGGCTTCTGATCCAGTGGGAAGCGAAGAGGGCAAGATCCCGGTCCGCAGTCTGTTACAAATGTTCCATGATGGCGGGATCATGATGTACCCCATCGCTCTTTGCTCCTTCGTCCTGATGGTCTTTTCATTCGAACGATTCATTTCGCTTCGAACCGGGCGAGTGATTCCACGTCCTTTTGTGAAACGATTGATCGAGCAGCTTCAACAACAGCAGATCGACCGCGACGAAGCCCTTGAACTATGCGAACGCAACCCGAGTTCCATCGCGACGCTGCTCGCTGCGGCAGTAAAGCGTTATGGCCGACCTGCCGTTGAGATCGAGCAAGCTGTCTTGGATGCAGGTGAGCGTGAAAGCAATAACCTGCGCCGTCACATGCGATTGCTCAATGCGATCAGCAATGTTGCGCCCCTTCTTGGACTTCTCGGTACAGTCATGGGGATGATCCAATCGTTCAATGACATCTCGGGATCGCAAGCGATGGGGCGTCCGGAAATGTTGGCTGGCGGGATTAGCGAAGCGTTGTTGACCACGGCAGCGGGACTTCTGGTCGCGATTCCTGCCTATCTGATGTACATGTACTTCCTCGGTCACACGGACCGTTTGATATCCGAAATGGATATGCACTCCCAGCGTTTGGTCGATGCGATCAGTGCGGAGGGCTTGCAAGAAAGCGATTCCTCGCGAGGTCGAACTCGATCGCGCAAAGCCGCTTGATAAAGGATTCGCTATGCCGCTGAAACTGAGTCAAGAAGAGCTTCCGTCTATCAATCTTACGAGCATGATCGATGTCCTTTTTCTTCTGTTGATCTTCTTCATGGTCGGGACTCGTTTTTCGGAAAACGAAGGATCGATCGAAATCCACCTACCGAAGGTGGCCAATGGCGGCGCCATGATGACGGCCCCACAAGGTAAAGTGGTTGCCCTCCAGAGCGATGGCGGAATCCGGTTCGACGGTACCCCCCTATCGCTCCCGCAATTGCAGGTCGTATTGTCGGAAGCCACTCGAAACTATCCTGACTTGAAAGTGGAATTTGAAGCAGACGGTAATTGCTCCCACCAAATGGTCTGCGAAGTCCTTGCGATCATCCAGAAAACAGGGAATAAGAATCTGAATCTCCGTTATGCCAGCAGCCAGATGCCTAGCGCGTCCATGCAGCGGTAAATCATGATCCCCATCCATCCAACCGCAGCACTCCCGCTCGCAGCCATCGGAGACATCTCGACGAGCCGCTGGTGGGCGATCGTGCTGGGATGCCTCTTCGCCTTGGTCGCTCTGACGCTCCTCATCGCGTCTTGGACCCGATGGGGGCAAACCAAATCGCTGACCAAGTGCATTGCTCTGGCATTCCTCGCTCACGTATGGCTATTGATGTACGCATACGGAACGCGAATCATCACCCCAGGTGCAGGGGGTGGTTTCGGTGGTGGTGCGTATCGACCCGGTGTGGTTCAAATGACTATCGAAGCCAACGCCGCTTCCACCCCACCTCCCCCTTCGTCTGAATTACAAAGCGTCGACGAGACCGCTTCGTCCTCCGACGAATTGCCAACCCAGAGTCCCATCGACGCGTCGGATCAAGAACCTGAGATTCGCCCCTGGGAAGCTCCCCTGGCAACCGCCGAGTCGGATCTGTCCCCCTATTCAGTGGCCGACCTTCCACTGCCGGAAATCCCTACCCCAGAACCGGTTCCCGCCTCTTCTATCGAGAACCCGACTCTCGTAGCAGCCCTTCCGCTCGTGGAACCGGACACCGCAGCGCTCGCGGAATTCTTGTCCGAACAGGCTGCTGCACCTGCGTTGAACGAACCTCCAGACGAAGGCGGAATCCTACCACCTTCCCGATTGCCCAATCAGGTCTCGCCCACCCTTTCATCCGTACCTCCTGCCGGTCTTGCAGTCGCTCCGCGGGCGCACGCGACTTCTTCGCCCCCCTCCTCGGCGAGTCAGTCATCCTATCAAAACCGATTCGCTCCAAATCGGATGGATATCGTGCGTGCAGGTGGAGGGGATGAGAACACGGAAGCGGCGGTTCAGAACGCTTTGGAATGGTTGGCGCGCTCGCAAGGCCCTGACGGGGGATGGAATGCAGCGGAGTATGGAGGGGGCAATCCCATCATGATCGGTCGTGCCGGACCGGATGGTGAGATCCGGCAAAATGCCGGTGTTCGCGCCAACACCGCCATGACAGGGCTTGCGATCCTCGCATTCCTGGGGGCCGGGCATCACCATCTCGATGGCCCCTATGCGCCGACAGTTCACGCAGGACTTCGGTACCTTCTCGGTCAACAGCTTCCCTCCGGGGATATGTCCGGGAGGGATCAAGTAGGGCGCGAGGACGCGGTTCGATTTGCTCGTATGTACAGTCATGGGATGGCATCACTCGCCGTGGCCGAGGCCTACGCGATCACTCAAGATCCGCAATTGCTACCTGCTACCCGGTTAGCGTGCCAATACTCGATTCGAGCCATGAATCCTCGATCAGGAGGATGGCGGTACGAATATCCGACGGAGGATCCGGGGGACACCAGTCAGTTCGGATGGCAAGCCATGTTGCTTCACAGCGCCACCCAAGCCAACGCATATGACATCGGGGCCGATACTCGATCGAAAATGCTTCGCTTTCTCGATTCTGTGTCGGTGGGCCAAGACGGTGGTCTTGCCACCTACCGACCTCGTATGGGGAATTTCTCGAATGCCGAACAAGCGACCCCATCCATGACCGCCGAAGCGATGGCCTCACGCTTATTGCTGGGTTATCCCATTCGTCCCGGCGCAGCACACGAAGCACAGCGACTCCTACTGGCCAATCCGCCGGGCCGTGGGCAAGACAATTTCTACTATTGGTACTACGCCACGCTAGCGATGTATCAATCGCGATCGACATCCACGAATCAAATGGATGCTGCCATCTTCGAGTCCGCTTGGAAGAGTTGGAACGATGCGCTCAAGTTCCGTTTGTGCACCACGCAAATTGCAGACGGCCCCGCGAAAGGTTCTTGGAATCCAAGCTGTGTTTGGGGTGCATATGGGGGGCGAGTTTACACCACCGCCTTGGGTTGCCTCAGCTTGGAAGTCTACTACCGCTACCTTCCTATCTACCGCAGTCAGATCGCCAGTCAGCCCTGGAATCCCGACACAACGCTTCGCAAGTGATCGAATCGCCGCAGGAGTCGTCAGTTTCACTTTTTTGCCCACCTCACCCTCGCATGTGGGGAATCGAGTAGAATAAGGATTCCTCAGCCTCCCCCTCGATCCCACCTGCCTGTATGCTTTTTGCGAATCAGTCTTGGCCTTCCCTGGAGAAGGTATCTCGCGACACACCGATTGTCTTGCCGGTCGCCGCCATCGAACAGCATGGTCATCACTTGCCCGTCGGCACCGACACGATGCTTTTGACCGCGATCGTCCATCGAATCGAACAGTCACTCTCGGAAAAAGTTCTCATCGCACCCGTTCAATGGCTCGGAAACTCCCACCATCATTTGGATTTTGGGGGCACCCTTTCGGCCGAACCTCGCAACTATCTCGACATGTTGCGATCGTTGGTACAGAACGTGGTCATGGCGGGGTTCCGACGTATCGTCATCATCAATGGGCACGGCGGAAACGATGTTCCTGCGAAACAAGCGTTGTTCGAGATTCGACAGGATTTGCGAACTCGCAGCGACCTCCTGTTGCTGATGACGACCTATTGGTCTCTCGGTTCAGAACCTTGGGTCGATCTTCCTGATATTCATCAGCGCGACATGGGTCACGCCTGCGAATGGGAAACATCGATGATTCTCGCGTTGCATCCCGAGTTGGTAGGAGATTACCAATCGGCTGCACCGGTGGATCCAGGAAACGCATTTCGCCCTGGCTATCGCGCTTGGACGACCCCCGATCGAAGCAAACCGGGGCACATCGGCTGGCCCCATCTCGCAACGCGAGAAAAGGGTGAGCATTTATTGCAATGCTTTAGCCGCGATGTCGTGCAATGGCTTGAACGCGTGATCGATTGGGATGGTCAATCATGGGATGGATAGCCGCGAAAGATGGCGATAAACCGGCGGGAAAGCTTTCCAAACAAGTTGTCTTGATCTGTTTGTTTTTGTTGTTCGCATCGGCGATCAACTACATGGATCGACAAACCCTCGCATCGGTTGCGACGCGCATCACGACAGAACTCCAATTGACCGAAAAGCAGTACGGTGCGGTCGAAGCTAGCTTTGGCTGGGGATTCGCCCTGGGATCCCTTGTTTTCGGTTTCCTCGTCGATAGCTTGCCTATCCGATTTATGTACCCGATGGCCATTCTGCTTTGGTCCGCCGTCGGATTCCTTACTGGCTATGTTCGAGGCTACGACGATCTGTTGATTTGCCGTGGGTTGCTTGGGTTTTTCGAAGCCGCTCACTGGCCGTGTGGGCTCAAGACAACTCAGGCCCTTCTCACCTCGCGCGGTCGAGGTCTGGGGAACAGCGTACTGCAAAGCGGTACTTCGATCGGAGCATTCGCGACTCCGTTGCTTATGCTTTGGCTTTTAACGCCCACGCCAGGTAGCTGGCGTATCGGGTTTCAAGCGATCGGGGCTGCGGGAGTGGTCTGGATTGCAGCTTGGTTTGCTCTCGTTCGAGATTCCGATTTGCGATCTACGGGAAACCTGGAGCCCGTTATGGGTAAGCCTCGCGCTTGGTGGAGAGAGGTCTTCTGCTGGAAGCTGTTCGTACTCCTGCTGGTACTCCTTGCCATCAATACGACGTGGCAAATCCTGCGGGCGTGGCTTCCAAAGGTGCTGCAACAGCAGATTGGTTACAGTGAGACCGAGACTCTCGTCTTCACTTCTGCTTGGTACCTGGTGACCGATATCGGATGTATCGGAGCTGGAGCGATGGCCTTTGCTTTGGCGAGTCGCGGTTGGAGTATCAAGGGATCGCGCACTGCGACGGTAGCCGTTTGCTCGCTCGCGTGCGCCCTCGTTGCCTGTGTTCCCTGGATTCCAAAAGGACCGCTGCTCTTAGCGGTTTTGCTGGTCGCGGGAGCAGGAGCCCTCGGCCTCTTCCCCATGTACTACGCGTTTTCGCAAGACATTTCGAGGAGTCATCAAGGCAAAGTGACCGGCATTACCGGCATTCTTGCGTGGGCATTCTCGGGTGTTGCGCAAATGGCGTTTGGTAGCTCCGCCGATGCAACCCAAAGCTTCAGCACCGGATTGATCGTAGTAGGACTCTTACCACTCTTTGCAACTTTGAGTTTAGTTTTCTTTTGGCCGGGAGACCGTCATGAATCCAATGTGGAATCGCCGTGAGTTTATTGCAAGTACAGCTGCTTTCTCGGGTGCAACGATTGGTTTACAATCCTTGCTGACAGCAGACGATAGCAAGCCAAGAAAACGCATTGCATTTCTCGGGACCGAAGTCCGAACCCACTCGCATGCCCAACACTTCCTCGATCGCCACGCAATGGGATATACGTGGGGCGGGAAATGGCAAAAGCCCCAATTCGATATCGCATCGGTGTATATCGACCAACATCCAGAAGGCGACTTAGCGCCGGGGCGAATCGCCAAGTATGGCTTGAAAGACTTCCCCACGATCGAGGAGGCACTCACCTTGGGGACGTCGAAACTTGCGGTCGATGGTGTGGTAATCATCGCCGAGCATGGCAAGTATCCCGACAACGACAGGGGCCAGAGGCGATATCCGCGATACGAGTGGTTCAAACGGGTCGTGAAGGTTTTTGAGGATTCCGGAAAGAGTGTGCCGGTATTCAACGACAAACACCTATCAACGGTGTGGAGCGAATGCCGCGAGATGGTCGAGGACTCCAAGCGACTGGGCTTTCCCTTTCTTGCAGGCTCCTCCCTCCCCGTGACTTGGCGAATGCCGTCAATCGACATGCCGCTCGATACACCACTCAAAGAAAGCGTGTGTGTCTGCTACGGTGGCGTCGACAGCTACGACATCCATGGCTTGGAGACGGCTCAATGCATGTCCGAGCGAAGAAAAGGTGGCGAGGTGGGTGTGCGCTCGGTGCAAGCATTGCGCGACGAGTCGTTGTGGCAGGTCTTGTCAGGGGCGGATTACGGCGACACCCGCAAATTGATCGTCTCCGCGTTAACGCGAAGCCACAATCTCCCCGTGGAGACGGGTTACCCAAGTGCTCCGGTCGATTGGGACTGGGCGGTCAAGACGCTATCCAAATCGATCGGCTACGTGGTGGAGCATCGAGACGGGTTCCGCACCACCCTTCTATTGGCTCCGATCCGGGATTTCAATTACGCGGGCATGCGGTCCGATAACGGCGAAATCATTTCCTGCCAGATGTACCTGCCGATGCCGACCCATGGATCGACCACGGCAGACTTTTTCAATCCGTTGGCCCACCATATCGAAACCTTGGTGGTCGATGGAAAGACACCGTATCCTGTCGAACGAACCTTGCTCACCTCCGGGATGGTAATTGCCGGCGTCGAATCCCTTTTTCAAAAAGGGAAAACGATTGAAACTCCGGAACTTGCCGTTCCCTACCGCGCGTATCCCGACTCCGCCTACTGGCGTGTATAAAAGCTCTCATTAGGAAAGCTCTGGCCACACAGCAGAGCGAGATCCGGGTTCGGCCTGGCTCGCTTGGCTCGGCCCACAGTCGATGCGAAAGGGACTGCGTGTCTTCTTGGCGGACTTGGCGCCTTGGCGCGAAACCTCTTCCTTCCTGCGAACCTAGGCAAACTGCGTCGAGTTTGCTTGATTTACCGAAAGCACTGAGGATTCCGGCCGTAACGTCTCGATAACTTGTTCCGGGTAGCATCATCAACTACTACGTCGTCAATGTGCAGCTCCCCAGTGTGCTGCATGCCGGAACACCAGCCTCGAGCGGTACGAGACCTTTATGAAATCAGCCAAGTTGCAACAAGAACGCCGACGTGAATTAACACGAATGGTTCGGTCTTTGACCGTCGCATGCACGGTGTGGTTTTCTAGTGCCCTCGATTCGAACGCGATAGCACAGGAACCCACCTGCGGTTGCGAGACAAGTCCTGCCTGCGATGGCGCATGCGGACATACCCATCGCAAAAAGCCGAAGTCGCTCTCCTTCGCGGAAAAGATTCTCAAGCACTTTGATCATGTCGGCGACAAGATCGAAGCCGAATCCCGGCATCAAGCGACGCGAAGATGGACATTGCATCGCAGCACAGCGCACTGCGGTGTCGAGGCCAACTGCGGTGTCGAGGCCAACTGCGGTGTCGAGACAGCTCCTTCTTGTGGGTGCGAGCCCATGCCAACTGGCTGCGATTGCCCAGCTTGTGCTGTACAACAGCCAATGGCTTTTGCCCCTGCAATACCTGCCCAGCCGTTCACCAGTGCCTATGCTTTCCCTCCGCCCGTCCTCCAGCGTGCCCCTAGTACGCCGATGCACCCCAATGTGCCGATAGAAAAGCAGGCGATTGGAAAGATCAGCGATAAGTCCTCAAGTCGCTCCACCGCACCTTCGCAACCTCCCGCACAACTCCCGGTTCGCAAAACCGACCCCATCGCGACACCGGAAGAACCACTGCCAGAGGCACCTGTCCAAGCCATGCCAATGCCTCAGGCGTTGAACGAACCCCTGAATGCACCGAAGCCCATCATCGAGAAGGAAGCACCGATTGCTCCGATGTCCTCTCCGTCGCGATCGGAAAAGTCGCCAGAGCCCTTTCAGCCTCGTTTTCCAAAGGGCACGACCGACGCCCCGAGCCTTCGCGACATCCCTTCGGAACTCAATGCACCCAAGGAATCGGCCGAATCGGTTTTGGAAACTCGACCTGCAGCAAAGCAACCTGCTTCCCAACTGCCATCGTCTGGCCTTCCTCCTGCGAATTTGCCTCCCGCGAGCCTGCCTTCCTCAACGGGGAGAGAGCTTCCAGACGTACTCGTCGATCCCTTTGAGGACGATGTGACTTGGCAAGGAAAGCGGAGGCAAATGAATGGAATCCAATTAACCGTCGGGGCAGACCAGACCAATTCAGCATCGAAGCCTGGCCTGGAAAAGGAACCGACCAAACTAAAAAGCGTTCCCCCTGAAGAGTTAGAACAATCACTTCCCATCATTCTGACTCCCGCGGGTCCTGCCTCCTCGGGAAATGTGGTACCGACATCCTTTAGCGAGCAAGTCCCGGCAAGGGTGAATCAAGCTCCGAAGGCAAAAGTGATTCACTTCAAGACCTCCGAAGACTTGGGGCCTAGCGTGAAGCGAGTTGCTGTCCCTGCAACCAAATGACCTGGATCCCGGATTGTACCCGGATGAATGGTGCCTGTTCCATCTCCGCCTGAGCTTTGCAGGCTCGAAGGTTTATTTGGAACGCAACATGCGATCGAGTATGTTCTTGGTGATCCGTTGCACTCGCGAGTCGACTCCTTGAGGTGAAGTATAAACACTCGGGCTTTGGTAACCGGGTGGAGCGCTGAGCCCGTCGGCCCACCAGCATGTGGCTGCATTGAACACCAAGTTTCCTTTGGGCCCAGGATAAAGCGTGGCGGTGTAGGTTCCGCCATTCAGGACGCCAGGAGCCGACTGCGTAGGCCCCGTCGCAACGATCTCCAACCCAGAGATCGATGCGGGGTCGCCATGGTACTCCCAACCGATCAATCCAGGGATGCGATCGCCTTGTTGCATCCCTGTCCCTTCATAGATCCAGTGCTGGGGGGCGGAACAGACCCAGTCCGCTCCCCCAGTAACTGGACCTGTACTATGCGCCCCGATCAGTTCGTTGGCGTAAGGTCTTTCGTGTATCAAGCTGGACATCGCGTCAAACTCGCGAGTCCCCCCCGGCGGCCCAAATACTCCTGTCCGACGAAACGAACGAGTCGCTTCCTCCCATTCCACTCTTCCGCAGACCGCGTTTCCACTAAAGAAACCAACACTCGTTCCTTGCTCGACGGCCGATTGAACGTGACGATACATTTCGAGGGTCCAGTACTCGTCATGTCCGACGCTTAAGAACCCGCGACAGCGAAGTGGAGTCTGAGGATCGCGGTGGGTATCGGTGTTCGAGACATACTGCACGTCATACCCCTGCTGTTCCAACCAAAACACGAAGGGGAATTCCCACAGAAAAAACTCCCCCGATCCCAAGGAAAGGGGGGCATCGAGAATTTGGCAGTACTTTCCATATGGCCGCGCGAAACTAACGCGCGACGCATCCCCCCAGTGCCAAACATTGACCCCGTCATCGTAGAGGGAGTACTGCGATGGCCAACGATTATAGGCCTGCCATGTGTGATCGCTGCATTGAAAGATCAAATCGGATCGCCGTGGATTTCGAACGACAAAGATAATGTAGCTCTGCAATCCCTCCGTTCCTTCCGTCAGCTTCGCAACATACACGCCACTGGTCCATGTTTCCGGGACGCGAATCTCCAGCGAAGGCTCCCATTCGCAGAACATCAAACGATTCTCTCCCATCGATGGCATGGGTTGCGGTCTGCACGCAACGCGTTCATACCGTCCTACGCTCCGGCCCCCTAAGCCTTGGTAGTATCCCAAACGAAACAACTCAACTTCGACGGTCGTAGGAGTCGCGGTGCTGATCATCAATTGCAATGTCTCGCCCGATTGAATGCTCGCGTACGACGCGTAGCCTTCCACCCAAGGACATCGATACTTGGTTGAGGGATCGATGCGAATCTTTCCCAGCTTCCAATTCAACGTTCCCTGTTGTTGGTTTTCAAGAACGATCGGATTGGCTTCCTCGGTGGAAACCGAAGTGGCGTTCGAGGTGGAACCGCCCGCGGAAACCAACCCGCAGGCACCTGCCGTCGCGAGCCAATGTCTGCGAGTGGAGGAAACCGAATGCGATGCAAACGTGTCCGATTTATTAGATTGATTCTTCATAGCAAGGTTCAGGGTGGGGGGATTCGAACCAAAAAAGGAGGGGCAAGCCACCGAGATTAACCAGATGGTGTCCGGTGCAAGCGGAAGCGATTATGGTATCATCCTGATCTTTCTCCTGCTGGATTGTTCCTATCCAACGTTTGGTTTTAGCATGGCGTTTCCACCGAATTCCGACGATCGACCCGACCCAATGGAAAATATGCCCGCCGTCCGAGCGCGCGTGCCCGAACATGTCGCCCGTGGGGAACTGAGCACCGGCGTTATCGTAGTGACCGGCGGAACGGAATTCGTGCTAGACTTTGTCCGCAATCTGCCGCGCCCCAGCTGCGTCGTTTCCCGGGTCGTGCTCCCCCATTTGGTGATGCCCCAATTCATCGATGCGCTGACCACAAACATCGATCTTTTTCGTCAACGCTACGGCGAACTGCCGGGTTCACCGAGCCCTATTGTTCAGACTCCCACAACGCCTCAAGACGATATCACACCTCCAGTCGATCCCTTCGAACCGAACTTTTCAGAAGATCCGCTCGGGCTAGATGACGACAATGTCGACCCGTCTCCCAAAACCGCTCCCAAACCAGAGATGAATTCAAATCCAGGCCCTGGCATAAGTGCCAAAGGGGTAGGACCGCTTCCATCACCGTTAGAATCCAATTCAATCGATGTCCATGCCGGCACCCCGACCGGTGGGGGGGCTGCGAGCCCTCCGCCAAATCCAGCTTCCTCAAACCAAGGCCCTCGTCGTCAAAATCCACAGGAAGTCTACGACGAACTGAAATTGCGAGACGAGATCTTGAGCGGCGCGTATGCCAATGCCGTCATGATCGGTCATGGCCCCTACGAGTTCAGCTTTGACTTCATCACGAACTTCTATCCACAGTCCGCAGTTAGCAGCCGCGTCTTCATGGCTTCCGGCCATGTGGGCAGATTGCTCGACTCTCTCAAGGCATCTTGGGAGCAGATCCGAGGTCGATACGGCTTTCCACCGAAGCCATAGAGCTGGGTTCTTATTGCAAAGTGGTGCACCTAAGAGGTTGCGTCTGGCTTCCTCCTTTCCAAGACTATCTCGTTCACATTTATGGACCTTACATCCCTATCATCCATCCAGCGGCAGCTCGCCGATCGATCCCTGTCCAGCCGAGAGCTAACGCAACACTATTTGGATCGCATTGCCAAACTGGATGGCGACATCCACTCGTATTTGCATGTCGACCCCGAAGGCGCTCTGCGAGCCGCGGATAACGTCGATGCGAAGCGTGCCAACGGGGAATCGATGGGAGTGCTGGCAGGGATTCCCATTTCGGTCAAGGATATTCTGTGCACGCGCAGTATGCCCACTACGTGCGCATCGAAGATGCTCTCAGGCTACATGTCGCCGTTCGACGCACATGTGATCGAAAAATTACAACAGTCCGATGCAGTACTGCTGGGAAAGACCAACCTCGATGAATTCGCCATGGGCGGTTCGACGGAAACAGGCTATCAAGGTCCCAGTCGCAATCCATGGAATCTAAATAGAACTTGCGGGGGCAGCAGCGGAGGTTCTGCGGCCAGTGTTGCAGCCGGGTTAGCGGCCGCATCGATCGGTACGGACACGGGTGGATCCATCCGGCAACCCGCCGCCTACTGTGGTGTTTGCGGTTTGAAACCCACCTATGGTCGGGTGAGCCGTTACGGACTCATCGCCTACGCAAGCAGTTTGGATCAAGCCGGCCCGTTTGGCCTGACCGTGCGCGATCTCGGCTTGGTATTGGAGGCGATTGCAGGGCATGACCCGAGGGATTCCACGAGTCTCCATGTCGACAACGAGCGTTTCTCAGAAGCGGCCGACAAACCGGTGGCCCCGTACCGAATCGGTTTCGTTCCAGAACATCTCGCTTCCCCTGGGTTGGATCCCGAGATTCGCGGCAAACTGGTTGAAGCGATCGCTTTGTACAAGAAGCTTGGTTGTCAAATCGTCGAATTGAAGCTGCCACACCACCGATTCGCCATTCCTACGTACTACATCGTCGCGCCTAGCGAGGCGAGCAGTAATCTGTCTCGCTACGACGGCGCCCATTATGGATTTCGATCAGAACCCGATAAAAACCATGGCTCCAGCGAAAGCCCTCTCGTCGCGATGTACAAGCGATCTCGTTCCCAAGGCTTTGGGAACGAAGTAAAACGTCGGATCATGCTCGGCACTTACACCTTGAGTGCGGGATACTACGACGCCTATTACTTGAAGGCTCTCAAAGTCCGGCGCTTGATCCGGCAGGACTACGATTCCGCGTTCGAACAAGTCGATGCGATCCTCGGTCCGACCACCCCCACCACTCCCTTCGAACTGGGAGCCAAAAAAGACGATCCTGTTCAAATGTATCTCGAGGATCTCTACACCGTTAGCGCGAACCTAGCGGGCATTCCTGCTCTTTCCATCCCAATTGGACTTCACTCCAATGGATTACCCATGGGACTGCAACTGCAAGGTGCACCGCTCTCGGAATCCAAACTGCTAACCATCGCAGGGGCGTACCATCGCGAAATCGACTACCAACCTCGACTCGCGCTGGCATAAACGAACAACTTCGCATGACAACCATTCCGATTCTATTCGAAGACAATCACTTGCTGATCGTCAATAAACCCTCAGGCTGGGTTGTCCAAGGAGCGTCGCCCGATCAACTTAGCCTGCTCGATTGGGGGAAGGGCTATATCAAAGAGAAGTACAACAAACCCGGAAATGTCTTTCTCGGAGTCGTCAGTCGACTCGACTCCTGGGTCACCGGAGCCGTCCCTTTCGCTCGAACTAGCAAAGCGGCTGCGAGGATCAATGAACAGTTGCGAGCTGCGATGGTCTTGAAATTGTACTGGGCCCTCGTTGAAGACAAACCGCCAAGGCCCGAAGGCACGTTGGTGCATTGGCTTGTTCGGGACGACCGCGAAGCCATCACGCGGGCTTATAATGGAGAGCAACCGCACTCTCAGAAGGGGGAGTTGCGATACCGTACACTCGGAGAGACGGATCGCGGTACTCTGCTGGAAGTCGAACTCATAACGGGACGCAAACATCAGATCCGCGCCCAACTGACGGCGCTGGGTTGTCCTATTCTCGGGGATCGAAAATACGGTTCCACGCGCCGAATGACCGAAGGAATCGGATTGCATTGTCGGCGTCTGGCGTTCGAGCACCCCACGCTGGAGCAACGCATCGATGTGGTGGCACCATTGCCGAAGTCCTGGCCGGAGGTCTCCCCGCACCAGGACGGAAATCATTAGGCCATGAGTGGCTTGAGCTGCGCAATCCATTTCGGGATGGCTTCCAAAGCCGGTTCCTTCGCCTCGTACTCGAGCGCGACCCATCCGCTGTAGTGAGAATCTTTGAGGATCTGAATAACTCGCTTCAGATCGGTTTGCTCATGCTGGCCGTTCGGATAGATATCGACTTTGACTTGCGCGTTAATGGCATAGGGGGCGATCTGTGCAAGTTCCGCGTAAGGATCCGCAGTGGATCGGAAATTGCCTGAGTCGAAGTTGACGCCGAACGATGGAGCTTGAACCTTCTTCACGATCTCTAATAGTCCCTCCGCCTTGGCCGTCACGCCGCCATGGTTTTCGAGTCCCAAGTAAACGCCCTTGGAAGCCGCGTATTTCGAAACGGTTTCACAGACTTTTACGCAGCGCTCGACCGTGGGCCCCCATTCCTCCCCCTTGGGCTGATTGCCTGCGAAGATGCGAATGGCAGGCGCGCCAAGTATCGCATAACGGTCGATCCACAGTTTGGTGTGCTCGATATCTGCCTGCAGCTTGGCCTCATCCTTTTGGCAGTAGTCATTGCGAATGGCACCTCCCGAAATGGTAACGCCCCGGCGGTGGCAATGTTGCTTGAGCTCGACCAAATACTCCGTGGTAACTTCTTTGGGGAAGTAGTAGCTGGTCAACTCGGCACCGGGGAGACCAAGTTCATGGCAGTAATCCACGAATTTGAAAAGGTCCCACCCCGAGTCGGGTTTAGTCAGCAGATCCCGCAGCGAATAAGCGGCTAGACTCAGTCGCAACTGAGCGGGCTTCAGGCGTTGAAACGGTTCGATAGCATGCAGAGAGGATGCGGCATAAGCTGCGGTGCATAGAGTTGTTCCGGCGAGGAAAGAGCGACGTTTCATAATGGACAGGAACTCCCAAGTTCGAGTGGAGAAGATTGAGTCAGTAAGCGTAAGTGGGTCCAAGAGCGTTGAGGTTATCGAGGCCATTCCAGCACCAGCGGGAGATGGTCGGAGGCGTCGGTCATAACGGATCGGGGTAGAAATTCCGTTCCCTCTTTCGCTCCTTTCACCAGCACAAAGTCAATTTGCCTTTTGGGATCTTGGGATGGAATCGTCGCGATGGGGGAACGATAGGTTGGGGTCGACCATGCCTTGAGAATGGTTTGCATCGGGACCGACTCCTTCACAGCGTTCATGTCGCCCGCGAGGATTCCAAGTCCATCGGCGGGGACTGAGATCTTTGCTAGCTCCTCAGCTTGCTGGATCCGCAGCGGTTCGTGAGCGTGGTCCAAATGCGTACC
This sequence comes from Pirellula sp. SH-Sr6A, assembly GCF_001610875.1. NCBI lineage: Bacteria > Pseudomonadati > Planctomycetota > Planctomycetia > Pirellulales > Pirellulaceae > Pirellula > Pirellula sp. SH-Sr6A. The sequence goes on along the minus strand of NZ_CP011272.1, from coordinate 5,225,171 downwards.
GATGACTTGGATCGATCGGGTTCCATCGCTGGTTGTACCGATCAAAGCGATGCGTTGCTCGCGTCCAGGGAGATTAGCGAGCTGTTGAACACGATGGTCGCTCCAAGGATGCTTGGACAAAAGGGCTTGGCCATACGCCCCTCCCTGCAAATCGATCGCTTTTCCAAAGACCACATACATGTCGGTCAATCGTGCCAACTCGGCTGCTTGATCGACACTGCCCGACCGAGTGACGTTCTGGTCGACTTCCTGCAACGCTACCCAATCGGGATCAGCATCGCGAAGGATCTTGGCAATCCGCAGCAGATCCACTTTTTCATCCATACCTCGGCCGTGATGGATATTGTAAGTCATCGCGTGAAAGGTTCGAGGAGAGGATGCTGGTCTTAGAATGGCCGTGACGGGGAAGTGATCCGATGGCGTTCTCTCTTCTTCGTGGGTCCGATCGATGCGAGCGGTCCGAATCGACCAATCTTGGGAAACGGCGATCCAGTCGATCCTCGCACCTTTCCGATTCGAGACATCGAAGTTGCAAAAGGTCCCTTCCTCGGAATCCGGTTGCGGACTCTCTGAATGCGTATAAGTATCAAACAGCTTGATGTCACCGGCAGTGTCGACGGTATTGTGGAAAAGAGCATCGTGCGGCTTCGATTTGACACCCGCGTTGAAGTCACCGGTAACGACAACCCGATGCCCGGCGCCCAACTTGGCAACCTTGGCTCGGATCAACTTGGCGGATTCGTAGCGGGCTTCGTCCCCACGGTGATCGAAGTGCGTATTGAGGAAAAGGATCGGCAAGGATTCGGGAGAAAGCCGATCGCGAAGTTTGACCCACGTCGCAATGCGTGGGAGGGCCGCATCCCATCCTTTGGACCCAATCTGGTCGGGGGTCGGACTAAGCCAGAAGTGACCGCCATCCAGCTTCTCAAATCGATCTTTGCGAAAGAATAGGGCTGCCATTTCACCTTCGTTCGAGCCATCGTCTCGTCCGACTCCAAAGCTCTCCAGAAAGGGGAGTTGAGTGGCGACATGCTCCTTTTGAAACGCGAGCGTTTCCTGGGTTCCCAGCAAATCGGGATCGAATTGAGCGATCGTCTCGATCAAGAGCTCTTTGCGGTGGTCCCAGTGATTCGCACCGTCCTTGGCAGTACCGTAACGCAGATTGAAGCTCATGACCCGAACAGGCGGTGCTTCCCCGTAAAGCATACCGAATGGCAACCAGGAGATGACGAACGATACGAAAAGCGAAAGGAAAGCGAATAGAGATCGGCGCATGAGAGAGATAGCTCGTTGTAGGAAACCCCCACATGGGGATCGAGTGAGTCGGGGAGGTGGGAACGGGCGAGTTTAAAGGGACTGGCTTTAAAAGTCGGACTTATTGTAATCGAGATCCCGCACCCAGGAGGGAGGTGTTGACCGGTTCCCTAGGGTCTACGCTTCATCCGGAACAATCGTGGGTAGCCCGTTGATCGGATTCGTGAAGACTTGAACCCGGATTCCAAATGCCTGTTCCAGCAGTGGGGCCGTAAGGACTTCCGCAGGCGTTCCGAACGCGAGGAGACGCTGCGACGCGAGCAATGCGATTTTGTCGCCAAACATGGCGGATTGCTGCAAGTCGTGAATTGATAGAAGCGCGATGAGCTGTCGAGACTTCACGAGCTCGCGAATCTTGCGCAGAGACTCGTATTGATAACGCAGATCCAGTCCCGCCGTGGGCTCATCGAGCAAGAGCACTCGAGCTTGCTGAGCCAACGAACGGGCGAGGATCATCCGCCGCCATTCCCCTCCCGATAAGGTGTCGAGCGTTCTCTCTCGCAGCCCCCACATTCCGGTCGTTTCTAATGACTCTCTCACCAAGCTTGCGTCGAGCGTGGACCACGGCTTGTACCAGCCCACATGAGGAGCTCGGCCCAGCATCACAACTTCTTGTACCGTCAGAGAGGTGTCCCGATGCTCGAACTGCGGCATGAGCGAAACGCGTTGGGCCAGCGTTCGCCGCGTGAAAGAATGGATATCGGATTCATCGATCCAAATCGCTCCGGAATCAGGCTCTAACTGCCGTGCTACGGTTCGTAATAGAGTCGTCTTGCCCGCTCCATTCGCTCCGAGCAATACGACCATCTCCCCAGGTAATAGGGTCAAATCCAGGCCTTTGAGAACCGGCGTTTCGGTGTAGGAGAACGAAAGGTTCTCGATGCGCAAGGGTTTGGGATCCACGCCTTCACCCCCCTCTTCGTCCTAAAAGGGAATGTGACCTGCCGCGTCGCATGAGCAATCCCAAGAAGAAGGGTCCGCCCAGCATTGCCGTCAAGATACCGACCGGGAGCTCTGCCGGGGCAACCACGGTTCTTGCGGCCGCGTCGGCGATCAAAGTGATCGTGGCTCCGAGCAATCCGCTCATCGGAATCAACAATGTATGCCTCGTACCAATCAACAATCTTGCGATCTGCGGTGCGATCAATCCGACAAAGCCAACCACTCCCGCCGTTGAAACCGCAGCGGCAGTCGCAACGCTCGCCGCGAACACGACCGACAAACGCAATCGGGAGAGATTGAGTCCAAGCGATTGCGAAGCGATATCGCCGAGCGAATAGGCGTCCATCTGCCTCGCCATCATCCATAGCCAAACCATGCCAAAAGTCGACAGCACGACCAACGTGGGCAGCGATTGCCAGTTCGACGCGGCGAGGGACCCCAAGAGCCAATTCAATATGACCATCGTCTTTTGCCCGTCGTGCACAAACATCAACAGCGAAACGAGAGCGTTCGCCAGGCTGCTAATTGCGACTCCGGCGAGAAGCAACGTCAACGAGGATGCCCCTCGGTTCGCGGACCCGATGACAAAAACTAGCCCAACGGTGAAGATGGAACCCAACATGGAGAACATCGATGTGGGGCTCACCCCGAACATCGACCATCGCCATCCGATGATCACCGCGATGGCCACTCCCAATGCTGCACCGCTCGACGCGCCGATGACATAGGGATCGGCCAAGGGGTTTCGAAACAGACATTGAAATCCAACGCCAGCGATCGCCAGCGCGGCGCCTGTCCACAACGCCGCTAGGACTCGTGGGAGACGCAGGCTGGTCAGAATGGTAAACTCCATTTGCTGACCCTCGCTCGAACTTTGCGTTAACCAATCCCAAATGGTCCCGATGGAAATCGTCACAGGACCGATCCCAAGACTGACCACCGATAGGATTCCAAGTATCAAGAGAGAGGCCAATAGGAGCCATTCGCTCTTACCACGAATGGCCTTTAGAACGGGATTCGTCGGTCTCACGGCTTCGATCCCGATGGGTTCGGTGCAACGATGGATTCATCCACGGGCAACTTCGGTGCAACCTCTGGATATACCGCTCGGATGATTTCATGCAAAGCCGAAAGCATGCGAGGCCCACATCGAGAGACGAGATCGCCATCGATGACGTGAATCCTTTGATTTTTCACCGCGAGCATCTCACCCCATCCGGGACGTAACGCCATCTTTTGCACATCGACTTTTTGACTATGTGTCGTCGGAGCTAGGATCACATCCGGGTTCCGTTGAACGAGCGCTTCGCGACTAACTCGAGGATACCTAGCCTGCACATCAGCGAAAATGTTTTCCGCATTGGCCAAGCTCAGCAATTGGCCGATGAAAGATTCAGGGCCAGCGGTCATGAGAGGATCGTCCCAAACTTCGTAAAACACGCGAGCCCGCTGGGATGGTGCGATGTCCGCGACCAACTGCTGCAAGCGTTTCAATTGGGAGGCAAATCGATCGGTGAAATGATTCGCATTGGCTTTGGTACCCGTTAACCGTCCTAGCAGTTCGGCTTCGGATAGCAACTCATCCACCGATTCGGGACCGATGCCGATAAGGGGAATGCCAAGGGGTTCAAAGGTCTCGATCAACGCCTGATGACTATCCCATTTGAAGAGAATAACGTCCGGGCGCGCCGCTAGTATGGCTTCTCGACTGATCCCTTCAATGGTCCCTTTCCCGACGATGGGAATCTTTGATGCCCCCTCGGGGAAATTGCAATATTCGGTTCGTCCCACAAGCTTGCTCTCAGCGCCGATGGCGAAGAGGAGTTCGGTCGTGGACGGATTAAGGGAGATTATTCGTTCAGGACGATTTCGGATCGTGACCTTTCGATTCAGACGGTCGGTAAACGTGTAGGGAAACTCGTTAGAAGCGATCTGAGACGAGGACGACTCCGGACTAGCGTTCGTGGAAAAAGACTGAGGTTCTTTCGAATCGCAGCCTGGCAGGCCCCATCCCATCACCATCGCAATGCAGAGCGAGAAAAGGGTGGACAAAGCGTTGAGACAGGGGTACATCCAGTCTGTCGAGAGTCGCCGAGTTGACAGCATGGAATCGGCCTCAGGGGTCCAACCGGATGGAATAACAACGTTCAATGACATCCGGGGTGATGCTATCGGTGCCCCTATGGGTTGTCAATGAAATCAAAGTCGTGGCTATCGCAACCAAAGCCAGAGCAAAAGCCCTGTCCCGGCGATCACCCGATACACGGCAAACGGAACGAACCCGCGAGAGCGGACCCATTGGATGAACCATGCGATCACGCCATAGGCGACGACAAAACTGGTAACGAATCCAATCGCCAAGCTCGTCCACTCTCCTCCAGAAGGCATCGGTTCGGTTGCCAAATGTTTCACGAGCTTGAACCCGGAAGCGGCGAACATCACAGGGATGGCAAGAAAGAAACTGAACTCCAGGGCCGCTGATCTACTCAACCCGAAGATTTGCCCCCCGGCAATCGTCGCCATGGAGCGACTCGTTCCAGGAAACGCGGCAGCCAGAATCTGAAAAAAGCCGATCGCAATCGCTTGCCGGAGACTCATTTCTTCCAATCTCTCGGTTTTGGCGTGATCGGAATAGACGCGATCGATAACGACCATGGCAATACCTCCGATTACCAGCGCAATGGCAATGACCCACAGGCTCTCCAGGTTTTCACCGATGATTTCATCGATCAAGAAGCAAGGGATGGCGGTGACGACAAAGCTCACCAGCACAAGCGCCAATGGATGACGGTACGATGCTTTCCAGTCCGATTTCAGAGAAGCTCGGAACGAAACCAGAAATGCAGCTAACCTAGCCCGAAAAAAGGCGATGACGGAGAGGATCGCCCCCAGTTGAATCACTACGGCAAACATCTTCCAAAACGGCAGTGTACGATCGATTCCGAGCAGCTCCTGCGTCAGGATGATATGCGCGGTCGAGCTCACCGGAAGAAATTCCGTTAGTCCCTCCACGATGCCTTGGAGTAACGCAGCGATGTAATCGTTCAATGAAAAGACTCTTGGGGAGGGTTGCTTACCGTGTTCGGGGTTTGACGATTCTGGCTGCCAGTCCGCGACCCGACGGGGATTCTAACGATGAAATTCCAGGCTGAAAGCGGTTGATTGGGGAACTTTGTCGTTGGTAACGGTTGTGCGGCTTGGCAACGGCAGCCCAGCGAATACACTGCGACGTATGAAGCCGAGATTTAGACTGTGGGGAAAGAAAAAAGGGGGCCGGATGACCGGCTGGTGGATCATGGGCTCCCTGGGAGAGGCCACATTCTTCGCCACATGCTTCCTCGTCGGCGTTCTCAGTCTTAGTACCTTTGTCAGCTGGCTCAAGGTCGGGTACGGATTCTGGCTATCCGTCGGAGTCTCGGCGGCTTTGGTCGTCTTGGGTGCCGTTGGTTTCTGGGTCCGTGTTTTGAAAGTCGCCATGAGCGACGAACACCGAGAAGCGATCGCGAAGAGCGGTTTGCTGCCTCGCCCACGACAGACCAAGAAGGCTCCTCCGCCGATGATCCCATCGCTCGAGCCTTTCACAGACAGTCCGGGCGCGAAGCTGGCTTATCGACTCCCAAGCCCGTCGCACGACTTGATGGCGTTCATCGCTGTTGGGGTCTTCGCTATGGCTTGGAACGCCATGCTAGCTATCTTCTTTGTCGTCGCTGTACAAGGGTTCCTTGGCGGACGAACTCCGATAATGTTGCTACTGCTCCTGTTGCCTGGCGCCTACATCGGTCTTCGTTCGACCCAGCTGTTCTTCAAGACTTATGTGCAAGTGCTCGGGATTGGATCCACTACGGTTGAGATCGAAGACTTACCGCTGGTTCCCGGTCGCACTTACAAGATTCTATTGGTCCAGTACGGCAGGCTGGTGATCAAGAAACTAACCGTTCGACTAGTTTGCGAGGAGGAAAGCACGTATCATTTCGGAACCGACATTCGCACCGAGCGATCCATCGTGCGCGAGCAGGTGGTATTGGATCAAGGTCGTACGAGAATTGATTGGGGGCGTCCGCTAGAACTGGAGGGCGTGCTGAGTATCCCTAACGATGCGATGCACTCGTTTCAGAGCTTGCATAACGCTGTTCATTGGAAGATCATCGTCGAAGGAGAGGCAAATCGATGGCCATCGTACTCCCGAAGTTTCCCCGTAGTAGTGTACCCGCACGCGCTAGACAAAACGTTGAATCTTCCGTCATGATCCGATTGCTTGGACTCCAACCCACTTACATGCCTAACGATGTACTCGAGTTCGAGTACACCGTTTCCAACATCGATCGATCGACCATTGCTGCCGTAGAAGTCTCGGTGATATGGCTTACCGAAGGCAAAGGCTCCGAAGACATGGGAGTCCATTTCTTTCAACGTGTTAGTGGCAATTCGCTGGCAGCGATCGAGTGGTCCAATCCGCGACGGCTTCAAGTTCCCTTGCCGGAATCACCTCTCTCCTACGAAGGAAAGATCCTGACAATCTCCTGGTGCGTTCGCGTTCGCTTTTACTTGAGCGACGGCACCGAATTGGTGGCACAAGAACCATTCTATCTCGGCACCATCACCAAAGCCGTTTAGAACTCTCATCCTGCAGTCATTGGATGCATCATCCTCGCGTCCACTCGCTACCCATCTTTGCGAGCGTCGCGCCACTTCTTCAGGCTTCCGAGTTTCTCGCAACGGCGCCAAGGCGCTAAGTGAAGAGGAGATGGGGGGAAGGAGAACCGGGGAAAGTTGCTAGAAAGTTCGATTCGAACCGCCATCGTATCTCGTATCGCAATCCGTCATTCACCCTTATCCTTTCACGTCCGTCCCTGGTTTTCGCTTTGCGATCTTTGCGCCTTGGCGCGCCACTTCTTCACGCATCCAAGTTTCTCGCAAAGGCGCCAAGACGCTAAGTGAAGACGAAACGAGGGAAGGAGAGTCAGGTGAAGCTGCTAGAAAATTCATTTTGGACTGCCATCTCATTTCTTATCCCAATCCGTCATTCTTCCTTATGTTTTCAATTCCCTCCCTGTCTTTCCCTTTGCGATCTTGGCGCCTTGGCGCGCCACTTCTTCACGCTCCAAGTTTCTCGCCAAGACGCCAAGACGCTAAGTGAAGACGAAACGAGAGAAGGAGAGTCAGGTGAAGCTGCTAGAAAATTCATTTTGGACTGCCAACTCATTTCTTATCCCAATCCGTCATTCTTCCTTATGTTTTCAATTCCCTCCCTGTCTTTCCCTTTGCGATCTTGGCGCCTTGGCGCGCCACTTCTTCACGCTCCAAGTTTCTCGCAAAGGCGCCAAGACGCTAAGTGAAGACGAAACGAGGGAAGGAGAGTCAGGTGAAGCTGCTAGAAAATTCATTTTGGACTGCCAGCTCATTTCTTATCCCAATCCGTCATTCTTCCTTATGTTTTCAATTCCCTCCCTGTCTTTCCCTTTGCGATCTTGGCGCCTTGGCGCGCCACTTCTTCACGCTCCAAGTTTCTCGCAAAGGCGCCAAGACGCTAAGTGAAGACGAAACGAGGGAAGGAGAGTCAGGTGAAGCTGCTAGAAAATTCATTTTGGACTGCCATCTCATTTCTTATCCCAATCCGTCATTCTTCCTTATGTTTTCAAATCCCACCCCGTCTTTCCCTTTGCGATCTTTGCGCCTTGGCGCGCCACTTCTTCTTCCTCTTCTTCTTCTATTGCGATCTCGTCGGTGCAAATAGATGTTTTTATTTACCGGCGTGCATGACCAAGTGAGGGAGTTCAGGGAGGATGAGTTTCTCCATGGCCAGCCGGACGCCGGCCGTTGATCCAGGCATCGTCAATACGATCTTGGTACCGATCCGCCCGCCGCTTGCGCGACTCAGCATGGATGCCGATCCGATCTCTTGATAGGAAAGCATTCGAAAGAGCTCCCCGTATCCTGGGATGGCGGAGTCATAGATCCCTTCGACCGCATCGACAGTGCAGTCTCGGGCTGCGAGACCTGTTCCGCCCGTAATCAAGACCGCTTCGCAATCCCTTTCGGCCAGCAATTCCAATACCGCCTGCCGAATGGCATCTCGCTCATCCTTCACGATGCGTCGATTGCAAACGGGAAAGCCGCGAGCGTGGCAAAGGTCTTCGATCAGTTGCCCGCCCCCGTCGGTTTCTAACGACCGCGTGTCGCTTACGGTAAGAATCGCAACGGTGACCTGTTCACCCGCCGTGCGTCGATGCTGATTCGTCGATTCCGACATGCTTCCTCTTTGCAATGAACCCTTCGCGGTCCGTTTCAGACGTCTTGGAACAAACCTGGCTTGCTCTGCGAGAAGAAGGTTACCGGGTTCTCATATACCACCCTGCGAATCAATTCGCGGGAATGGCCTCGCTTCTTAAGCTCCATGATGAGATCCGGAATGGCGGTCGGTTTGCTCGGCCCCCAATCGCCGGCGGAGTTGGCCATCAAACGTTCTGGCCCGTACTTCTCAATCATGTCAGCCGCCCGCTGCGGAGTGCATTTGCTGACTGGGTACAAAGTCATACCGGCCCAGAAGCCATTTTCCAGGACCGCTTCGATGGTGTGCTCCTCGACATGGTCGACCAAAACGCGCGAGCGATCGATTCGAGAATCTCCCATGAGCATATCGAGGATCATTCGAGTCCCTTGGTACTTGTCTTCCAAGTGAGGGGTGTGGATGAGGATTTGCTGGTTGTACCGAATTGCCAGTTCCAAATGTTCCAGAAAGATGATCGATTCATTTCGCGTGTTTTTGTTGAGACCGATTTCCCCGATGCCGAGGACATTGGGTTTGTCCAAAAACTCAGGGATCATCGCGATGATTTCTCGAGAGAGCGAAACGTTCTCCGCCTCCTTGGCATTGATGCAAAGCCAAGTGAAATGCCGGATCCCATATTGAGCGGCCCTTCGAGGTTCGAACTCCGTCAATTGCCGGAAGTAATCGCGAAAACTTTCAACGCTTCCGCGGTCAAACCCTGCCCAAAACGCCGGTTCGCTCATCGCAACACACCCCATTCTCGCCAACGTCTCGTAATCGTCCGTTGTGCGCGAAACCATGTGGATGTGGGGATCGATGTAGTCCATCTTGTCTGTATCTCCTTATTTCACAGGGCTTTGCAATTCGTGCCGCATGAAATCTTTCACGAGTTATCGGTTCAGTCGGGTAAAATGGCTGTGCTTGGAAGCGATTTCCCCGTTTGTTTTTGTTCTTCTAGGATACCACCGTGAAGCCTGGTCCGAATCCCTAAGTCCAATACTGTAGGTCGAAAAAGGCCTACCGCTGCTCCATCGCTGGCAGCCAGCACATACTTGCTAACGGGCCGGACGACGCACCAAACGGGAACACCTATCTTGCTGCCCTAGACAGGTTTCGCAAGCTCGTAGCCCAAGACGACGAGATTGGCACTGATGGATATCTCATTTCCGAACTGATTAACCAGTACAGAGCACATTTGAAGGCAACCCGGACAAGCTGCGTTCCAGGCGTGTTCGAGGCCATAGCCCGCCGCTTCATCGTTGTGTTCGGTAAAAAAAGGTCTTCGAGCTGAAGCTCAACGACTTTGACCAGTGTCTCACCGAACGGGAGCCGTGGAATCCAACCAGCAAAGCATAAGCGGATGCCCTGATCCTCGGTGCCATTTCGTGGGCACGGAAGAAGGAATTCATTCAAACAGCCCCGCTGACGGGGAAGGTGGGGAAGCCGCGGCCCATTCTTCGGGGACGTGACGCACGCATGGCTGACGACCTCTGTGACCTGCTCATATCGGAGTGCTTTGAGCGGGGGACGTACAATCGCAAAACAAAACCGACAATCCAGAGGTTCATTTGAAGAATATCGGCTTTTGCGAGCAGTTTGGTAGTTTCTTGTGGTTGCTACGAATCACTGGAGCACACTCTGTCGAACTGCGGAATGCTGAGGAATTCAGCTACCAGAACGGGCGGCTCGTCTTTCGGTGGAACGCTACGAAGGGATATGTACACAAAACGGCAAAGAAGACTCAGCGTGATCGCGTGATGATTCTGACACCCGAGGCTCCGGCATACACCGAAACGTGCATCAAGAAATACCCGGATGGCCCGATCTACCGAACGGATCGTGGTGCGAAGCGGGTGCAAACGAACTGCACGAAAAAACGGAGGGGATGGCTGCTGAAACGCCCAAAAGTTCTCACCTATATCGAGCAGCATGGAATCGACGCGAACCAAGTAAAAATGTACAACTTTCGACACAGTTTCGCGTGCAACTACCTCGACCGGACCGGCGAGATCTTCTCGTGCGTCATGATGATGGGCACATCAGTCAAACATCCCCAGACCCGTTACTTCCACATGGATGAGGACAAGCTGCACGAAAAATTCCCGCGATACCATGAGACGCTGGAGGCTCCGGCACTTGCTTCCGAGGAAGCGGGTTAGAGTACGGCAAGCAATTTCTCGTGGCAGTATGAGTATGGCCGAGATGATTCATCCCAAACACCAGCATTACGTCCCTCAGTTTCTGTTGCGGAACTTCGCCGACAGCAAGGGACGAGTTGCAGTGTTCGATAAGGCCACCGGACGGTCGTTCACAACCTTGCCGAGAGGCGTAGCTGCGGAGGCCCGTTTCTACGATTTCATTGATGGGAATGGTAACACGCAGACGCTTGAGTACGAGCTTGGAAAGCTGGAAGCGAGCATTTCAGGGATGTTCGCAGAGATAATCAAGAAAGAATCCCTTGCCCACCTCACGAACGACGAGAGAGCTGAGCTGGCTTACTTCGCCGCCGTCCAACAACTGCGAGTGAAGGCAATTAGGGAACGGGCACAGAGTCTAAACGCGGGGATTCTTCGGGTGCTTGAGGAACGCAGAATTGATGGGGGCGATGTCATTAAAAAACTGAGTGAGAATGACCTAAAGAATCACGCCGCATTGGTTCTACAGACCGCACAAAAGATCGGCTGGTACTTCTTCAATAAGATTTGGATTCTTCGCCGCGCCCCCGCCGATACGCCGTTCTGGATTTCAGACAATCCGATAACGCTGCACAATGTCGTCGATCCGAAACAGCGAGGGCTGGACAGCCCAGGAGTCGAAATCCTCCTGCCGATCAGCCAGGAGTTTTCAATCTGCTTCATGTGCGAGGGGCATCGCCGAATGCTCAAGCAGGGGATGCTCGATCTGCAGAGGTACGAACAACAATTCGGGCGGCCACACGAGGGCGCAGCAGAAATCCGGCACCTAGCCGAGGTGATCGAGAAAGGGATTCCCGATTTTCTTACTTCCGAAAGTGTCGATCATCAAAATTTGCTACAGGTTCAATACGCGTCAAGGTTCGTTATCGCACCGCAAGTTGACTTCGATCTAGTGAAGAAAATGATTGAGGTGAATCCGACGCTGAAGGAACCTCCCGGGTTCACTGTTTGGTAGACCGTGCGGCCGCCTTCGGATCGCGTAAATGCAATGTGGCTTCTCGCGCGAGGCAGGTCATACGGCCGCGTGTTCTGTTTTAGTGCAAGTCACAATATCTTCGTCTCAATCGCGCGCTGCGTTCGGCCAGCCGCGAGCCAGAATCATGACCATCCTTAAGAGGCCAACGCAAACGTAATAAGTCGAGCACAACGCCAAGAAGGCGGGGGATGTGTGTTTGTCGAAGAAACTCCAAACATTCAAATCTATCAAACCAACAGTCCCTTACCCCAGCAGACGCAATAAGAGACTAGCAACCTGAACCTGCTGTGGCAAAGAGCCGAAAGACGGCCAATGTACACTAGGCTCTGTTTGAAAACTGGTGTTTTCGTAACTTTGCGAATTTGCGATAATCGACGGATCGCCAATCAAGGAGGATACGATTGTCTTGCCTCTCTAGAAAGTGGAATTCCCGCTGATTAGGCTAAGATAACCTGATCTTAGGAGGATTCCGATGACCAAATCACGTAGAAAATTCACCGCTGAGCAAAAGGCTGTCATCGTTCGACGGCACCTCAAGGGCAAAGAACCCATTTCCACGATAGCTGAGGAGCTCTCAATCCAACCGACGCAGATCCATCAATGGGTCGCCATGGCGCTCGATCAAGTGGAGCGAGCTTTCGAAAAAAACGCCAAATCCGAGAAAGCATCCAAGTTAGCAGAGGCCAAGATCAACCAACTCAAAGAGCAACGAATCAAAAAGCTTGAAGAGAAGCTCATGTACAAGAACGAGGTGATCGCAGAACTCATGGAGGAGAACGTCAAAGCAAAAAAAGCCAATGGGGACCTCTAGAAGGCGTTTGGGTCCCTCACGACATTCGAGACAAGATTGTCGACTACATGAAGTACTGGACCGAGCGATCTGAACTGCCTTGCAAGGCCTTGCTCAAATGGGCCAAACTCTCCACCAGCAATTACCACAAGTGGCTCAAACGCTACGGAAAGGCCAACGAACACAACGGTAAGATTCCGCGTGATTGGTGGCTCGAAGACTGGGAGAAGAAGGCTATTCTAGACTTCCACGAAAAACACCCGCTGGAAGGCTATCGACGATTGACATTCATGATGCTCGACGACGACATCGTCGCTGTCAGCCCAAGTACAACGTATCGAGTTCTTAAGACCGCTGGTCGTTTGGATCGCAAGATCGTTACTCCCAGCAAGAAAGGAACAGGCTTCATTCAACCAACGAAAATCCACCAGGAATGGCACGTGGATGTCAGCTACATCAACGTTGGCGGCACGTTTTACTTCTTGATATCCGTACTCGATGGATTCAGTCGCTACATCGTTCATCAAGAACTTCGCGAGACGATGAAAGAACAAGACGTCGAGTTGGTAATTGCAAGGGGAACGGAAAAGCACCCGGGCGTGAAGCCGAGAATCATCAGCGACAACGGCCCGCAATTCATCGCTAAGGACTTCAAAGAATTCGTTCGCGAGTACGGCCTTACACATGTACGGACCAGTCCCTACTACCCGCAAAGCAATGGAAAGCTGGAACGCTGGCACGGTTCACTCAAGAGCGAGTGCATTCGTCCAGGTTGCCCTGCAACAAAGGATGAAGCCGAGAAGCGAATAGCCAACTACGTGCATTACTACAACACAGTACGTTTGCACAGCGCAATCGGTTACATCACCCCCGCCGACTGCCTAGCAGGACTAAGCGAAGAGATATGCAAGGAACGCGATCGCAAGCTTGAAGCAGCACGCCAGTTGCGACAAGAAAAGCGAGCTGCGGCAAAACAAGTTGCATAGCCCAAGCTGAGCGATTACAACCAAAGCGGCTTCACGAAGGATAGGGCTCTGCAGAGGTGCAACCTGAGCGTCGTGAAGCCCGAAGTCGGAATGCAGAGCGGACCTTCACCAAGGACCGCTCCATTCCATTCCGACTTTGAAAGTATGCGATAAACCTTCGCCGCACGATGCGGCGAAATCCCCAAGCAGGATGCCTTCATACTGCGTTAGCTGAGAAGTGGTCGATTCCATTTACCGGTGAACCAAGACACGATGGCACGTCACAGATTAACCGATTTGCAATGGGAATGCATCGAGGAACTGTTTCCGTCTCCGAAGACAACGGGGCGGCCTCCTACGAACTACCGCTTAGCGTTTGATGCCATTCTTTGGATTCTGCGCACCGGATCGCCTTGGCGCGATCTCCCTGAAGAATTTGGGAAGTGGAGAACTATCTACGGCCTCTACGATAAATGGAACGGTGATGGAACCCTTGACGCTGTTCTGAATAAGCTTCGTTCAGCTCGCATTGATGATGGTGCAATCGATAGTGATCTATGGTGTGTCGATGGGAGCGTCATCCGTGCCCATCGATGTGCTTCTGGCGGTGGAAAAAGGGGGCGCCAGACGAGCCAGCTGATCATGCACTAGGCCGTTCGCGAGGCGGATATTCAACCAAAATCCATCTTCTCGTGGATGGCATGGGCAATCCTCTGGCATTCACCATTACGGGAGGGCAAGCTCATGAGACCACAGCACTGCTCGAGGTCCTCGAGAAGGCCGACAACGATCTTCATGACAGCGAAGGTCGCCCGGTTGCTTGGCCAGTGAATCTTGCAGGAGATAAAGGTTATCGAGCCGAATGGATCGACGAGACGCTCATCGATCTTGGAATCAATCCGATCATCCCGTCGAAGTCGAATGAAGATCGCGACGCACGAACGGCACAATTCGACGGGGATTGTTATCGACGCCGGAATATTGTCGAACGCTCCATAGGTTGGCTCAAAGAGTGTCGACGCGTCTTTTCGCGATTCGAGAAGACCGCCATTAACTACGCTGGGATGATTAAAATGGCGATGATCGAACGATTCCTCCGAATGATGTGTAGTTAACAGTTTTCAAACAGTGCCTAGCGTATGCTATTATCAGTGCCACAGCCTTCACCTTCGTGCAAACACTTTTTTTGATAGCCAGACTGGATGTGTCCCGGCCAATGTCATTGCAACAATTCAGCACTGCGCACCAATACCGAAACGCGCCGGCCCAACAAATCATCGAGCTAACGAAGGCTCGGATCGACGCTCGCGCGGTTGGACCGCGCAACCTCAACGATGACGACAAGATGTTCGGCCCCGCAAACAACGGCATTATTCTTGCGATAAGCCATCGAGATCCAGCCATCGCTGGGCTGATTTTCATCGAAGTTTACGAACATGCCTTGGCATATCAAGAGAAGAACAATTGCCAGATTCACAAAGGCTCAATAACCTTCAACATCGGCATTGCTCGAATTCGGTCGGCGGACTTCACGTCGGCTATTCACTTTTTCGAATTGGCGCAGGAAGAGACGCGGCTGACGACCGGCAAAAAGACCTGGAACATCTTTCTGAATCAAGAGCTGTTCGACACGAACTTCTGGGACACACTCGATTTGGCAGAAGAGAAGTATCCTCTAACGCTCCATAATGACCTCTGGGGAGTTCCGTATTCAAAGGACGCTGGAAAGAAGAGCTGGCGAAAACTTTCCGGCCCATCGAAACTGCTCTACATCGTTTCTGCGGCACGGAGAATTCACCTGCGACATTTGGTAGATAGTTCCCACTGGCAGGAGTCAAACAGTATTCGAATTGAATATTGGAACCTCATCGCCGACCTTGCAAGACTGCTGGAGACCGAAGTGTATCGGAAGGCAGATATTGCCACACCAAAGCCCTGGCAGCTTAAATCGCTACTTAAGCAAGGATTCGCCGCAACTCAACGAGGCGACATTTCGACATTGATTGACGGATACATGAATGCCCGCAATGTGCATAACACCGCCACATTCAATATGTATTATCCGGCTATCAAGGCGGACATCGAGAATGCTGGCTTGACAAAGATCGAGAGGATCGCTCACGCGGCGCACCTTCTATACGTCACAAGAAATCAAGTGCAGCACCATGTGGATAGGCGTTTGATTCTCTACAAGAACATCGAGGAAGCTAAATTCACTTCGGACGTTCTGCTTTCGCTGTGTCGCCTTAGCGCATGGGCGAAGAAAGCGTGAGGCAATCACCTCAACGGTAACTTATTCTTCTTCGGCCTGCCCCTCGGCCTTACTGGGGGTGGCGATTCGCTGCTGATGGAGTCACTGCTCGACCGAGGCGTTAGGCCGTATCTCCCTTCGCCAGCGTTAACTTCTTGCAGCTACAGACGAAAACATCCTTATCGTATTTCACGTAACCAACGCATTTGTCTTCCCCGCACTTCACCATCGCAATGATGTCTTTCCACATCTTCACCACCTCGCTTATTTCTGGTGTTGTGAATGGTGTCGAGGGATTCTTCCAGTGTGAACAGAAGTTCCGGAATGACGAGTTCGCGTCCAACTGTTCTAGCGCCTTGCACAGCTTGTGCGCCGGCTTCAGCTTGTCTTTTACACGTGCGATAAGCCGGGTGAGAAGTGGTTTCAGCGTGTGTTCGTTCTTGCGGGTATAGGCGACAGACGCTTCAAATGCTTCGCAAAGTTCCTGAAGGTCACGCTCCAGAATCGGCCCAAGCGATCTGCCTGCTCTCGTGGGTTCATCAATGTCAAGGTCTTGCTCGACCTTCTCCAGTTCGCAGCACCCATCCTGCAACATCGGCCCAGTATTCACATCGTAACGAAAGATTCGTTTCCTGACCCACTTGGGGAAGCTGGAAAATAATTGCTCGCACCAAATATCATCGTGGGTCAGAACCAGAAACTGGAAATCGTCAAACTCGGTCTTCAGAAGTTTAATCAGCTGCGGGCGTTTGTAACCGTCAAAGCTATTCACGATGTCATCCAACAGCAAGAACCGGAAGTTGCCATTGAACCGACGGGCCGTTGCCAGAAACAGCGCAAGGCCGAAGCTGTTGAGTTGTGATTCGCTCAGATATTTGTAAGCGGGACTGATCGCTTCGCCACGGAACTCGATTTCGAGTGTTACCGCTCTGTCTTGGTCAGTTTGTAGCCGCAGCACGGGCTTTCCCACGCCGTCCGTGTGTTCTTCGAGGATGCCAAAGTATTTCTCCACTTCAGCGGAAATGCTGTTGAATTTGGACTCTATGTCTGCGTTGCTCGTTTTGATGTAGTTATCCGCGATAGCCTGGAAGTCCGCACCTTTTTTCATCACTACGATCTGTTCAGTGGCAGCTTTGTCCCACTCTTCCCATTGCTTGAGTGCGCCAATAATCTTGCCCTCGGCCTCGACCAGCCTGCTCCGCGCCCCATCATCCTTCAGGGATTCGATCTCTTTGTCGAGCTTTTCCAGCAATGCCTTTTGCGCCACATCAAACAGTTGTGCCTTATTCTTTATAGCGGCGGCAGCAGTGCGTATTCCTGCGGGTGTTTCGTCAACGATGTTTTCTGGTGAGACTTTCAGCAATGGCCCCAAGTCCGCGAAAGGGGCGTCCAATGCATTGCAGGAATCAGTGAGGTCTTTCAGCAATTCCGCCGTTGCTACGGCGTTGCCCTTGGTTCCAGCCTCCAGTGCTTTGGCGAGCTTGCCAAAGGGAGTGATGGCCGTGATCAGCTGTTTTCGTTTCGCGTCAACCTTGTCCTTGGTCGCCTTCAGAGTTTGAAGTGCCTCCAGCTCGGCTTTGATATGGTCGGCAAGGCTTCCCTCAAACGGAATGCCGCACAGCGGGCAGGGATCGCCCTCTGCCAACTTCCGCTTGTCAACAACCTCTTTGCCCTTCTCATACAGCCCAATCAGAATCAGATCGACTGCGTTGCCCTCCGCACTTTTGAATTCCTCCATCTCCGTGGCATAAGCAATGAGGTCGGCCTCAACTGTCGCCCCAGTCTTTAGCTCAGCCACGCACTTACGAAGGGCGCTGTGGTTTGCAAGAGCCGCAGCCCGCGGGTCGTTCTTGATTCGCTCCTTCAGGCCCTCGACTGCCTTCACAGCGTCTTCTTTGGTTGCTGGAGCGGTGTCCCCGGCGTGAACGAACTGCTGCTGCAGAAATGCCAACAGCGTGGCCGCGTCGGGTGCATCCCCGATCATTTCCGCCAACTTGCTATTTTCACGGTCGGTAATGGCTTTGCGCTTGGTTGCTTCCTCCTCCAGCTTACGGGAGACCCGCCGGAGCATCTTTTGATACTCCACCTGCGGCGTGAACCCCATCAGCACAGCCAGCGCATCATATTGTTCGGCTTTTGTGTAGAAAACGAATCGTGTTAGGTCTTCGTATCGCAATGAGCATGGATACGGTGCCACCTGTCGAAATGCGTCAACCGCACCATCCTTTGTGGGAATGGTGATCTTCTTTTGGTTGAATGTGATCTTTCCCGAGCCTAATGTGGCGAACTCCACCTCGATGTATGACTCGCCGTTCTTGGCTGAACGGTGGGGAAACGTACTCGCTCCCGCACCCTCACGCCCAAGCCGTTCGATTTTATCTGTTTGCAGCCATTCCCAAGCGTCCGTTAGCGAGCTTTTTCCGTAACCATTACGCCCAAACAAAGCCATTGATGTTGGCTTGCCGCCGTGGACGAACGGCAGCTCCACCGGTGTGAGAATGCCCCGGAACCCGGACACCGTGATTTTCTTAATGAACGTCACTTGGCACCTCCTTCTTCAAAAGATCCTTGAGCAACGCCCTGAAAATCGCATCGTCGTTGGAAGTGCCGCTTTTCTCATGGCTCTCAAGCAGAGCAATCATATCTTGATTGAGCGAGGCTTCGCTCTTTGCCTTCTCCATCCAATTCGACACGAAACTCTTCGGGTCTGCGGGTTCGGTAGACATGCGCGGCTCTGGTAAATCGCGGCCCGCAGTGGCCGGAACGGGGGCCTCCTCGCGGACTGGCTAATATGAGGGTGTCAATACAAGCCAAAAGAGTACCCGCCGCCAAACTTAAATACCAGTAGTGCAAGAACGTTCCCGGCTATCAAATAACCAGCTTCCCCAGTTTTCCGCTGAATGCCCACCGCTGTGCCAGCCGTTTCGCATCGCAGGCATCCTCGCACACGTCGAACCAAAAACCGGCTTTGCTCCGCCGCTTGTCGGACATGCGGAAGAACTACACCTCCACACCATTCACCTCTGCACGGCGGTTGTTTGATTCATACGCGACAGTTAGGTCACTCCGTTGGCCCGCCTGATTCGCTGCAACTGATTTGCTCGCTATCTATTCATCCTTTTCAATTCTTTCCAATTTTCGCTTTGGCAGGCTTTACAGCCTCGATTCCCCTCGCATCGATCCGCAGATTATCACCGGAGAGTTAATGACCTCGCTTGCGGTGTGTTTTAACCGCGGCCTTCGCTGCGAGCACAAGATAAAGAACACCACGATCGGTGTTAGTCTTCATCGAAACGCATTCTAGGTGCACCGGACTTTCGCAGGACAGGTTGCGGCAAAGGTCAAAAATGACCAGCCCAACCGGGATCGGCCCGATGTGGCGATTGTAAGACCAGCGATGCTAGTGCGAGTCCCTCGAGCCGTTCCAGAACCGCCCGTTGCCGTCATGCATGCGGCAGCTACGCCATTCCCAGCCGCCTGATTCTGCCTTTTCGACCTTGGCCATAAACCGGTTGAGCGGATTTCGCCTAATGCGCTCATAGACACCTAATGGCATAGCCCCTGCTATTCAGCCTGTTCGAAAAGCAGAAGCATTCCGAGCGCATTCAAGTAAGCGTCAAGGATGGCCGCCTCCTTTTCACGTTCTGACGCGTCTTACTTTCGCATTTTCAAAATGGCTCGTAACCTCCAGAATACCACAATGGCCTGTTGCCCCAAGACCTGCGCTTCCCAGTATCATACGGATCGTCCGGAAAGTGACGTTTCGCGCAAGCTCGTTCAGAGGTTCCATTTGCCATGCATCGACTTCCCCTCTCCCTAGGGATGCTGCTTTTGCTAGTCTGCTGCCCTATCGCTCCTGCTGCAGACAGCCGCCCCAATGTCCTCTTTATCATCTCCGACGACTTGAACAACATGCTCGGATGCTACGGGGATCCTCTGGCCAAAACACCGAATATCGATCGGTTGGCAGCTCGGGGTGTGCGATTTGATCGGGCGTATTGCACGTTCCCCTTATGCGGTCCAAGTCGTAACTCGATGCTTACCGGCCTCTACCCGAACTCGACCGGAATTCTCGCCAATGCCCAGATATTTCGTCAAACCATTCCGACGCACCGAAGTCTCCCGCAAGCGTTTCGCAATGCGGGCTACTTTGTAACGCGCATCGGAAAGCTATATCACTACAACGTTCCTCGCTCGATCGGAACCAACGGGCATGATGATCCCGGTAGCTGGGAAATGGAAATCAACCCTGCCGGCGTCGATCGGTTGGTAGAAGAACCGCAGATCTATTCTCTGACTCCCGGACAATTCGGCGGTACGCTGAGCTGGTTTGCTTCCCCTGAACCAGATGCCAAACATACCGATGGATTGATGGCTTCGGATGCGGAATGGGTGTTGGAACGTTGTTCCAAACAAAATGATCGGCCCTTCTTTCTGGCCCTCGGATTCTTTCGCCCCCACACGCCTTACGTTGCTCCCAAAACGTACTTTTCCAAATACCCCCGAGAATCGATGCCGGTCGTTCAAGGGATCGACGAAGATCAAAAAGATATCCCAGCACCCGGCTTGGGGAGCTATAAACGGGAGCAAGACAAGTTGACGGATGAACTTCGCCAAGAAGCTCGGCAAGCCTACTTGGCCAGCATCAGTTTCATGGATTCCCAAGTAGGCCGAGTCGTCGATACCCTGGACCGATTGAAACTATCCGAGAACACCATCATCGTCTTTACAAGCGACCACGGATACCACATGGGCGAGCATGGGCTGTGGCAGAAAATGAGTCTATTCGAAGAGAGCGCACGGGTCCCCCTTTTGATCGTGACTCCCAACTCAAAGCAAGCAGGACAAGTTGCGAAGACGCCCGTCTCGCACGTCGATCTCTATCCGACACTTGCGGAACTATGCCAAGTCCCGACGCAAGACGCGTTGCAAGGCGAGAGTCTCGTTCCTATTTTGAATGCCCCGGAAACGAAAGGACGTGGCTGGGCTTTAACGCAAGTCATGCGGGGTGGCGGGCAAGCAGCCGCGGCGGTGACGACGAACGTCGGTGCTGATGGAAAGCGATTCTTTGGATACAGCCTGCGTACGGATCGATATCGGTACACCGAATGGGCCGAGGGAGAACGGGGCCGCGAACTCTATGATCATGACAAGGACCCGCATGAAATCCGAAATCTTGCGAACGAATCGGATTTCGCCTCGATCCGAGATGAACTCTCAAAACAACTTCAAGCGGCCGTGAAAACGACCTATCCGCCATCTGGAGAAACTCCCTCGCTCAAACCCGGGCTCTGGGCACCAGACCTTACCAATCCCTAATGACGACGAAACTCGACTGGAGAGAGTTCCTCGCCAAGGCGTAACTGATTCAAGCTCCAAGATTCTCGCCAAGGCGCCAAGACGCTAAGGCAAGACAAGTTTGGGGTAATGAGAGCCGGGTGAAGCGGCTAGAAAGTTCGTTACGAACTGCCATCGTATCTCTTATCACAACCCGTCATCCTCCCTTATCCTCTCACATCTATCCCTGAATTCCCTCTGCGAGCTTTGCGCCTTGGCGCGCCACCTCTCCACGCATCCAATTTTCTCGCAAAGGCGCCAAGACGCTAAGTGAAGACGAAATGGAACACCTGTTGTTGGTTGGTCGTTTATAAGCTAATCGACAAGCGAAAGTATACAGACAGAACCATCTAACACGCTTCGTTTTCCCTCTGCGAGCGTTGCGCCTTGGCGCGCCACTTCTTCATGCTCCAATTTTCTCGCAAAGGCGCCAAGACGCTAAGTGAAGACGAAATGGAACACCTGTTGTTGGTTGGTCGTTTATAAGCTAATCGACAAGCGAAAGTATACAGACAGAACCATCTAACACGCTTCGTTTTCCCTCTGCGAGCGTTGCGCCTTGGCGCGCCACTTCTTCATGCTCCAAGTTTCTCGCAAAGGCGTTAAGACGCTAAGTGAAGACGAAACGGGGGTTAGGCTTCGTCGGTCGATTTCTCGAGGAGGAGACCAAGGTAACTACGTCGCTCGACCCCGTGCAGACCTAGAAGTTCAGCCAACGCAAGGATGTCGCGTTGAGCCATCTCAGCCTCCTCGCTGCTTCCTACGACTCGTTCGATTTCGGCAAAGACCCCAAGATTATCCACGCGATCGATCGTAACGGTTAGCAATCGACCTTCCTGTTCAACCTGGTATATGTCTCGATGTTTCTCTACCTTGGCAGCGATTTGAAATCCAAGACATTCCCAGATTTGAAACCATTCGGTCGAAGTATCAGGTACCAATGGGAGCTCGATCTCCGGTCGAATCTTGATCGGACCCGGTTGACGCGGGCCTTTGTACGTGACGTGAGGCCGCCCGTCGATTTCTCGAATCCGAAGCGCCTCGTCGGTCGTGCGAAAGTCGCGTGCTGGATGCCGCAGATAGGTATCGCAGTGATGCTCCCTTCCCACGAATTTTGCGTGGACACCAAGCAGTTTGGCCTCTAGATGGGCTGCATTCTCCACGCGAAACTTGCATTCCGCTTCCAGCGGTTCTCTTCCCACAGCTTCCTCAGACTTGCATATCGAAACAGGTTCAAACTGGAACGTGTGCGATCGTTCCCGACGGTCGCACATCTTCGCTTGTACTGTATCACAAGATCTTGCGGACGGATTGCAACAGGGCTGGCAATAAGACTAGATTGCCAATCATCCCTCCTAACATCGTGCATGCCGCCGTCGTTCCGAATACAACGGTCGGCAAAAAGTCGCTCATCGCTAGTGCTCCAAACCCCATCATCAATGCGAAGGTCGAGAAAAAGACCGATAGTCCGATTTCCGACTGAGCCGCTTGCAAAGCCTCGTCGAAGCTCTCGAGCTTCTTTCTTTCCCGATGGAAACGGGTCAGATAATGAATGGATGAATCGACGCTCAATCCCATCGACACCGCCGCAATCATCGCTGCCCCTAAATTGACTTGCGTCCCTGTCCATCCAAACCATCCGAGAATACAAAGGCTAGGGATCGCGTTGGGGATCAAGGCAACGGTCGCATAAACGAGGCTGCGCATGGCCAAAGCGATTGCCAACCAGATCCCGACGGATGCAATTGCAAAGCAAATCCACTGATCAGACACCACACTTCTAACAAGTTCTGCCAGGAGAACGTAGTAGCCAGAAACGAAGGGTTGCACCCCAGTTCGCGATGGAAAAGTATCGATTGCTGATCGAACCGCTTCAATCAATTTCTCTTTCCCCATAGCGTCGGTCTGCTCTCTCGCACGGAGCATGATCCTGAGAAAACGGTTAGCGCCATCCATTTCGCCACTCGATTCGGCAAGCAGGCTGTCAAAGAAGCTACCCATGGCGGGCCGCATCCCAATCAATCGGCCTTCAAACCCAATGGGGCTCAACCAAGCGTTTCGGCTGACAATGTCGTCTGCATCGACCAAACTCATGGCGCTGGTCAATCGAAGCGGTCCATCCTCTGACTCGATCGCGATCGAGCGAAGTTCCCTTTCAAGCTCGCGGATGGCTTGCAAATCCTCCTCCCGCGCAGGCTTAGGAATCGGAACGATCACATCCCAAACCCCCGCCCCACCCAATTCGTTTTCGACAGCCCGGTAAGCGATCGCGATCGGTGCATCCCTCCGAAAGTTTTTAATGAAATCCGTTTCGACCTGGATTCGCAAACTTCCGATCAATGCCAAAACCGTGATAACCGAGGATCCAATCATCAGGAAGTGGGGGAATCGACAGACCCAACTTTGGACCTGCAATAAAACCGGTTTGAGCCAATCCTCTTCGAGCCAGGGCAAGCCTTGCATGGCGGGTGAAAGGTATACGCGTTCTTGCAAACGATCAGGTAGAAGCGGGATCAATGCCAACCCGGGAATACATAGAACGATACCGGCTAAGACGACCAAAGATGCCAGGGCCATCATCCAACCGTAATCTTGCACCGGCCCAACGTTGGAAAATGTCAGCGATGCAAAACCAATCGCATCGGTGATGCACGCCCAAGCGATCGGACCTCGAAGCGAATAAAAGGAACTCTGCAATGCTTCTTCGGGGCTCGCTCCTAGTCGGCACAATCTTTGGTAGGCCAACATCCAATGCATAGCGGTCGCCACCGCGATCACCGTCACGATCGACGCCAACATCGACGAGACCATGGTCAATTCCCAATCGAAGAGAACCAGCAAGGCTCGAGTGACCACCAACGACCATTGCACCACCACAATCGTGATGAGTGCCCATCGCAACGATCGAATGCCGACGGTCAGAAGAACGACCAATGCACCGCCGACGTAAAAGCTCAATCTCCTCCCATCCTCCTCGATCGCATCAAAACCCTCCTCAAGCATTACGCGCTGCCCCACCAACAGCGGCCGCTGAGACGATTCCAAATCCACGGACCGGAGCTCCGCGAGAACATCGCGATACCCCTCTGGCAAACTGTTTTCCTTCAGAATGCAAGCGACGGCAACCAGATCGGAATCGGCGGCATGCGTTTGGCCTTCAAAGAGCTTTTTCAGATCCTTTGCAATCTCATTCTCTTCATCCAGCAATGGACGCTTGCTGGTCTTCGCACCCCCTAGTGCACCCAAGAACCCTGAAGGGCTAGGTTGAAGACTTGAGAGCATTCCATCCAATTTAGAAAGGTCGAGCGCCGAATCGATTCCGGGTATGGATTCAATGCGCTTTCGAATGCGTTGCAGCCGTTCCAATCCGCTTCTATCTTCGGCCCAAAGATCAGGATCGCGGTAAGCAAACACGATCAACTCGGAGACGCCAAAGATTTGTTCGAGACTTTCAAAGGCAATGCGCGTCGGCGCGTCATCCGGAAACATTTTCTCCAGCGACCGATCCAATCGAAGCTGGCTCGACGCGGGTAGGGCCACCATAAATGCGATGGCCGCGATACAGAGTCCCAACCACCGGAACTGGATCATATCAGCTACGCGACCGGGATTCTCTTGGCGGTGTAAAACGATCGTATATCGATGCAGGGCATCCCGGCGCGGCGCGCGGCCTCGACACCTAGATCGGCATCTTCGAAGACCAAGCATTTCTCCGGCGCAACCCCCATACGACGAGCGGCCTCGAGAAAGACATCGGGCTCAGGCTTGTGCCGCGAAGTGTCTTCAGCCGTGACGATCGCATCGAACCAGTCGAGACACTCAATGATCTCTAACTGCCTTGTAATGATTTTCCGGAAACCACCGCTGGCAACCGATATAGGCTTAACACCTCGATGCGCCCGAGCAATCTCCAACACCGAATCGATTGGCTCGAGCAGATGCAACCGCTCCAAGAAGGCTTGTTCTTTTTCGATGGCTGCGTGCTGGGCATCCACTTCGACCGATTGCTCTGCGGCTAGCATCTCAATGATGCGATGGCTCGGCATTCCCCCCAGCGCATAAAAACGATCTTCAGGTAGTCGTAGTCCGTAACGGAGCATGGTCTGATGCCAAGCCAAAAAATGGAGGGGCATGGAGTCTACGAGCGTTCCATCGCAGTCGAAGATGAGCCCGCCAGCAGATTCCACCAAGGGTATGTACTGTGTGGGAAAACCCGAGGACTGGATCATGGGGAATCGCTCTTCTGTCGTTTGATTTTTCGGTCGAGGGTAGATCGTTCTATGCCGAGAATAGCCGCAGCTCGGTTCTTTTGTCCACCCGTGTATTCGAGGGTCGCGGCGATATGCTCCATCTCGACATCCTCCAAAGTCCGCTCCTGGTACCCTGCCGGCTGATTTGCGGCAGATTGCCCTCCCAACGAAGGAATTCCGGGGATCTGCAGATAAGAAAGTGCCAAATCTTCGGGATCGGCCAAAACCCCGTTGCAGAGCACAAAGGCTCGCTCCACGGCATTGCGAAGCTCGCGAACGTTCCCGGGCCAATGATATGCTCGCATCGCAGCTCGAGCGCGGTCACTAAAGCCCTCGGGACCGTGCCCGCTCTTCGAGCGAAACTGAGCGAGAAAATGTTCGGCGATCGGGAGGATATCGTCGGGACGTTCGCGGAGGGCCGGGATCCGCAATTCGATCACCCGGAGACGAAAGTAGAGATCGGACCGAAACGAACCATCCGCGACCGCTTGCTCCAGATCCTTGTTCGTCGCCGCGACCACACGCACGTCGACTTGAATGGGCTTGCTTCCACCTACGCGCTCAAACGGTTTCCCTTCCAGCACCCGAAGAAACTTCGCCTGGATCTCCAAACTCATTTCGCCTAACTCGTCGAGCATAAGCGTACCTTGATGAGCCTGCTCGAACTTTCCTAGTTTGCGTTCCGTGGCACCGGTGAACGATCCCTTTTCGTGGCCGAACAGTTCGCTTTCTAGCAACGTCGGAGTGAGTGCGGCGCAATTGATGGCAACAAATGGCCCCGCAGCCCGTTGGCTTGAGTCGTGGATGCTGCGTGCCACCAACTCCTTGCCCGATCCGCTTTCGCCTCGAAGCAAGACCGTTGCGGAGGTAGGACCGACCCGAGCGACCTGCTCACGCAATCGATCCATCGCTTGCGAGGAGCTGATCCATTCCTCGGAACGTCCCAGCTGTTGTTCAAGCTCGTTGATCCGGCTTCGCGAAGATTTGAGTTTGATTTCAAGCTGCTGTTGCTTTTGGATGTTCGCAAAAAAAGTCCCGACGACATCGGCTATTGCGAGCGCAACTTCCAGGTGCTCCGGAGCCAAATCGGGCTCCCCGACGCGGCTGTACAAGTGTACGAATCCGACACACTCAGCCCCTTCGCGAATGGGGGCCAGGATTGCACTGGACGTCGCGTGGACCTGACTGTTGGCCATCGTATTGCCATAGGATACGCCGCCGGCCAATTCGCTGTCGTGAATATTGCGAGCCAGCAAAGCATTCCCTTCGCGAAGAACGCTCGCCGCGAGAGAGTCGGAAACGGGATGATACGCCTTTCCGGAACGCTGGACCGCGGCCAGAACTTTGCGTTCCGCATTACCCGATTCGGACGACTCGATCTTGAGAATACCGGCCGACTGGCATTGGGTTTCATCCAACAGTCGATCCAAAGCTCTTTCGCATCCCCGGAAGAGGTTGTTTTCACGAGCCAGCTCGAAGGCCAACTGGAGGAGTGCGATGGCGGGGGCAATCGGAGGGGCCAAACTGGCCATCGGCTCCCCGACGCGATCCTTTCGGATGACTTGCTGAAACGCCTCGGGATCCAAAATGGCCGATTTCGACTGGCGATGGATGATTCGCGAGACCTCGATTCCCCCCTCTCGCGTCGATTCTGGGCCCGGACCTTCCACCTCCAACGGAGGAGCGACCTCCTCCAAACTGTTCGTAAATGTCATCTTGCAGGACGCGACGGCGATGGTGCTCCCAGGGTTCAACAGCTGGGACTGCTCAATTTTTCGACCGTCGACAAAGGTCCCGTTCCTCGAACCGAGATCCCGCACGTACCATCCATCGTCGAAGTAGATCTCCGCATGCCGGCGGCTGGAGCGATCATCCGCCACGGGAATCTCGTTGGAGGACGCTCGGCCGACAATGAGCGGGCGACCGGGTTCCAAGCGAAAAACATCGGTCCATCTCGATCCTTGCCGAATTATAAGGTAGGCGGAACTATTGTTTTGTTGCATCGCGAATGGCTTGAAATTACCCTAGAAAACGTCCGTGCGGTCGCCGTCCCTTCGGAAAGAAAGACTGTTCCCGATTTTTCCAGCAGTTATGGTGGAAAGTCAAAGGCGGACGATCCACAATAAGATACAGTTTGATCGCCCTCGGCGTTCGCCCAAGATCTAGTTTCTCATTCGACTTATTTTTGCAAGCCAATTGATTGGAGTTCCGACTATGGGTTTTCGAAGTTTGTGCGCAACTTCCCTGGGCGCGCTTGCGAGCCTCCCGGTGGCCAAGCGTTCGATTCCCTTCGCCATCGCGGCCGGTTTGGTATTCTCTTCGACTCCACTCTTCGCGCAGAACTTCAATAACAACGGATTCTTCGGACGCGCCGTCGGGGGGGTTCGGATCGATGCAGATGGGGTCATGCGCACCATCACCGAAGAAGACGCATCCGATGCTCTGGAGCAAACTCGAGCCAATTTGGTCGGCCCCACCGGAGAGCTTCAACAATCGGTCGAGCTGCGATTGATTTCTCTCAAAGGAATCCGTAACGCAGTTCAGGAAAGCATCGCAACCGGAAAAGCATTGCCCGAAGAAGTCATGTTCCTCGGCGGCCTCACCCGTGTGGAAAAGATCTTCGTTTATCCAGAACGAAACGATATCGTTTTGGCCGGTCCTGCAGAACCTTGGACCGTCGGTCCAAACGGAACGATCGTCGGCGCGAAGTCTGGGAAGCCATCTGTTCATCTCGATGACCTGCTCAACGCATTCAAGACGGTTGAGTCGGCGCGACAAACCGGCATCTCGGTCTCGATCGAACCGACAAAGGAAGGAAGTGCACGGCTATCCCATTTGCTCTCTCAAAACCGAATCAATGCTGCCCAAGTCAATTGGCAGTCCCTCGAAGCAGCGATGCGACAGGCCTTCGGTCCTCAGCAAGTGAAGCTGGAAGGGGTCGCTCCCGACAGCCACATGGCTCGTGTCATCCTCGCAGCCGATTACAAAATGAAGCTGTACGGCATGAACCTCGTGAAGGCTCCGGTTTCGGGTCTCCCCAGCTACCTGGAGATGGTCAGCAATTCGGCTAGCAAGAATCTTCAATCCCGTTGGTGGATGGCCTGCGATTACAGTTCGATCGAGCACAGCAAAGACAAATTGGCTTGGCAACTAACCGGTAAAGGGATCAAAACACTGACCGAAGTCGAGCAAATCTCCTCCGATGGCACGCGCGTCGCCAAAGGCAAGGCAGATCCTATCGCGAAGAAGTGGGCCGATCTCTTCACCTCGAAACTAGACGAATTGGCGGTGAAGGAGCCAGTCTTTGGCGAACTTCGCAACGTGATGGACCTGTGCGTCGTCGCAGCGATTATCGAATCTCAAGGTCTGGAGGACATCGCAGGATGCGACCTCGCAAGCTTGCTCGGTGAAAAAGCCTCCGTACAACTCAATAAAGTAGAGTTCCCAACCTCGCTCGATCCCCAATGCAGCTTTGTTCGAACCGCCCAAGGATTCTTGGTATCTGCCAGCGGTGGCGTGATGGTCGATTCCTGGAACGTCATCGCTAGCGTCAGCAAAGAGAACGATCAGCTCAACACCGCCGATGCGGGCAAGAGCTGGAAGAACGACCAACGCGTTTGGCAATAGTTCTCGCAAACCCTGCAGAGCTAGTCCACTTCACACAAACCGGAGCCCTCAAGGCTCCGGTTTTATTTACCGCACCTTGCAGTCGAATCGGACGACGCCGCCATTGCCGGGTTTGATACCCTCGGTGATCTCCCACCGGAGAACCTCCGACCCGACCGCGTTTGGCGTGGCCGTGAATGTCCCTTTCAAACTCGACTTGTCCGAGCCTGGGATGAATTCCAAACGAGGTGTCAGCGAGTCGGTGATCACCAAGTTCGACAGGTGCTGTTCTCCGACATTGTCGAAACGAATGGTGAAGGAAATCACATCGCCAGGATTGGCCATCTGCTCGGATGCGACTTTACATAGCCGAATTCGAGCCCCTTTGTACTCGTAAAGCACAAGGTCCTGGGCACGCTTCGCCGAAGACGTCTCTGTCGCTTCAACACCATCGACCAGCACGTTGATTTCTTCGACGTTTGCCCAAGCTTGAGCGGCCGCCGTCCCAACCGCGAGTTTGGCTAAATCCGTACTCTTCAAATCGCCCGATCGGAATAAAGCAAGATCTGCATAGGGTGCCAACACTTCGCTGATCTCTAACATCGGAAGAACCATTTCCGCCGGTACGGGTCCCCGTCGATCGCGAACCGACTCGACCACGTGCACGCGGTCTTGCGCAACCGAACGAGTGGGTTGCATCACATCGCGCGATGGTAGTTTGTCCACGAATTGACCAGGGCCGTACGGTTGGTCGGTCGTTCGAAGTCGCTGCGCAACGTCGCTCTGGGCGATCGATGTCTTTTTACGGACGCTTGCGAAACGCGGTGCATAGATCGATACGCGGCAACCGCTCTCCACCAACGTGCGGCCATCGGCCGTGTCGTACTGAATGACCGTGTCTTCCGGATCGAGTCCGGTCAGACTATTGTCTTTGCGAACGCGCACCAAGGGCTCATGATCGCCCCCATCGAACAAGTATTCCTGCGGATCGGACTGACGAGGAACGGCATAGGCTTGAGGCTCGCACGCGTCCCATTGTCCGCCATCGAGTTGTGGGTAGAGCGGACGATACGCACCTCCTGATGGATTGCAGCATTGGCAGCCGCCGCCCGAGTGTCCTGAATGTCCATAACCAGCGGGTGCACCATAAGCGGGTGTGCCATATACGGGTGGTGGATATGCTCCAGGTTGAGGAACCGTTACCATCGGCTCCCTTGGGACACTGTAGGCCTGGCCACTGGGCTCCGTATGTTGGACCAACTGGATATCGTTCGCGTTGATCGTAGCCCCCGGGGCCTGTGAGGATCGGGCTATGTTTGCAGGCGAAGGAGTGGCGAGGCCGGAGGGTGCAGCTTGTTGTTTTGCTGCAACTGACTGCGCCAGTGGAGTTTGGGCATAGCTCTGCTGACGAGCTTGCCGGCTCTCCGGTGTCACGAAGGACGATGGAATGGACTGGCAACCAACAACAGGAATGGTCGTCGCGAGCAAGCATCCCCATCGCATCCAAACCGAATGTAGCATCGTGTGTTTCATGACCGTGGTGCAGTGTTGGTTCTGGTGGGGGAATGTTCTAACGGCGATCGCTGATGGAACCGCTGTTTGCAGTCGCGGGCCATTTGCCTTGATCGATCAGCATTTGTTTGTCGGGGATCGGTTTTAAGGTCACCCAAGCCGGACACCCAAAGAGGAACGCGTCCCAATCCTGACCTTCCGATACGTTGGGGACGCGAGAGCCGATGCGGAGGATTGCGACGGGGCGGCCCATTCGGTCTGCGGTTTGCAATGCGTCTTGCGAGGGACGAAGGTCGAGAACGCGTTGGGGATTGCCTGCGGTATCGACTGGATCAGCGATTTGATTGTCTTCCAGATAGATCACTTTCATGATCATCTCGCCTCGCATCGCGTCGTCGAGGTCATCTTCGTCCAGCTCGATAGGAATGGGGAATCGATGCTCTCGCTCGGCAGGTGGATGAATTCGATCGATGATCTCGAGCGTAGGGTAGAGAGCCGTTTCCTCTTCGAATGGGAGTCCAGAGAGACGCATTCGGTAGGGGTATCCGACCATCACGGCCAAGCGAGCTTGAGCAAGGTCATCGGAGAATTGACCAGCATCCGCCATGCTGACTCGCATGCCGGCTGGGCCTTTGATCTCAATCGCTTGCCAAACTCCTCGCAATTCGGGTTTCCGCGCCAATTGGATCGCTCCGACTTCCCCAGGGGGCATCGTGTCGCGCAAAAGCGGATGCGTGTTCTTAGGGAGCCGCGAACCTAGGTCTTGAGCTTGTACGCCACCCGCGATCACTGCCAACATGCAAAGGGTGATGGCAGTGAGCCAGGTGACGAGCAGCGTTGGAAACGAAACTCGTTGGAACATCGGGTTGACCAGTGCCGTTGGAAGAGAGATGCGGAGAGTCGTTAAAAAAGCTGGCCCATCGAGATGGGCCAGCTCCGTTGTCCTATCGGTTCGCACTAGCGAACTTGACCAGGTGGGCAGTATTCGCCAGCGACGCCCGCTGGTTGGCTGCTGAACTGATTCGGGGCCACTACGCGGCTCGCGTTGTAGAACCCTGGCGCACCGGTTGGAAAACCGGGGTGGATGTTCTGCTCTTTGATATGAGCCTTGCTAGGTGGCTGCGGATAGCTGTAGCCCGGTTGATGTCGAACCGAAATATCAAGCTTCTTGGTCGGATCAGGAATGTTCATGTGCGTTCGGTTACGCATCACGTGTTGCTGTAGACCTGCAGGATGCCCCAACGGAATATGAGGAGGTCCAGCCAAACCAATCGGGGTGCCTGTATACGGCATACCATATTGAGGCGCCGTCACCCCAGCAACCATGTTCGGTGGATTGTGTTGGGGGCCGAGGGGCATCCCATCCGGTCCACAAACCATTCCATCGGGTCCCATCATTCCGCCAGCGTAAGGAAGCGCCGCTCCCCCAACACCTGCTAGCTCAACGTCCTTGTTTCCAAGCCGAATGATGGCGAGAATCGATCCGCGCCGGTCTGCTTCGACAATAGGATCCAAGCCTGGTTCCAAACGGTTGCTGACGAGCGTGTCGATACCCGAGATCGCTTCCCCTTGGAATTCTGGATCGGGAAGGTAGATGACCTTGGTGACGAAATTGCTCGAGAGCGCTTGATCCAAATCGTCTTCGGTGAACTGAATGGCTAACGCATTGTGGGCAAGATAAGCAGCGGTTCGGTAGCTCGCCAATCCAAGTTCAATCGTCGGATAGAGCTCGACCCCTTCGCGACCGGGGATATTGGTCAGCTTCAAGCGGTAGATGCCGCCTTGAGCAAACTCAACACGACCAGGAACGACCAATGGATCGCTGCCGAAGGTACCATCACCGACGACATCATAAAGGATGTTCATCGACTGAGGTTGATTGAAAAGGATCTGGATCGTGGGTGCAACAGCTGGAGCTCCGTACCCAGGGACCGGAATCGTCTCGGGCATCAGCACGCCAGGGCCAGGACCTCCAACCATCGGACCTGGCTCGGCCAAACGGGAGGCGGGTGGCATATTGTGGCGTTTTCCAAGATCGCCAGCGTTTGCAGTCGGGATAGCCAATTGGGAGAGCAAGCAGGGAGTGCCCAAGCCCATCATAGCCATGAGTTGTAATCGTTTACGCATTTTCATTCGAAATACCCCTGGAATTTGGTGGGTCAAGCCGGCTCGCCGTAGGGTCTATGAGACCGACGTTTTCAACCTGGACAGTACGCCAGCGATCAACCTACAATCCGCTCCGCGCGTCCCTATCGCTATGTTCGGCACAGCCGATCTGGTTTCTTTGATAAAACCGATACAACTTGCCCATGCGGCTCGCGAATCTGTTCGCTAGCAAATCCAATATGCCATCCCAACCTCGGATCCTTCAGCTCACCATCCTCTCTATTGGAGTGATCGGCAGCTGGATAGGTTCTGGAATGGGTGACTTGGAAGCCCAAGAATCGCCTGCGATCGCTGCCCCGCTCGTAGCTTCGAACAGCAAATCCCCCCGGGTCACGACCGACCCGAACATCTTGGTCTACAACGCCGTTCAGCAAGCGGTATTTGGTCCCCCGCTCGCCGCCAAGGTGTATCAACAGAGCTTGGCCTATGGCCAGCAAGTCATCCTGAGCGGCGAATACAAATCCTTTGGAAGCGGGACAGGTCAGTTTCGCTACACGGCCCGGCTTTCTTCCGGTGAAACAACCCTCGATTCCATCCAAGTATCCGACGGTCGACTGATGTACACCCAGATCGACAAGCAGCCTCCGCGAATCGTCAATGTCGAAAAGATTCGAGAGAAGCTCACTCCCAAACTCCATCAATTGCAACAGTCTCCAGAAGTTGTGCTCCATCTCGCAGTCGGCGGCCACGCTGAGTTGCTTCGCAATTTGTATCAGCGGTACCACTGGTACGAGGTCGCAGAAGGGACCATCAGCGGAATCGATGTCTGGCAGTTGGTAGGACAATTGCGAACCGAACCGCCACGCATTGCAGGCACCGCTCGGATCGATCGCGAGAACTTGGCCGTCCAACCTCAGAACGAAGGACTTCCAACAGCCGTGCGACTAACGCTCGGTCGATCCTCGGCGTTCCCTTACTTCCCCTACTCGGTCGTTTACTTCCGAGTGAAGAAAGACAAAGAGGGGAGACCGCAAGGCCACGTGCCAGTGAGTGTGATCAAGTACAACGATCCTACTTCCAACGTCACGTTCCAAGAGTCCGACTTCCTCTATCGTCCCGACGCTTCCACGGACAAGACCATCTGGGAAACGGATCTTTATGACCCTGCAACTTGATCGTGCGTCGTACCCTGTATCCGCTTCTTTTCGCGGCGATGCATCCACCATTCCAAGGCGATGGGAATAACGCTCACGGCTATGATGCCGAGGGTAACGAGGAAGAAGTTCTTTTGAATCAATTCGATCCTGCCTAGGAAATAACCTGCCAGTAAGAAGATCGCGACCCACGCAATCGCCCCGATGACGTTGTAAATCCAAAAGCGAAAGAAGTGCATCTTTCCAATGCCCGCTACGAAGGGGGCGAAGGTCCGAACGATGGGAACGAACCGGGCCAAAACGATTGTCTTCGCACCGTACCGACTATAAAACGCTTGGGCGCGAGTCAGATGCGCTTTACTCAACCACCACGAACTCTCGCTGGTGAAAACGCGAGGTCCAATCCAAGCCCCAAGCCAGTAATTCAGAGCATCACCCAGGATCGCGGCGACGATCAACAATGGGGCCATTACGTAAATGGATAGTTTGGCATCGTCGATAGCGCACAACGCCCCGAGGGCGAAAAGCAACGAATCCCCAGGAAGGAACGGCGTGACGACCAATCCGGTTTCGCAAAAAACCACAGCGAACATAATCGCGTATAGCCAACCGGGGCCGATTGTCCCAATGAGATCATTCAAATGTTTGTCGAGGTGCAAAATCCAGTCGACGAGTTGCATCGCGATTTCCAAGTGATTTGAGCCCTTTGATGGGAAAGTTTGGATAGAGGAGCCGGTCACGAGTCAGCGTGCCGATGGGGCGTTATCAGCCCCGGAAGACTAGCCCCGTAGAATTGTCGAGTACAATAGACCGTCTCAGATTGTGGCGGCCCGATACGATTTTGATCAGTCCAATTCGTAAAATCGCTACGATCGGTATACTTGCAACTCTCACTCTGCTGCCTCCCAAATCCCTTACCCAGCCGATCCTCCCATGAGACGAACCTTTTTGATGAATCTGGCCCTCGCCGGTGCCGTAGGCGTTACCCTCTCCTTGGGTTCTTTTGGAAGGGCGCAGGACGGAGGAGCGAAGACGCCTGCCAGCTCAGGAGAATGGATTCAGCTTTTCAACGGCAAGGACCTTACGGGGTGGACACCGAAAATCCGATACCACAATCTCGGTGAGAACTTTGCCAATACGTTTCGAGTTGAAAACGGGGCGCTCAAGGTCGGGTACGAGGGATATAGCGAGTTCAATGAAACCTTCGGCCATCTCTTTTACAAAGATGTATTCTCCAACTACATCTTAAGAATCGAATATCGATTCGTAGGGGAGCAAGTGCGAGGAGGGCCCGGTTGGGCTCTTCGCAATAGCGGCGTCATGCTCCATGGCGAGCGCCCAGAAACCATGACCAAGGACCAAGATTTTCCAGCTTCAATCGAAGTCCAGTTCTTGGGCGGCGACGGCAAGAATCCTCGGACAACTTGCAATCTCTGCACCCCGGGAACCAACGTGGTGATGAACGAAAAACTGATTCTCAATCACTGCACCAATTCCAAGTCGAAGACGTTTCACGGAGACCAATGGGTCACCGCTGAAATCGAAGTGCGTGGGAATGAGGTGATCCGACACAAAGTAAACGGCGAGCTCGTCCTGGAATACGCAAAACCCCAACTGGACGACCGCGATGCGCATGCCAAAGAGTTGGCGGAGAAAGCGGGTACCAAGATGCTTTCGTCGGGAACTATTTCTCTCCAATCCGAAAGCCACCCGATCGAGTTTCGGAAGGTCGAGCTATTGAATTTGGACAAGTAGTCAGTCCAAAGTTGTTCATTCATCACACCAACATCAAAGTCGTGGATGTCTCCCATTCAGCGTTCCGTCATCGTCGTTCCCAGCTATGCTATCGAAGACTTGCCAACAGGCGTTGGACATGAAACGGCGGCCGATTTTCTAGCTGCTTGGACAGTCGGGTGGGACCCGAGACTTTTAGTAGCGTTGAATTCCCTACCCGAGTGGAAACGCTCCGATTCGAGTTCCTTGGAACTCGAATCGTCTGTCGTCGTCATACCGGAGTGGAGTCGAGACAAGGTGGATCAACCGCAGCGAGAGCGGTTGACGCTGGGCAAGTGCTTGACCATCGACAGCAATGGTAGAAAGCGCTCAGACTTGTTCGAAGCCATCGCCAAGGGGCTTGCAGATGAAAAAGTCGAAATTCCGAACGCGATTCCTCTGTGCTTGAGTGACTTTTATGCTCTTGGATACGCAGTCCTGCAGATCCAAATCATGGCGAGAAAACTGCGATACTCGTGGAACTTGGATTGGCTCGCGTTTTCTGAACAAGTTCTCTCCGCAGCGAAAGCCGCTTTGGCTGGGGACGCCGAGGAAACCGAGCGATGGATCCAGGCCGCCTTCGATACGGTTTCGCAAGAGCGGGATCGCTATTGCTCACAACAGATCCATCTCCTCGAAGTCGTTCTACTCGCAGAGTCAACCTTGGGCGAGGCATTTTCAAGACAACTCGATGCACCTCAATCGATCGGGCTACTTGCTAATGGATCTCTGCTGCGGAAGCTTCACGACGAGAAGCCCGAGACTTGGCGTCGCCTTCGACAAAAGCTGGTGGAAAGCGAATGGGAGTTGATCGGGGGTTTCGAACGCGAATTGCAGTCGAGTTTTTCTACCCACTGGGGGATTGACCAAGCCTTCAAGGACGGAGCGGAATCGTATCGGACGCTGGGAGTGGAACCTCCCACCATATTCAGCCAGTTTGCCCCGGGTTGGAGTAGTTTGTACCCCGATCTATTGCTCAGCCATGGCTACCGCGGTGCACTTATCCACGCATGGTCAGGTGGCATTGTCCCTGAAAAGGATTCAGCAAAGATTCGCTGGCAAGCCCATTCGGAGGGAGATGCGATCGATGCGGTATTGGGGCATGTGGTCGATGCGTCCAATGCAGAAACTTTCCTGCATTTCACTTCCCACCTTTCCAAACAGCTCGACTATCACCACGTCCCCACATTGGTCTTGGCACATTGGCCCGACCAAGTCGCAGATGCGTATGCGGATCTCGCTGCCGTGATGAAGCGTTCCCCTGCGTTGGGATCGTTGGATCGAATGGAAAGATTCTTTACCACAACGAATCAACCCTACAGCTCGGACGCTTTTCAGAATCGCCAGTTCCGAATTCCGTTGGTAGGGGATGCTCCCCAGATTGCAGCTCAACAACGGGAGCATCTTGGGGCATACGGTCGATTCGTTCGAACCTCCCGCCTCCGATCGCTCGCATGGATATGGCAAAATGTTGCCCCGAAGTGCATTACGAGAGATTTCGCCCAATCGATTCTTGCGATAGAGAGTAAAGCGCATCGCTGTAAGGACTGTACCGCTTCGGCGCAACCGGATGTTTTCCGTTCGTCGGAGGAACTGGAAGCAGATTTCTTGAATGCGAAGAGTCGGTTGTTAGAAATGATTGCAGGGGCTGGAGTAGCCGCGACCGAATCTGGGTCGCCAAATGGTTATTTGATTGTGAACAACAGCAGTCACGCTCGACGCGTTTTCTTGGAAAGCATTCCGGGAGAAATCGATTCCGGCTCGTCGACACGTATCGTTGGGGCAGTCACCCAGGGCAATCGAAGTCATTTGGTTGCGGATCTTCCTCCTTTTGGATTTGTCAAAGTGCGAGCTGCCGGGCTGAATGAGGCAACGGGGCCTGTACGACCCGTCCTTTCCAGACCAGGTGTGTTGAGCAAACTCACTGGAAAGCGGCCCGGCATCGCAGATTCGGACTGGACCCTCGCCAATGAATATCTCGAAGTGCAGATCGATCCGAAGAAGGGGCATTTGCGATCGGTCTTCGTGCCGAACAAACGGGGAAGCCGGATGAGCGGGATGGCCTCGATTGTTCTGGGAGAACAGGGTGCTGGCAAGAAATGGCAGGAAGCGGATTTCTTGCCCCGTGACAAGACCGAGCTGCGTCTGATTGAGAACTCTACTGTTCGAGGGGTTATCGAAACGACAGGAACAACGGTCGTACCCGGGGTGGGGCCTGTCAGACTGACGACGCGCTACACATTGTGGAAGGGGGCGCGATGGATCGACATTGACGTCGAGTGCGACGCCCCCCACGATCATCGCTTTCAGTGCGTATGGCGAACCGCTTGGGCAAACGAATCGGCAACTCTTTCCGCTTGGCAGCAAGGAACGAAGGGTAAACTCCCCGCTCCCATGCAGGCGACCGTGGAGTTGGTAGAAATTGACGACATTGAGAACAAGATCTACCTGGCCGCAGGCGGATTGTCGACTCACCAGCGATTCGACCATCGCTATCTGGTAACCCCGTTGCCACACGATGGCCCCAGATGTGCGAGGTTTGCGTTGCGGTTGGGCATGGACTGGCCACGCCCGCTAGAGACCGCACAGGACGGAATCGATCCAGCCTATTGGACGGCCGTTCGATTGGCATCCGACGAAGTCGACTCCGGAGCTTGGTTGGCCCAAAGCAATCTTCCCAATGTCGGCATCGAAGGGGACGATCCTCGGGACGGAACGATGTGGGTCGACGAGGACGCTCCGCGAGAATCATTCGATTCGTTGTTCTGGGTGCGAGAGACGCGAGGGAAACGAGCCTCGACCAAGCTGAGTTTCTTGAAAAACGCAGAGGAAGCATGGCGAATCGACGCACACCATCGACAATCGACTAAACTGGATGTGGAAGACGGCCAGGTTCTCATCAATCTTCGACCTTCGGAACAATGTCGAATCGCCGTGCGTTGGAGCCGCTAGTATGTTCAACCATTCATCCCCAGAATTGACCAACAAGACCGTTGCCGGCTATGCGATCCTGCATCGACTGGGGGTCGGTGGGATGTCCGAGGTATATCTGGCGTTTCAACAATCGCTTCACCGACACGTCGCGCTCAAAGTGATGCGATCCGATTACGTCGGTTCGCAAGACCATGAGCAGCGTTTCCTCCAAGAGGCGAGGGCTGTCGCATCATTGATGCACCCGAACATTGTCCAAGTCTACGACGTCGGGAAGTTCGATTCGATCCATTACATCGCGCAGGAGTATGTTCCCGGCAGCAATCTCCACGCTTATATCCAAAGACGCGGTGCGCTCCCGCTGGCGGAAGCGATCTCGATCCTCTGGCAAGCCACTGCGGCTTTGCAAAAGGCATCATCCATCGGACTTGTTCATCGCGACATCAAGCCTGATAACCTACTTCTTACACCCGATGGTGAAGTCAAGATCGCCGACTTTGGATTGGCCAGGGCGAGGGGACAATCGCAGAACTTGACGGCAGTCGGTGTCGCGCTCGGTACGCCTCTTTACATGAGCCCGGAACAAATCCAAGGCTTGGCCGTCGATTCCCGTAGCGACTTGTACTCTCTCGGCGCGACGGCGTATCACATGCTCTCAGGGCGTCCTCCCTTCTCAGGGGAAACACCCTTGGCCTTAGCCATGCAGCACGTACAGGCGATTCCCGTATCTCTCAAGCAACTGCGCCCTGACTTGCCAGACTCCCTGGTCGATATCGTACACAAGCTACTGAACAAAAGTCCGGAAGAACGATTCGCAACCGCTGCCGAACTGAGCAGGTCGCTGCGAGGTGTGATCGATGAAGTCATGGGTGGCAGCATCGATAAGATGATTCCGTTCACGGGTTTGGTAATCGAACATCAACGTCTGAGCAATCTGGCAGTAACGCAGCAATTGCAACAACTCGCCACCGAGCAAAACAAGAATATTCGCAAAGGTGACAAGCGAGCTTGGGCAGCGCCCCTCTTACGTGCAGCGGCTTGTTTAGCCGTCGGCCTTGCAACCATGGGTATCGTCTATGGAGTCACTTATCACGATCTGTTCGGTGGCCCGGTAACAGGAGTGGGAGTTCCTCGCCAAGAGACCATCGAGAAACAATTTGCCTTGGCCATTCTCGAAAACGACCTTCGCCATTGGAATGCAATATCCGAGTACTACCCACCCAAAGACGCGGTAAGCAGAAACTATTACCTCAAGGCCGAGCTTCAAATAGCTAGGCTTCACATAGAGGCTTCCAATTACGAAGAGGCTCGAGATTCGTTGCGAAAGGTGCTGACCTCGGGGTTTCCGGATACGGACAAAGTCATTGCGGCGATTGCGAACATTGAAATGGGATGGATCGAACGTAGAGGGAACCCCGACAACGCGTTCGCGGAAGCATTCTTTCAAAAAGCAGAAACCCTTCTGAGCGAATTGAGTGACCAGCCGGACAAGAGACAGCTTATCCTTGGATCACTTCCCAGAGCCATCCGCGTGGCTTGGGATCAGCGCGAGATGACCAAGCAGACCACGGAAGCAGCCACGGCTTCATAGGCCGGAATAGGTTACTTCAAATCTTCGGCAACAACGCGACGACCGCTCGCGTTCTCGCTATCGCGTCTTGGTCGCGCTCTCAATCAACAGAAAGTTTTCGCCGTTGAATTCGGTAACTCGAGCGCTGTTGACCAACCAAATCACCTTGCGATCTTCGTTTTTCTGCGAATCCAAAATCCTTTGAAGCCAAAGATTCTCCAGGCATTTCATCGATCGGCTGGCCCCCTCTTCGGTAAACAAAATGCGATCGCCCGATTGACGAAATCGTCCCCGCAACTGAGTAAGGGGAGTGTCTTCACGGAGCAGAGATTCCTTGTCTTCGCTCGAACGATTCTGAACCGGGCTAGCGCCGATCTCGCTCCCCCAAGTTGCTACGGATCCAGCAGTTTCCGACCTCCAATTGGATGCGCCTGCAATCGCCGCTGCGCTGAGCAAAACCCAAAGCGCAGGGGATCGGACTGTTCGCCACCGATTTCTCATGATGAGGAAATCCTTTTCCAGAGAAGGTCGACAAGGAGGAGTAGACGAGGAGCGCACTTCAAAGTGCCTTACCGCAGGGTCTTCGCTTTACGAACGCTTTGGGAGCACCATGGCATGCAGAGCCATCACCCCACCTGCCGTGAGGAGAACAAAACCAACCCAGTTCGGCGGCTTGATCGATTTCTTGGGAGTCCCCATCTCCATATACATGTTCGTTGCGACATTGTTGTCCGCAATCTTAGACTGTTGCGCAATTTTGTGTAACGTGCGCGTGCTACTCTCGTTCAGGACAAAAGAATCCACGAGCCGAAATTGGAGACCTAACAGAAATAGGATTACTCCGAACATGAAGTAGCGGTTGCGGTCGATGTCCATAGAACCCGATTCTCGTGAGAGACAGTGGTACGGTCCTTGATCCATCGGACGTTCGCCGCCAAGGCTTCAATCGTCGACCAAAATACCGCGCACGCAGACTGGGAAAAATGGGGAGGCGAGGGAGGTTTGAACGGGAATCTTGGCAAGATTTGCTGATTGTAGGGATTATGCGAGCCGATACTCCCCCTGGTAGCCAACAACCTTGGGAGTCAAGACATGAGATCAATTGCGTTCGGATGGGTAGCCTTGTTCACGCTTGCATTGCAGATCGGCTGCTGCGGAATTCAAGTTGTCGATCGCTACGGTAACGCATGCGGGACGGGATGCGACGTCGGTTGCGATGGTTTAGGACTGCGCAATCGCATCGCCTCTCGACTATCCGTCAATCATTGCAACTCGGGGTGTGGCGAGGTGTATTGGGACGAGCAAATCAACGAACCACCCGTTTGCGATCCTTGCGGATGCGATAACACCTTTATTGGCGGCGATTCCTGTGGGCGATGCCCAGGCGCACTCAGCCGTTTTCGAGAGCTTTGGGGATTCCAATATGTTCCCAATGACTGCTCCACCTGCAGCACCGGTCACGTTGGTGCATCTGGATGTTCAAGCTGCCAATCATCCTATGATTCGGGAATGATCGTCTCCGAAGGTGACTATGCTCCAGAAAGCGTGCAAGCCATTCCCGCGTCTCCGAGCAGATCCAATCGCCCGAGTGGATCCATGCAGCCGACGCCCGCCAAACCAAGGCTGGAATCGGTCCCGGCACCAGCACCGTCCCCTACACCTGACGAGAACGCTCGCTATCGATCGACACCTTCGAAAGTCCAAGTTCGCAACGCATCGGCCCCATCTAGTCGAGTAATCCGAACTCACTAGGGACATCAGGGAAAGGCAACAAAAACTCGTCTCGCGAGACAATGGTCCCCAGGGCGAGACAATGGTCCCCAGGGCCATCAACTGTTTCCTCCCCTCCAAAAGGTGGGTGCCCCCAAATCTCCGTTGGTTAGGTGAGCGTTGGTTAGGTGGGTGCCCCCAATCTTTGATCAAAGGGTTGGTTAGGTGAGTGCCGCCAATCTGCGATCGAAGGGCACTCCAGAACGTGGATGCCCTCGATTTCCCTCCCCCCATTTGGTGGGTGCCTCCTATTTCGGGTCGAGTAATCCGAACTCACTAGCCTGATCTCCTTCCCCCCCCCCAATCTCCGCCCCTCCCCGCTTGCATCATTGCGCCTTCGCGCGAAACCTCCCCTCCCCCCCAAAAGGTGGGTGCTTCCTATTTGAGTCCCTTCCTATTTGAGTCCATTGAACAGTCCATTGAACTGCCCCCCAATAGGTGGGTGCCCCCAATCTACGATCGAATGGTACTCCAGAACGTGGGTGCCCTCTATTTCCCATCGGCTCCATCGATTCGAGTAATCCGAACTCAATAGGGACAGTAGGGAAAGGCGACAAAAACTCGACTCGCGAGACAATGGTCCCCAGTGCGAGACGATGGTCCCCAGGGCCATCAACTGTTTCCTCCCCTCCAAAAGGTGGGCGCCCCCAATCTCCGATCGAAGCGTACTCCAGAACGTGGGTGCCCTCTATTTCCATTTTCATTCTCCAAAAGATGGGTGCCCCCAAATCTCCACTTGCGCCTTCGCGTGAAACCTCCCTCCCCCCAAAAGGTGGTGGCTTCCTATTTGAGTCCAATGAACTGCCTCCCAATAGGTGGGTGCCCCCAATCTTTGATCAAAGGGTACTCCAGAAGGTGGGTGCCCTCGATTTACCTCCCCCCATTTGGTGGGTGCCTCCTATTTCGGGTCCATTTGGTGGGTGCCTCCTATTTCGGGTCGAGTAATCCGAACTCACTAGCCTGATCTCCTTCCCCCCCCAATCTCCGCCCCTCCCCGCTTGCATCATTGCGCCTTCGCGCGAAACCTCTCCTCCCCCCCAAAAGTTGGGTGCTTCCTATTTGAGTCCCTTCCTATTTGAGTCCATTGAACAGTCCATTGAACTGCCCCCCATTAGGTGGGTGCCCCTAATCTACGATCGAATGGTACTCCAGAACGTGGGTGCCCTCTATTTCCTCTCGGTCCTCCAAAAGATGGGTGCCTCCTATTAAGGTGCTAGGTGTTGCAATTACAAAAGATGGGTGCCTCCTATCGGGGAAGGCACCACCAATAGGTGGGTGCCTTCTATCGGAGAAGACAAAAGGTGGGTGCCTTCTTATTGTTCCTCCCCCCAAAAGGTGGGTGTCTGCTATTCACTCCCCAAAAGGTGGGTGCCTGCTATTCACTGTTATGGGTGGGTGCCTCGGATTTGGTGATCGCGTTTCGTTGCGTCTTGGCGCCTTTGCGAGAAACCTCCCCTCCCCCCAAAAGGTGCGTGTCTGCTATTCACTCCCCAAAAGGTGGGTGCCTGCTATTCACTCTCGGTGCCTGCTATACACTCTCCCCCCAAAAGGTGGGTGTCTGCTATTCACTGGGGGCCTGCTATTCAGTCACCTAACGGACCTGCTCTCGACCAGTTGGCAGTCCACTCCAATCTCGCTTGGCCGGCGACCGCTAATTGTAAGTGTCATTTACTAGGTGGCCGAGTGAAACACTCGAAGTGGTCAACGTCCGCTCAAGATTTCGGCAATAGAGTCGACGATGTGAGAAGCCGGGGTTTTCGCATCGTGGAAAAGACGGATGCCAACGCGAATAGTCCTTGA
Organism: Pirellula sp. SH-Sr6A; assembly: GCF_001610875.1. Classification (NCBI taxonomy): domain Bacteria; kingdom Pseudomonadati; phylum Planctomycetota; class Planctomycetia; order Pirellulales; family Pirellulaceae; genus Pirellula; species Pirellula sp. SH-Sr6A. The sequence continues at coordinate 5,181,661 of NZ_CP011272.1, read as the reverse complement.
ACGGGGCGATTAACTGGCGTCCTTGATGAATTAAGATTAGTAATTACCAATTCCTAGCGGTGACTAGGCACTGTTTGAAAACTGTTAACTACACATCATTCGGAGGAATCGTTCGATCATCGCCATTTTAATCATCCCAGCGTAGTTAATGGCGGTCTTCTCGAATCGCGAAAAGACGCGTCGACACTCTTTGAGCCAACCTATGGAGCGTTCGACAATATTCCGGCGTCGATAACAATCCCCGTCGAATTGTGCCGTTCGTGCGTCGCGATCTTCATTCGACTTCGACGGGATGATCGGATTGATTCCAAGATCGATGAGCGTCTCGTCGATCCATTCGGCTCGATAACCTTTATCTCCTGCAAGATTCACTGGCCAAGCAACCGGGCGACCTTCGCTGTCATGAAGATCGTTGTCGGCCTTCTCGAGGACCTCGAGCAGTGCTGTGGTCTCATGAGCTTGCCCTCCCGTAATGGTGAATGCCAGAGGATTGCCCATGCCATCCACGAGAAGATGGATTTTGGTTGAATATCCGCCTCGCGAACGGCCTAGTGCATGATCAGCTGGCTCGTCTGGCGCCCCCTTTTTCCACCGCCAGAAGCACATCGATGGGCACGGATGACGCTCCCATCGACACACCATAGATCACTATCGATTGCACCATCATCAATGCGAGCTGAACGAAGCTTATTCAGAACAGCGTCAAGGGTTCCATCACCGTTCCATTTATCGTAGAGGCCGTAGATAGTTCTCCACTTCCCAAATTCTTCAGGGAGATCGCGCCAAGGCGATCCGGTGCGCAGAATCCAAAGAATGGCATCAAACGCTAAGCGGTAGTTCGTAGGAGGCCGCCCCGTTGTCTTCGGAGACGGAAACAGTTCCTCGATGCATTCCCATTGCAAATCGGTTAATCTGTGACGTGCCATCGTATCCTCCTTGATTGGCGATCCGTCGATTATCGCAAATTCGCAAAGTTACGAAAACACCAGTTTTCAAACAGAGCCTAGGTTACCGCCTCGATATCGTGGCATCAACGTAGAGTCCAATCTAGATCGACATGACTCAACCGCACACCATTTTGTTCACTCGAAGACGATGGGATCGCCTGTTTGCATTCGGGACAGTCGCCGCAGTGATTGTCGCTGGACTTTGCATTGGTCTCACTGGCCAGTATTACTCCTGTGCGGGGCCTTTTGTGTTGCTAGGGATGTGGGGATACGTTCGAAAAACGACCCCAGTCTCTGGTTCTCGAATCGAAACGATTGAAGGGAATCCATGGACAATACGCCTTCTTGTGTTCCTGGGAGTCATATTACTATTGACACTTTGTTTTTATACGTTCGACAGATTCGTGCTGGAGCACCCTATAAATAAACCTTGGCGCTGGTACCACTGGTGCTTTATGACTGTAACGATCGCAGCCATGATCATAGGGGGACACTTCATCGACCAAGCTTCGAAGCGCGATCGCGTGAAACGAATAAACGAGGAACCGATTGACAATTCTAGCTCGCAGGTCATGGGTAACTTGGATCCGTAACTTTCGGCGACATGGTGATCGCCACCCTTGCTTGCACAATGCGACAACCACGAAACAACTCCATTCGATTGCTTCTCTTTCGCACCGCAAACGTTGCTGTTGTGCTATCTCTTGTACGGATGGCGAGAAACGCGTCGATAGAATTTCCTGTCAATTGGCGCGTCCGCGTGTGGGATCTCTACACGAAGGAAGGCATGGTTGGCGACCTTTTCCGAATTGCCTAGCAAAGCGTTTCGACATTGACTGGATCGCCCGGGTGAAGAATTTGGTTTGCAGAAGAAACGAGACTGGAAGACGCACGCACACAAGGCGACCTCTGTATTATCGAGTACCAATACCTGCTTCGAAATTCATGGAAACGTTTATTCGTGACGGGGAGTTGTGGACATCACCACCTGCATACAACTTGCTTTGACTGCCAATCGGTCTTGTGACCACAAAGCAAAAAATGGCTTGAGTCATGGAACGCGCGAACAACTTTCGGGCTGTTTTGATTTGCGCCGAGTCAACTCTTCGTGCTCGATCCAATTAGGGAGCCGGGGTGTTCCGTGACCGCCGCGGATTTGAATAGCTCTGCAGGATTCGATAGAATCATCCGGTGTTTCGCCCCACCCAGCGTCAGAATTCGGAACTAGTTACTGAAAGCAAGCGAATGGTACTGAACAATCGCATGCACCTGTGTGGGGCTCGTGCGTTTGCAGGATGAAGGCATCTCTGACGGAAAATCGGTGATGCAAGACGTTCGTTTTCTCCATCCATCTGAGGTAAAAATTATGGGCCTACTAATCGAGAATTCCGAGATTCCCTCGAGGACAAAAATTGGTGGACTTCCAATGGACGTCTCAGGCTTCAAGTGGCCCGTTTGTCGCGCATGCAGCCGGTCCATGCAGTTTGTCGCACAAATCATGTTGTCGGATTCAACCGATCCGATTTGGAATTCGCGGCCCGAATCTTTACTGATCTTTATGTGCCAGAACGATCCCGGAATGTGCAATGACTGGGATGCGAACTCAGGCGGCAATGCGGTCGTTGTCGCTACTCCAGGATCAGTCCAAATCCATGCACCGGAAAATGGAGAAACGGTTCTCCCGCTAGAAACCTTCGTTAGCTTGAAGCCTTATGATTCAAGCGTGAAAGATCAAACGGACGACGATAACTACGTCGACGCCGTCAACGAGAACGAGTTGGTGCTTGGCAAAATCGGCGGAGATCCTCTTTGGATTCAGGCCGATGAGACCCCCGAGTGCGACTGCGGTTCTCGAATGAGATTTGTTGCATTGCTGGAAGAGCGTGGTGGCGGAGGGATTAATTTTGGTGGTGGTGGCGCCGGCTATGTTTTCGCTTGCACCGATTGCAGAGACAAAGCGAAGTTCCTGTGGCAAAGCTGAAACGCTCTTTCCAAAGTAATCATGCTGTCGAGCGGAGCTAGCGAGGTCGCGGATGCAATAAAGCCCGATTGTTGTCGCATTGGTGGTTACCTGTTTTTCAATGGGAGTCCCCAGAACACCTTAAGGGGTATCGGTGAGGTGAGAGTATCGTTACGGTTGATAACTTTACAAATTCCAAGAGGACGAGAGCTTCGAAGGGCGCTATGCGATCTTCTTTTGCGTCTCGGCGCGTTGGCGAGAAAAACGCTAGCCACTCACCTTGAACCACTCAAAGGTTGGTGCGTTCTATTTTCTTCTCATGAATTGCGTTACGACCTCCTTGTTCAGCCTCATTGATTTGCGGATTCGCTCGCTTGTTCAGACTGTGTGATTGCCGCTGGGATTGCAAGATTCCCGGTGGGCATGACGGTCGAGAAAAGCGGGTTCAGCATCCAGGCAAAAGAAAACAACAACGCGACTGCGAGGCAAGAATGAACCAAGTGGGAATAGGTTGAGAGCCAACGAGGTTGATACTTGGACACCATCACGATGATCAGTGCGTTCGCGGCGATGATTGCCAACGAGATCAGCGAGTAGGCGACAAAGAGATCGGAGATGTGTTCAATACGATTATATACGGGTGTTAGCGTTACCCCATTGCTCGCGTAATGTAGCTTGAGGCTTGGAACAAATCTCGTCAGCGTTAGGTAGAGCACACAAAAAGCGATCAGATGACTTGTGAATATTCCAACCAGTCCAAGCCATTTTTGTGAGTCGTGTTGCTTGAAATCTTCTGACGAGGGCATTGTTACGTTCCTTGCGTTAAGGCGCTCTTGCTACCAAAAGGAATGGGGGCACGACGAGAGACCACCGTCGGCGTGCCGCACCATCGTTCTCAGCATCGAGGTCAGGCCGCTCTTGGTCGTCTCGTTCACTATACCTGAGCTGCGATTTTCATACTGCGATTCGAATACACAATCGAGTCGGATCTCGGTACGAATCCAAATCGCAGCAATAGTTTTAGAATGGGTGGCGACTCCATCGATTGGATCGTTGATGCTAATCCACGAGGAAGCCCCCTAGAGATGCGTTTCTCGAACTAGGAGAGCTACATCTCCTCTCGGATGTGAGGGATGGCGATATAGGGGGGCAGTCCCTGCAAAGGTGTGACGTATATTGTCTTCCGTTTCGCGGTGTGGATCAATCGACCGCCAGCAAGGAGACCAGGTTTTGGATTGTGGTGAAGTTTCGAGCCGTCGTAGGGACACCAAGTCTTCGTTCGACACCTGCAGCGAGTTTCGATCGTCCTATGCCGTCCGGTGCATGCAAGTAGAACACGTTTCCAATCAACTGAAAGCGCTCGGTGGGCGCCGCGAGTTCCACTATGTCGGTTGGGTTTGGTGATTCCGGTATGGCATCGAGAAAGAAGAAATGAAGCGACTTGGGTTCAGCCACCGACTCCGCGAATGGATTTTTAGCGACAGCATCACGAAAGTCCGCTGCCGTCAGCAGAAACACATGGGGACGAAAACCGAACTTGCCCTCGATGGCGTTACTCAACTTTTTGTTGAGGTCACGTTTCGATCGGGAGGAAGACGAAAAGACAACGTTGCCGCTTTGGATGTAGGTGCGGACGGAATGACAGTCTGCGGACTCGAACGTGGTAGCCAGATCCGACATCGACATCCTATTTCGGCCCCCGACGTTAATGCCGCGGAGCAATGCGACCCAGGTCTGCATAGTTTGTTCGTCTAAGTTGCGTTGAGAAAATTAGGTAAACGGTTGTCCCGAGCGGAAATCATTGCATCCCGTTAGCCTGACGAATGGCCCCGAACGCGTCAAGTTTCGCCGCTCTGTCCAATTCAAAAATGCTCGGCCAGGCAGCAGCGATTTCATGGGGCTCTGTACTTGGATAGTCTCGATTCCCCTTTCACTGGTCTAGGGCCCTCCCCTCCGTTGGCACTCGGAAGAATCCAGATCAAAACGTCAAAGTGGCTTGACTGTGCGGATTCAAAACTGTATTATTACATGTAGTACAGAAGATACGGAGGGACGCATGGCTTTCACAATTCGGATCGTGGCGGGGAGTACCTCGCCCATTTACCGCCAGATTGTCGACCAGATAACACGAGGCGTTGCTTCGGGCGAATTATCAGTGGGAGTTTCGGTTCCTAGCGTTCGGCAATTGGCTCGTGAGTTGGTGATAAATCCTAACACGGTGGCGAAAGCGTATGCCGAGTTAGTAGATCGCGGATTTCTAGAAACGCAGGCGGGCAAAGGTTACTTTGTTGCCAAGCGGCGGCAGGTGTACACCAAAGCGGAGCGTTTGCGGCGGATTGATGAATACATCGAACAGCTGGTGAATCAAGCGGTCACGTTGGATATTGAGCGCGAAGTAATCGTTCAGCGTTTACAGGAACGCTTTGAAAACAATTTGAAGCCCGCGAGCGATTAGATCGACGTGATGGCCGACATTGGCACTTTTCTTTCCGTTTTCATTCACAAGGAAGGGGCGAATCGATGAAGCCGATCGCAATTTCTGCTAACAATCTGACTCGATACTTTGGTAAAACGCCTACCGTTCGGCAGGTGTCCTTTGATCTTCCAGTTGGAACCGTGACAGGTCTGCTGGGGCTCAATGGAGCTGGTAAATCAACGTTGATCAAGATGCTGATGGGGCTGCTAGCTCCAACCCGGGGTACTTGCTCGGTTCTCGGTGTTGACAGCACCATTCTGACTCCCAGTGTTCGAGCTCGGATTGGCTATACCATTGAAGGGCACTTCGCCTACGGCAGCATGACCGTTCGCGACTCAGAGCAACTGCAATCGGATTCATTTCCGAATTGGAATCCGACTCTGTTTCAAAATACGATTGATCGATTTGGGATTCGTCCTACCGCTCGCATTCGAACACTCAGCCGCGGTCAGCGCGCGGGAGTATCGATTGCATTGACCATGAGCAGTATTCCGGAGCTTTTGATATTGGATGATCCCGCTTTGGGGTTGGATCCTGTTTCACGGCGAGCTCTCAATGAAACAATCCTTGAGTTTATGGAAGATGATTCCCGTACCGTTCTCTTAAGTAGCCATCTGCTGGATGACATCGAACGCGTGACGGATCGCGTGCTTGTAATGGTGGACGGTCGTATTCTCGTGAACAGCACCGTATCTGCATTCTTGGAAAGGGTATCCATTTGGTCATGCGATACCAGCGGGGAGACTCGTCAGGTACCCTGCGTTCCCGGTCTGATTCATGCCTACCAAACAGGGAGAAGGCTAACGATGGCTGTTGTCGACGTGGACCAAGAATCGGAAGCCGCAATGGTGCGAATCGGCGGTCCATCGCTGAGTCGAAGCGATTCGTCTTTTGATGAATGTGTTGTCGCTTATCTATCTCGTTCGCGAAGCTCGCATTCGTTCTTAGGGAACAGCGCGACAGCCACTTCAACCCGTTAAGTCAGAGTTAGAAAAGGAAGAATGCAATGAACGCTTTGCTGCGAAAAGAAATCCGAGACGCAGTCCGATGGCTTCCGATGGGAATAGCGTTGCTCGGCGTGATCTTGATTTATGTTTCTCGCACGATTCACGCTCCGAGTTTATCCAGTCAGTTAACCATGATCGCGTGGTTAACTTCCCTTCTCTACGGTTCGTTCTTGAGTCTGGTAACGTTTTTACCTGATGAGCGTGAGGCTGCTCGAGCCTTTTTGATAAATCGTGCGATCTCTCCGGATCAGATTTTTCGAATACGCATCCTGGTTGGGCTGATAGTTTACGGGTTGGGGATGTTGATTCCCTTCAGTGCACTCGCGATCTATCTTGCATCGATCGGTCCAGTCCGTTTGCCAGTCAGCCCATGGCAATTGGTTCCTGCTTTCTTGGTGATCGTTACGGGCACGAGTTTCTATTTCGCAGGAATCGCCATCGCTTGCCGGCCATCCAACTGGTTTGGAACTCGTTTGTTGCCGTTGGCAACGGCCATCGGAGGCAGCTGTTTGTCGTTCATCCTGCACATCCACGCATCAATGATCGTGACGGTGTTGGTTTATGCCTTATCTTGCATATCCGCGCTTGTGATGGCCTTTGCCGCACGTCACTCGTTTGTGAGGAAACCGAGTGAACTGGAGCCGACTCGGCTTCGATCCATGTCGCTGGCCACGAATTCCGTACTCCTCTCATCGAGCATTTTGATCGTTGGCGCTGTGGGTCTTTTGCCCCTTCATTTTCTTGATCAAGTCGCCTACATGTATCCAACGATTGAATTCGATAAGGATGGAATACCTATCTATGCGATTCGCAGTTCTGCACGAAACCGAGGCGGAATAAACGAAGTGCTGGAATCGATTCCGATGACTGACTCATCCGATTCAAAACCGGAAGGTATCGCGATTTCTGACTTCGGGACCCATTTCTCGATTAACTCCTTGCGAGTTCCGGAGAACCAGTTCGATCCGACATTTGTGCAAGCGAGTCATGATGGGCAACGGCAAATGTACTTCGATCCATCGGGATACCTGTTGGTTTACCAGGTAAATCCAGTTCTGGGGATGGTTTTGGATTATGTCATCGCGTCCGACGCGGTGTCGCTCCCCAACGAGTCTCGCGGGACTCCCTTCCTAAGAATCCCTCGGTTTTTGACGTTAGCTTCTTTCTATCCCTCCGTTCCTTTCAGTTCGGAACGTGCGCATCCTACGTCAGCTCAATTCGATCGATTGGCAGAATGGGCATTTGTGACCAGTGACGGAATCAAACGCGTCGAGTTGCAGAAGCGAACTATCGAGACATTGATCGAGGAATCGATCGATTCCATTGGCTTCCCCGTAAAAGGGGGGATTGAGCGATTTGCCGTGCAGTCTGGAGATTCCGTACGAATCTACAAGAGCGACGTGGCTGAGGCTGGCATCCAGCCCAAGCAGTTTACGTTGGAGTCGACGCTCAAAATAGATGGGAAATCTGGGGGCTTTCTCTGGTATCTCGATAGCGAGAACTGGAGTTACTTGGATGGCTATGCAATGCAGCGCTATTTCCATGTGACTCGTAGTACAGCAGGTAAGACGCGAGAATATACATTCGTCCTGCCTCGTGAAACGCTGGCGTCCTTGGGACGTGTTCGGAGCGAATCCTTGTTTGTATTTGGGGCCTTGCCCCCCGTGCTGACCATTGGCAGTTTAATCCTCACGCAATCGTTTTTCGATTTCAATACGAATGACTATATACCTCTCTTCCTCCAGATGATGGTCTCTACCGCTTTGATATTCTTCGTATCTCGGCATCGAGGACTGAGACCAAGGCAGACGTTGCTTTGGTGCTTGCTTGCAGTTTTGTTTGGACTGGGAGTGCCGCTTGCCGCGTTCGCAATATATCCACTTGCAGTGTATGAGTGTTGCAGCGCCTGTCATCGACGTCGTCGAGTTGAACTCGCGAGTTGCGAGCATTGCGGAGCGAATTGGGACGCGTTGCCATCCGAAGGAATTGAAGTCATGGAAAGCGAAGCGGTGGAAACACTGGTTGCTGCCGGGCCCGCATGAAGATGCAAATCAATCCGTGTAAGGCATGGCAGACCAGAGCGACGGGTCAGAAAGCCAATTTCGGTTCATGGTGAAGGGCGAGCTTGGCAAGATAACCAATTGGCGGCAATTTCCTGCGCGACGGGATAGCCGCTTGGGTGCAAACGCGTGAAGATCGAGCCCGCCCCTTCACAAGAGAACACCCTGCGATTCCCAGGACAACAGAGGTGGGGGACAGACAGACGCTGTCCCCCCGCGTCGCACGCATTTGCCTTTGCTTACGATGCGGCTTCCCAGGTCGTACCGTTCTTGCCGTCTTGCATGCTGATTCCAAGCTTGTTTAGGCCGTCACGCACCGCATCGGAGGTGGCGAAGTCCCGTTTTGCACGCGCGTCTGCGCGGAGCTGGATAACAAGCTGCATGACTCCCTCTAACAACTTCGCGGTGTTGTCGCTCCCGCTGGTTTGCTTCGGCGGCTTGAGGAAGATGCCGAGGATCCACCCCAGTTCCTTGAGAATGCTCATGCCGGTCTGCAAAGACGCTGTGAGGGTGGATGTTCGCTTGGCAGGATCCTCCAATTGTTCGCTGTCGATCAACCGATTGAGAACGCGTACGATTTCAAACAGGTCTCCCATAGCGCCGCCAGTGTTGAAGTCGTCGTCCATCTTGGTCAAGAACGACTCGCGGAGCTGAACCAACTCCTGCACCAGAGGATGCGCATCTTGGGGAGAGACAAAGTCCGATCGACGTTTTCGGATGGGCATCGCAGACGCGTCGTAAAAGTCAGCGCCCGTGATTTTCTGGTATCGTTGGATAAGACGATAAAATGTTTCCAGCGATGCACCGGCTTCATCGAGGGGAGTGTCGCCGAAGATGGTGGTAGATCGGTAGTGGGATCGGAGTAGGAAGAATCGAATGCGCTCTCCGGTGTGGCGCTCGATCAAGGTTGCGAGTCCGCCGGCCCCTTTGGATCGGGATATCTTTCCGGCGGTCGCTTCTTCTGCGGAAGGGGACTCCGATTCGCGATCGCTTTTCCCTCCCACCTTTCCTTTTTCCGCATCGGCTCGCATCAAGCCATTGTGAAGCCAGTACCGGACCATGGGTTGGCCGTGGCAGCAACGACTTTGTGCCAGTTCGTTTTCATGGTGGGGGAATACAAGATCGAGTCCGCCGCCGTGGATATCAAAAGTTCTTCCTAGAATTCGCCGGCTCATCGCGGAGCACTCAATATGCCAACCGGGTCGACCATTCCCCCAAGGGCTCGACCAACTCGGCTCTCCAGGCTTTGACGATTTCCAAAGGGCGAAGTCGCCGGGCGACCTTTTGCGTGAAGCCGTTTCGCCCCCTTCCCCTTGCTGGGCATCGGCCGTGCGATTGCTCAAGCGGCCGTATTCGAGGTCTTTGAGAACGTCGAAATAGACGTCTCCTTGGCTTTCGTAAGCAAATCCCTTCTCGATCAGCTCTTCGATAAAACGAATAATCTCTTCCATGTTCTCGGTGGCTCGCGGCATATGGTCGATTTGGTCGACACCGAGCGATTGCAAGTTGGAGAGATAATCAGCCGTCATTTGCGTTGCGAGTTGGAACATGGAGATGCCCTTTTCTCGCGACTTATTGATCAGCTTGTCATCCACATCCGTGATGTTTACAACCCAAGTCACTTCGAATCCAGAATAGACCAAATAGCGTTTGATCGTATCGAAGATGACAGGCCCAACCATGTGACCAATGTGGGCCTCGGCGTAAACCGTAGGGCCGCACAGATACATCCCCACTTTCCCCGGTTCGACGGTCTGAAAGGGTTCTTTGGTCTTTGTGAGGGTGTTGTAGATGCGAATCGATGAAGTCATATCCGTGCTCTAGTTGGTTCTAGGGTCAAGTGCAGAGCACGGATTCTAACAAAGACCTCCCTATTGGAGGCAATATCGAACGCTTAGGAATCCCGGTTCGATTGGCCAGCGCCGCTGATCAACAGGAATTGCAGGACGTAGTAGGCGACTTGCGCGACCGATTGGAGCGTTGCGGCCACGTACGTCAATGCCGCTGCATTCAGCACCTTGCTCACGTAGGGAAGTTCACTCGGGCCGATCAACCCCAGGCCGACGAGTTCGTTTTTGGCCCGCGTGCTGGCATTGAATTCCACGGGCAAGTTGACAACTTGGAAAACCACGACCGCCGAGAATCCGATGATTGCGATGAGCATGAATGGTAGGGCAAGTTTCGATAGCCCTGCCATCAACAATCCGAAAGCTGCCATCATCAAAATGCTAGCAATCGAGCTACCAAAACCTGCGATGGGCACCGCCATGTTCCGGATCACGAGAGGTGCGTAGCTTTTCGCATCTTGGATCGCGTGTCCGACTTCGTGGGCTGCGATTCCAACGGACGCCATCGAGTGACCTTGGTAAACCTCAGGACTCAGCCGAACCACTTTGGAGCTAGGGTCATAGTGATCGGACAAGTGCCCGTGGCCCTGTTCGATTGGAACATCGTAAAGACCATTGGCATCGAGAATCCGACGCGCAGCCTCCGCTCCCGAAAGCCGAGCGGGAACCTGGCTCATCGCGCGATAGCGTGATTGAACCATCCATTGTGCAAGCAACGCCAGCAGCATGGGGGGAACAAGAAAAAGGAGGTAAGTCAGCATCTATCGGTTTCCTTAACGGGGAGGGCTATTGAAATCGTAATGGCAGATTGTGGTCGCCGATCATCCACGAGCACTTGTTGTGCCATCTGATCGGAATCTACAACGCATCCTAGCAGGAATCCAAATGAACCTGGTGGATCGGTTGAGAATAGGCTGGTCCGATGGAAGGTTGGATGGGGAAATTCCACCTCTGCCGCGTGGAGGATGGTTCGAGGGTCGTCTTAGTTTGGTTCATGGGCGGCCTTGCCATCTGGTTGGATATCGGTCAAGCTCAGGGGGTGCGCAATAGGCCCGCGATCGGGCGTTGCTAGGCGCATCGTTATGAGAAATTTTGTAGAAGGTAGGAAGACCGTGCTAAGTTCCCCATTCTCCCGAAAAGCCGCCCGCGTTTGGATTGCGATCACGCTCGCCTCGTTGACTTCGTTCGGTTGCGGTCCGGAGAAGAAGGAAGAGATATCCGCGGAAACCAGCGGTTACATGCCAGCGGACAAGAAAGGTGGAGTCGCATCTGCCAAGCCGGCAGGAGGCACGCCGGAGAAGGATGCCAAGGTAGCTGCTGACGCGAGCACCACCAACGCGGCCGCTCCTGTTCCCCCCGCCGTTGCGTCGTCAGATTCGGCGCCAGGATCGAAAGACCCTGCCATGCCCGCAGCCCCGACACCGCCGGAATTCGAACTTGGGAAAATCGACCCCAAGATCGCAGCTCGAGAGTTTATGACACTGAAGCTGCCGGAAAGTCTTACCGATGCCGAGACGCTCAAAACCTACATTGCAAAGAACTCCCGGTCGATGCGTGAACTGCTGGCCGAAGCCAATCGTCAGACTTTGCCTAGCGATGAAGCGCTCAAGCGAGGAATGGAACTAGGTCGAGACAAGGTGAAGGCGGCCGATGCGTTGGCCAAAATTGCTGCCGACGACGAACAAAAGTCTCTCGCGGCTCTCTCCAAGCTCGAAGCTCTCGCGCAGATGACGAGTATGGGAGATATTCTTTCCTCGGATGATCTCAGGGACTTCGCAAGCAAACTGACTTCGAGCGAGCTGCCTCAAATCGCCGAACAAGCGGCTGCGCTATTGTTGGCCTTGTCCATCGGCGACCTGGAAAAGGGGACCACGACTCCTGAGGCAGTGATCGCGACGATCGAAAAATCGCTTGAGGCCAAAACACTAGGAGCACCAACCCTATCGAGCATCACCGGTGCAATCGAAGCGCTCGAGGCGAAAACAGAAAAGCCCCAACTGGAATTAGCTCAAAAAGTGGAGGCCAAGTTTCGCGACAGCAAGGACACGAGCCTTTCCATGACTTCCTGGAAACTCCTCGCGCAGCGCACCCCTAGCTTGGACGCGTTGACGCAAGCCCTCGAGCCTGGGTCCGAGACGGCCATGAAGCCAGAGGAGATCGAAGCTAAGGTTCAGCAAGTGCTCAAGGATCTCCCTTCGCAATGGACGTCGTTCTTCATCGCTTCCCAGTCCACCAACGTGGAGTACTCGGGGAGAATCGAAGCGGCCAAGGTACTGATCAAGACGGTCGAGTCACAATTGGATTCCCTTCCCCCCTCTGAGAACATCAAGGAGCTCAAAGCGACTTGTGAAAATTTTTGGAAGCGTGTGGATGTGCTGGGTAAAGAACTGGACCTATCCGGCTTAGTTGACACGGAAGGGAAACCGTTTCAGATCGACGATTACAAAGGCAAGGTTGTCGTGCTCGACTTCTGGGCGACTTGGTGTGGGCCTTGCTTGGAAGAAATTCCGAGCATGCGAAAGCTGCTTGAGACCCGCAAAGAGCAAGGGGTTGAGGTGGTTGGAATCAACGTGGATGAAGATCGCACTCGCCTCGATGCCTTTCTGAGCACAGAAAAGCTTCCGTGGAAAACCTTTGTGTCCGGCAATCCAGAGAAGAAGGCCTTCGAAACAGAAGCCGTAGCACGGCTTGGGATCAACGCTATCCCCTTCATCGCCATCCTCGGCAAAGATGGCAAGGTAGCGGCGATTCATACCCGCGGCCGAGCCTTGGACACAAAAGTTGCCGAACTAGTGGGTGCACCATGATCGGTGCTCGAAAATCCAAACGCTTCATAGGCGTTCGCCTTTTTTCGGGAATCGCCCTCTCGGTCGCTTCCTCGATACTCCACCCTGGTACGGCCGTCGGGATCGAGCCCCAGCAGTCCACGGCGAAAAAGTCTTCTTCGAGTGACGTTCCGATCGTTAAGGAGATCGCTTATCTGCCTGCCGATCGAATCGAGAAGGGGGACCTTTACCTTCCTCCGGAATCGAAGGGAGACGACGCAAAGGAACGTGAGGCGGCGGAGCGGCGTCCAGCGATCTTGATCATCCATGGCGGTGGTTGGGTCGGGGGCAAGCGGGATGCTGCCAGAGAGATCAACATCGGGACGACGTGTGCATTGGAAGGCTATGTCTGTCTGAGCATCGATTACATGCTACACGATCCGAAAAGCGAGAAACCTTGCTGGCCTCAAAACCTGTACGATTGCAAGACCGCTGTTCGGTGGTTGCGAGCGAACGCGGAAAAGTATCGTATCGATCCGGAACGAATTGGTGTCATCGGTGGTTCGGCTGGTGGTCATTTGGCCGCCATGGTCGGGGTTACCGGTCCAGAATGCGGATTGGACCCTGCCGGACCGTACGGTGAGTTTCCGTGCAGCGTGAGGTGCGTCGTCGATCTGTATGGTCCGGTCGATGTTACCGATCGAGACGACGTGAGCGCGCTGAGAGCAAAGCGAGCCGATGCGCCGGAATTGTACAAGTCGTTTTCGGTTCAGACGTATCTGGATCCGAAGGATCCCCCCGTTCTCATTTTGCATGGCACGGCGGACAAGACCGTCCCGGTCGAGCAATCGACTCGGTTCGCCGAAGCGCTCGCCAAGGCGGGCATCGAACATCAACTCGAGATCATCGAAGGGGCTCCTCATACGTTCCATCTGCAGCCAAAGCAAAAGGATCTGCGACCCTTGGTCTTGGGATTCTTCAACAAGCACTTGCGGTGGGAGCGATAACCTCTTCCTGGTATCGTCGTGATTCCCGGCATCGTCGTGAAACGGTTTTCCATGGTTCCTGCGAGCGGCAAAAAAGATCATCATCGGCGAGATGGTGTCGATTTTGCCGATCGGCGTTCGACTGCCTGATAGGATTGAGCTTGTTCCCGTTTCACGTTCCCTGCAAAGGAGAATTCTCATGAAGTCGTTGATCGCATCCCTGCTTTTGTTGGTTTCCCTTGGTCTGGCCGGCCAAATCATTGCCCAAGAACCACCTGAGATGCCTAAGCCAACAGCTGAGCACAAGTGGCTCCACAAGTTCCTTGGGACGTGGGATTCTCAAGCGACAGCGAAGATGGGACCGGAGCAGCAGGAGATGAAGTGCACAGCAGCAATCGTTTCCAAACCGCTTGGGGAATTCTGGATCATCAATGAGATGAAGGGCGAGTCATTCGGCTCCCCCATGAACGCCATTCAAACCATCGGTTACGATCCGAATCTAAAGAAGTATGTGGGAACTTGGGTTGATTCCGAGAACAGTTTCATGTGGAAATACGAAGGGACTGTCGATGCTAGCGGAAAGATACTGACGTTGGAGGCGGAAGGCCCCAATTTCATTGGCGATCTAAAGACCATGACCAAGTTCCATGATATCTACGAGTTTCGCTCGGAAAATGAGATAATCGTTACCTCTAAAATACTGGGGGGCGATGGCAAGTGGGTCACATTTATGACAGGGACATCCAAGAAGAAAAAGTAGGTTGTCCTCCAAGAGACTGGCGGATCCATGTACATTGGGAGGGTCGACACGATTCTCTCCCAAGGTACTAAAAATGAGCCGAATGACGCGATGGTTTCGAACGGGTTGGGTGCAACCTCTAGTTTTTCTACTCACATTGGTTGCTGCTCAGACTCCATTCGGGAGCCTTCTTGGTGAGGAGCAGCCAACCGGTGCACCCAAGGGTGAGCAATCGCCACGTCGGCCGAATATTGTCTTTGTTATGGCTGACGATCTCGGGTACACGGACTTGGGATGCTTTGGAAGCAAGTACTACGAGACACCTCATATAGATAGATTGGCTTCGCAAGGGATGCGGATGACCAATTACCACCAGTGTCAGAATTGCACTCCTACCCGCGCTGCCTTGATGAGCGGTCAGTACGGTGCACGGACGGGGGTATATACGGTGGGTGGAATCGATCGCTTTTCATGGCAACAGCGCCCCCTTCGGCCTGTCGACAATGTGACGCAATTACCCCTTGATCGGGATATCATTGCGAAGCAGCTCGGGAAAGCCGGGTACAAGACGGCCATCTTTGGCAAGTGGCATATCGGTGAATCCGGAGAGTATCATCCTGGCAAACGAGGTTTTGACGAAGCGATCACCAGTGCGGGGAAGCACTTTGATTTCAACACCAATCCCAAAACGGATTATCCACCCGGTACCTATTTGGCAGATTTCTTAACGGATCGCGCCGAAGACTTTATCCGCCGCCATCGCGATGAAGCCTTCTTTTTGTATTTGCCTCACTTTGGAGTTCATTCGCCCTATCAAGCAAAAGAAGATTGGATTGCGAAGTTCCGATCGAAGCCCGCCGTTGGAGGACATCGCGATCCTGTTTATGCTGCGATGATTGCCTCGGTCGATGAGAGCGTAGGCCGCATCACGCGGTTGCTCGACGAACTCCAGCTGTCCGACAATACGTTGGTGGTTTTCACGAGCGACAATGGTGGTGTCGGCGGGTATGTTCGAGAGGGCATTAAGAAGGGGGGAGATGTAACCGACAACACTCCCCTTCGCAGCGGAAAAGGGAGTCTCTACGAAGGAGGGACTCGCGACCCATTCATCGTTCGCTGGCCCGGCGTGGTATCCGTGGGGTCCACATGCGACGTGCCGACCATTCATGTCGATGTCTATCCGACACTTCTCGAGATCGCATCGGCTCCAAAGCCGTCCCATGTTCTCGATGGCGTGAGCATGGCTTCCCTGTGGAAGGATCCTGCGAGCGAATGGAAACGGGACGCGATCTACCAGCACTTCCCTGGTTATTTGGGGGCGGGTGAAAACACTTGGCGTACCACGCCGGTCAGTTTGATTCACCAGGGGGATTGGAAGCTCATGGAGTTTCTCGAAGATGGCAGATTAGAGCTTTACAACCTGCGCGAGGATATTGGCGAATCCAAAAACCTAGTCCAACGAGAGCCCGCGAAAGCCAAGGAGCTTCATGAGAAATTGATCCGTTGGCGCATCGAGGTGAAGGCACCGATGCCAACACCCCATCAAGCAGATTCCAGTGCGGGGGACTCCAAGCCCCCCAAAACGCCAAAGAAGAGGAAGCGAGATCGCGAATTGCAATAGTTCGGCGTTCCGTGCGATCAGGCGAGTCCGTCGACGGTAAAGCCTTCGCGGTAGTTCCGTTTGATCAGAGCCTGGGCTTCGGAATGATTTTCAATCTTCATTTGATCGGGATTCCAGCGAAGGGGCGAGCCAGGGAATCGGTTTGCCAATACACCCAGTAGCACCGCTTCCGTGAGAGGTCCTGCGTAATCGAAGTTGGCAGTTGTCGGTGTTCCTCCCAGGCAGGCATCAATGAAGAGATGATAGTGATTGCCATTGGGGGCGATCTCGATCTTGGTCGATTTGAAATCCGTTTCCGGCAGAAGGATCGGCTGAGCGACGTGAGGAAGGAGTACATAGCCTTTCTCCCCGACGAACATCGAGCCTTGATCGGGCAGCCCGAGGGGCTTGCCTTCTTTGTCCGTCTGCTTTGGCCAATCAGCAGTGTTCGGCATCAAGCCACCATCGCTCCACGTGAGAACAAAGGAGTCGGTGGTGAAGGGGGATGAACCGAAGCGGAATGTGGTTTGATTCTTCAGCCCGTAGGAATCTTTCGGTGGGACGGGGCTAGAGGATTCCACCAAGTGGGGAGTTCCAAGTTTCAGTGCCGTGAAGACTGGATCGAGAATATGGATCGCCATATCTCCCATGGTTCCACAGCCGAAGTCATACCATCGTCGCCAGTTCGCAGGATGGTAGTGACCCTCGGCAAAGGGACGTGCTGGTGCTGTTCCGAGCCACAAGTCCCAATCGACATGGGCTGGAACTGCAGTTTGCATGGGAGCTGGACCTTCGTAGCCCCAGGTCTTGCTACTCCAGGAATGGACTTCCTTCACCTTGCCGATCGCGCCGCTTTGAATGAGATTCACGGCGGTTCGGTACGCGGTGTGGGAGTGGATTTGGGTTCCCATTTGGGTGACGACTTTGGCCTTTGCGGCGGCGAGCCTGAGTTGTCTCGCTTCGTAGACATCATGGGTCAGCGGTTTCTGGCAATACACATGTTTTCCATGATTCATCGCAGTCATGGCGGCGGGAGCATGGGTGTGGTCAGGTGTGGAGACACTGACGGCATCGATTTGATCGTGCATGGCGTCGAGCATTTTGCGGTAGTCACTAAAGACCTTGGCCATCGGATGCTTTTCTTTCGCGGCTGCCAGTCGCTGGGCATCGATATCGCACAGCGCAACGACTTCGACTTTCGCATGCGAGCTCAGCGCCCCCAAGTCCGCGGCTCCCATTCCTCCCACTCCGACGCTGGCCAATCGAACTTTGCCACCGTCGATACCTGGGCTTCCGACGGCCGAATGGACCCCTTGCATCCAAGCAGCAGTGATCGCGCCGGCTTGAGCGGAACGAGTGAGGAAGCGACGTCGATTCGATCGAGATGGTTGCTGATTGGCCATTTGGCATAGTCCTTTTGAAGGAGGGGGGATGGAAGGGAGGGGAGGGCTCTCGAAAACTACTTGCGATTCTTAGGATCGAGGTTGGCATCGAGTTCTGTTGCGGTGACCGATGACTTGACACCATCGACCGGTACATCCACCTTGGCGATCCAAAGCAAGGCGTTCAGTACGACTTTGCGAAAGTTCTCGTCCCCCCAATTGTCGTGGTTGTGACCACCAGTGAAACCGAAGCCTCGCCCCCCGTCGGTTCGCTCGACCGCCCACATCATGGCCTCGGATCGACCGGAGTTAGCGACGATGTGTTCGTAGGGGCCTTTGGGATAAACGTAAGGACCATCGCGGACGTCATCGGACGGAGCGGCGACGAGAATAGGTGTAAATTTGGTTCCTTCGATAACAGCAGGTTCATTGCCGGCGATATCCGAGAGGAATCGCATGTTCATGTACCATTCGTCGCGGATGGTAAAGGGTTTCACGCCGCGGGTGATCGGATGCTCGGGGAACTTGGCAAACTGCGGTTCCCACATGGGGTTACACGAGAACATGTGTTCGTAATGGCCGCCGATAAACTTCTTGAACTCGCGACCGGCTTGGTCGGGAACAATTTCGACGCCGTAGTGCATGAAGCCCAGACCAAGCCCCTTGTCGGCCATGGCCTCGATCTTCTTCAATCGGCGTCCGTTTTCCTTCACAATTTCATGTCCGCCTCCACCATCCATATAAAAGACAATGGCATCGGCGTCATCCAGCATCGACTCGTCCTGTGGCCAGCCATTGAGCGTGAACTCCGTTCGGAGCCCGGGTACTTCTGACAGGCATTTTTTCAAAAGCTGAACACCCGCATTGAACTCATGCATGCGAGGTGGGTGCGACGGCTTGCCAGCGATGAGCACCAGCTTTCGCGAAGATTCATTCGACTGGGCCGAAGCAGGCTGCGAGCTGGTTCCGAAGAGAACGAGAGCAGCCCAGGTCACAAGGCAAAACAACGAAAGACGCATTTTGATGGGAGGGGAAAAGGGGAAGGATGGAGAGAACTCGCCGGAGGCGACCTGGGACAATATACCTGGGAACGGGGGAGGTCGCTAGAAAATCTAATACGGGCGCTGGTCTCAGCTCGGTTGATGGAGAAAGAAGGCAATAAGCAACTGGGAGACGACGGGATGGGGCCTGACTTTCCAATTGGGGTTAGTCGGCGCGTCCGACGCCCTGTTGAAAGCCCTGTGAGGAGAAGTAGCCACCGGAGTGGGGGCCGGTTCGACTGCGGATTTGTTGCGTTGACAACTCGGGGCTCAAGGCCCAACGCGTTTGGAAATCGATCGGCGCATCGAACAAAGAGAAATGCTCGCGACGATTCGTCGTCGAAAGGACGTAATGACCAAAGAAGATTTCACCGTCTTGTTGTCGATCCAGCGATTCGCGACGGGGGCATCGAAAGATCTTCGGGGGCCGATAGGCGATTTCGGGCAGCTCAGCGATCGGTCCCTCGAGTGGGAGTCTTTCGTAAAGATTCTTTTGTTCGACAAAGGGTAAGACCTCGACCATCCAGCCGCTGATCGCATTGGGCTGGGGTGGCTTGGGGAGCTGTTTGTGGACTTCGATGTAATGTACGAGTCCCTTGTTCAGCTGGTCGATGTTGTTCTTGCACATCAACTCGCGCGCTCGCTCGCGCGCGGCTTGGACGGCAGGGAACAATAGCCCCATAAGCGTTGCGAGGATGGCGATTACGACCAAGAACTCGACCAGCGAAACACCCCAGGATCGCCGTTGGAATCGAGGCTTGCAGCGCAGGCTTATCGGATTGCTCCACACCATTTTGAATCGTTCCATCGCAAGGGGAATCATGGCGCTGCGATGCAGAAGAGATGTTTCTCGCCACGAATGAAGAGTTCGTTGTCCGCCACTGCCGGCGTTGCGTCGACACCTTCCCCAATGGAATTGGTCGCGACGACGGCCAGGGAATCGCTATCGCGAACGACCACGATCGTACCTTCCCGGTCGGTCAAGTAGAGATGCCCACCCGCGGCGATAGGAGATGCGTAGGTCGCTTTGATTCCCGGAACGCGAGCGGCACTAAAAAGAACCTTGCCAGTTTGGATATCGACGCAGGTTAGCAGCCCGGTCCTCGCTTTGTAGTAGTAGACACGGTTGCCGCTGAGAACCGGAGAAGCGACATCAGGCGTATTCTCTTTATGCGACCACCGAAGCTTATCCGTGGCAGCCAAATTACCTCGACCGCTCAAATCGAAAGCCCCGATGAATGCCCCGCGATATCCACTCGCGACGATCGCCGTGCCGTTGGCGGAAACTGCGGATGCGCAAGGTCTTTCGGTTTGACCGCCGCAATGCCACAGTTCCTTTCCTGTGTTCAAGTCGTAACCGCGGGCTGCATTTTGGCCGTTCATCACAACTTGCTTAGAGCCGTCGGGTGATATCGCGATATGGGGAGTCGACCAGCAGGTTGGTTCAGGTCGATTCGCGGTCCAGATCACGTCGCCAGTTTTTTTGTTGAGGGCAAAGAGTTTAGACTCTTGTTCGTGATCCCATGGGACGATGATCTTGTCGTCCACGATGGTCGGGGAGCTCCCTTCGCCGAAACCATTGCGAATGGTCATATCGCCGAAGTCCCGTTTCCAGACTAGTTTCCCATCCATCGTGTAGCAGAAAAGTCCTTGGGAACCGAAGTGTGCGTAAACGTGTTCACCGTCGGTGCAGGGGGAAGCAGAGGCGTAGGTGTTGGTCTCGTGGGTACTCTCATGGGGAGCGGCTTCCAGGGCCGTTTGCTGCCAGAGCGTTTTCCCTGTCTGACGATCGAAGCAATAGACCTGAAACGCGAGTCGGTTGCCGGAGGACGTTGGGGCAGCCGTTACGGCGAATACCTTTTGTCCCCAGACAACGGGTGAGCCCGAGCTCTTGCCGGGAATCGCTACTTTCCATTTCACATTCGTGGTGTCGCTGAACTCGGTGGGTGGCTGGCCGGTTAATGCCACGCCATTCCCATTGGGACCTCTCCAATGGCCCCAGTTCTCTGCCAGAGAGGAGGGTGCCTGCGCGAAGGCGAGCAAGCCCGTGAGCGCGAAGGTTCGCAGTGGAATCGAAAGCTGGGGAGCAGACTCGAACGGTAAACGGCGACGCATGAAACCCCTCACTTGCAGTTGTACAAAGGTCATCGCGCGATCGAATCAGCCGATCCTCTCGTGGCACAACGTTCGTTGCCTACCACCCGTCGCGCGTCAGAGAGTGGTCGGACGATAGTGTAGCAGTTCGCAAAGTTGACAGGGGGATTCGGCTAGGAGGGGGGACCGAAGTGCCAACAACCGTTCTACTCGTCGGGGTGGTCGGAGTCTGGTTTCTTTCGGCGTTCCAAGCCCGCTTGTTCCAGCAGGGAGGAACGATGGGAGAAATCGATGACGTCGTCGTCCCCTGGAGGAGGCCCCATTGCGCCTAGATCTTCGGGGTTGTATCGGATTTCGTATTGGTGTTTGGCGATGGTGAGGATGACGCCCGGATCCAATCGCTTTCGGCTGACGCGGTAGCCGTTCACCTTGGTGCCGTTACGGCTATCCAGATCCTTGACGAACCAATATCCTTGTTCCAGCGATAGTCGGCAGTGTTGGCCTGAGACATTGGGAAATCGGAGGACGATATCGCAGTTGTCCCGTCGACCGATCAAGATCCGTTCTTTCTTGAGCGGAATGTCTTCGCCACCGCCGGTGGGGACAAGAAAACCGAAGTTCGCCATGATGCACTCGAAAGAGGAATAGAATCGGGCGTTCGCTTGTGGCGAGCGTCTTATTCACCCGCCACGGATCCATCCACTGTACGACGCGAAAATCGCGCGGTCAACTTTTTGGTTCCCAAACCGGCGTTCCTTGCTGGTTCACGGCGGGCTCCCGCCCGTCGCTCCTCCTCCCATTCTTCCGTAACCCCATCAAAACGAGTTCCCAATATGCCTTGGATTACCGTCTTTTTCGGATTTTTGCTCTGCGGACTGACCGGCTTTACCGCCATGTTGATCGAAGGTGAACTGAAGCCTGGGACTTGGCTGATTCCAGCCGGATTTGGCATCGTCCTCATCCTTTTAGGGGTGATAGCATTGCGGGGCGGGAAGGTTCGCAAGCACGCGATGCACACCGCCGCGCTGATCGGAACGATTGGCGCATTTTTGTGTTTGTTCCAAGGGATCAGCGGATTGATCAAGCTGATGAGGGACCAAGAAGTGAACATGCTCGCTTTTGGAATGGTCTGGTCGATGGCGATCATTTGTCTGACCTTCGTGGGGGCTTGCGTGCAATCCTTTATCGCGGCGAGGAAGGCGAGGGAGCGAGAATCGCTACAGGGCTAGGATTTCGCGTTCGAAGGGGGTACATTGCCTCCCACTATGGCACGAGAACTTAAGACCTTACGGAACATCGGTATCATCGCCCACATCGACGCCGGAAAGACTACGGTCACCGAGCAGATGCTCTACATGAGCGGAGCCAAGCACCGCGCTGGGGCAGTCGATTCAGGAACCACGGAGACCGACGACGATCCTGAGGAACAGCAACGGGGCATCACGATCTTCGCAGCCTGCGTGACGTTCCGTTGGAAGGATTGCACGGTCAATTTGCTTGATACTCCTGGTCACGTCGACTTCACCGCTGAGGTCGAACGCTGTCTTCGTGTTCTCGACGGCGCTGTCGTCGTCTTTTCGGCCCGCGAGGGGGTGGAAGCTCAAAGCGAGACGGTTTGGAGGCAGGCAAATAAGTACGGTGTTCCTCGCGTCGTTTTCATCAACAAATTGGATCGTGAAGGGGCGGACTTTTACCGCGTTCTCGAGGAGATTGGTCCCCGTTTGCATGCGGACCCCGTCGCAATCCAAATCCCGGTCGGGCAAGGACCGGCGCACACGAGCGATCCGTTTCGCGGCATCATCGATTTGATCGATCTCAAGTTCTTAACGTTTAACCATGACGACAATGGGAAGACGGTCGAGGTGCATGAGGTT
This sequence comes from Pirellula sp. SH-Sr6A, assembly GCF_001610875.1. Lineage (NCBI taxonomy): Bacteria > Pseudomonadati > Planctomycetota > Planctomycetia > Pirellulales > Pirellulaceae > Pirellula > Pirellula sp. SH-Sr6A. The sequence goes on along the minus strand of NZ_CP011272.1, from coordinate 5,158,884 downwards.
CCGGAGGAGCTTCGAGCCGACGCGATGGATTGGCGCAATGAGATGCTCGAAAAGCTCTATGCCCATAGCAGCGAAATGATGGAATTGGCGATGGAAGAAAAGCCGATCCCGAGCGACCTGATTCGGGCAACGCTTCGTGACGCCTGTATTCAAATGAAGTTGCAGCCAGTGGTGTGTGGCTCTGCCCTGCACGGTGCCGGGGTTCAACCTCTCTTGGACAGCGTGGCGACGTATTTACCTTGCCCCTTGGATCGACCGCCCGTGGAAGGGGTCGATCCCAAGAAGCGTGATAAGGTTTTGCTGCGAAATCCGGATGCGAAAGAACCTTTCTGCGGCTTGGTTTTCAAGATTTTGCCGGCCAAAACCGGCGACATGTTTTGGATCCGCGTTTATTCGGGACGTTTGGAATCCAATTCCCGCGTATACAATCCCAATCGCGATAAGAAAGAGAACGTCGCCCAGTTATGGCAAATCCATGCCACAAAGAAAGAGCGACAGGGACAAATCGATGCACTGGAGTGCGGGGACATCGCATGCGCGATCGGCCCTCGCGATTCGATCACGGGGGATACGCTGTGCGATACCCGCGAGATGATCGAGCTCCCATCGATCCAGTTTGCGCAGTCGGTTATTTCGATGGCGATCGAGCCCGAGAACACCACCGAACGGAAGAAGCTGGCGGAAGTTTTGGAGATGCTCAAGCGTCAGGATCCAACTTTCCATGCGGTCGAGAACGCCGAATCGGGGCAGACTCTCATCAGCGGAATGGGAGAATTGCACTTGGAAGTGATCAAGAATCGGTTGGTGCGCGACTTCAAGTTAGCGGTGAAATTCTACAAACCGCGTGTCAGTTATCGAGAAACCATCGCCGATACGGCCGAGGTCATGGGCGAATGCCATCGCCAAGTCGGATCGCAGCAGTTGTTCGCGCGGCTTCGCGTCCGATTTGAGCCGCTCGAGGATCGTTCTGGCAAAGTGATCGTGCTGGATCGAACGCCTGTCGAGCAGATGCTTCCCGACAATCTTCGCCAAGCCGCGTTGGAGGAGCTTCGCAATCGCGCGGAAGGGGGTGGACTGATCGGATCGTTCCCCATTACGGGAATACGAATCAGCATTTTGGGAGCCGAGACAGCGGAAGTCGGGTCCGATGAAGTCGCGTTTCGCATCGCCGCCAATGATGCATTCGACGAAGGGCTCAAACTGGGTGAGCCGACATTGCTCGAACCTGTCATGAAGATGGACATCACCACTCCCCCCGATTACTTGGGGGAGATTGTCGGCGATTTGCAACAACGACGCGGATTGATCGAGCGAACCGAAGCCCGCGGAGCGGTAACCAGCGTGATCGCGTTAGCACCGCTCAAGGAGCTATTTGGTTATTCGAGTGCGATCCGTTCGCTAAGTCAGGGAAGAGCGGGCTGTTCGATGGAACCCCACGGCTATCAAGTCGCACCGAAAGAGGACGCGGACGCCTTCGCCATGTAACGTTCGCAACTGGTCGGACGCGTACAATTCGTATACAAATCCACGACGATTAATTCTTGATTCGATTCTCCCGGACATTGGATAGCTAGTATGAGCAACGTTGAAAATTGCATTATCATCGGGAGCGGACCCGCGGGATGGTCTGCTGCGATTTACGCCGCCCGTGCCAATCTGAAGCCTCTGCTCTTCGAAGGGGCAATGACCGAAGATAATCGGATCAACGGCCGTTATCCGATGGGGCAGTTGGCCCAAACGACCGAAGTGGAAAACTATGCGGGGTTTCCTTCTGGCAAACTCAAGGAGTTTCTAGAATCGGCTATATCCGAGGACCGCAAGTACATGCTCCCACCGGTCGAAGAGCATCCTCACGCAGTCACAGGTCCTGAGTTGATGGAGCTGATGCGTCAGCAAGCAACGAACTTCGGAACAAGAGTGATCACCGATGACGTGACTTCCGTTGACTTTAGTGGCCAGCCGCTGAAGCTTCACACGTCGGAGAACGGTTGTTTCGAAACGCACACCGTAATCCTTGCGACGGGTGCTAGTGCGAATTACTTGGGACTGCCGAGTGAAACCAAATACAAGAACCGTGGCGTCAGCGCTTGCGCGGTCTGCGATGGTGCTTTACCCCGCTTCCGCAACAAGCCCCTCGTCGTAGTGGGTGGCGGGGATTCGGCCGTGGAGGAGGCCAGCTATTTGACCAAGTATGCGTCGAAGGTTTACATGATTCTTCGCCGAGGCGAGATGCGTGCTTCGAAGATCATGCAGGATCGTGCGTTGTCCAATCCAAAGATCGATCTCGTAAAATTCTCGGTGGTCGAGGAAGTGCTCGGTAACGAGTCGGACGATCGCGTGGGTGTAACAGGCATTCGATTGAAGAATGTAGAAGACGGATCGACTCGCGACATCGAGGCCTCGGGACTCTTTCTGGCAATCGGGCATACGCCCAACACGAAATTCCTAGGTGGCCAGGTCGAAACTCACGCCAGTGGATACATCCGCTGGACTCAGCCGTACCGAACATTGACGAGCGTGCCAGGAGTCTTCGCAGCGGGAGATGTCGCTGACGACTATTACCGACAAGCCATCACATCGGCTGGAACGGGTTGCATGGCGGCTTTGGACGCGGAACGATATTTGGGAGCGGCGGGAATCCACTAGAAGACAACGCCCCAGTGTGTGTGGGATCAACAAAACGCTTTTGATGAGGCAAATGAAACTTGGCAACGACGCGTGATCTGCCGATCGTCGTTCGCGGTGCTCGCGAACACAACCTTCAAAACGTAGATCTGACGCTCGCTAGGAACCAGCTCATTTGCTTTACCGGCGTGTCGGGCAGCGGAAAGAGTTCGCTCGCTTTCGACACATTGTACGCCGAGGGGCAGCGACGCTATTTGGAGAGTCTATCCACTTACGCTCGTCAGTTCGTAGGTCAGATTCCGAAGCCGGATGTGGATTATCTTTCCGGACTGAGCCCTTCGATCTCGATCAGCCAAAAGTCGACTGGGAATAATCCTCGTTCGACGGTAGGGACGATCACCGAGATTCACGACTTCCTTCGCGTTCTCTTTGCACGAGTTGGCACGGGATTCTGCCCAGACTGTCAGATTCAGATTTCATCGCAGACTCGCGATCAGATGGTCGAGAAGATCATGGGGCTCGATCGTTCGAAACCCTACTTGTTTCTCGCTCCTATTGTTCGAGGGCAGAAGGGGGAGCATCGGGATCTGTTCGAGGATTTGCGTAAACAAGGCTTTAATCGAGCACGCATCGACCAACGCGTGTATCTCCTTTCCGAGCCCCCGTCCCTGGAGAGACAGATCAAGCACCACGTGGAATTGGTCGTAGATCGCATTTCCGTTGAAGCTAGCAGTCGGCAGCGGATCGCAGAAGCGGTGGACACTGCGATTCGATTTGGTGAAGGAACACTCTTACTCGCCCCCATGGTCCCCGGCGAGGACGATACGGCAACCTACGACACGGCTGACGATATTGTCTTTTCGACGAGTTACGCGTGCGCTTCGTGTGGCAAATCCTATCCCCCACCTTCTCCGCAATTGTTGAGTTTCAATTCCCCACAGGGGGCGTGCCAAGAATGCGAGGGCTTAGGGGAATCTTTTCGTTATGATCCCGAGCTATTGATTCAGCTGCCGGACAAATCGATTAAGAACGGTGCGATTCCACTGATCGGCAAACACAGCGAGATGACGCGATGGTATCGCCGATCGATCTCCCTGTACTGCGCGACGATTGAGGGAAGCCTGGGATTGGAGACTGGGAGTCTCCTCTCGACTCCTTGGTCGAAACTCTCAGAGGCGGAGCAAGAAGCGCTGCTCAACGGTTACCAAGGGGAATCGGTGAGGGTAAAGGGCAAAGCGTTACATGGACAAGACTTCCGTGGAATCGTACCTGAGTTGCGCGATACTTATCGCGCGACGTCGAATCCATTTACGCGTGCCAACCATGAGCGCTGTATGCGAATCGGTCGGTGTCCGGCATGCGACGGTTCTCGATTGAATGCACAAGCGAGATCGATTCGACTGAAGACGCACGCGAAGGGCTTCCACAACGTCCCTTGGTATTCGATCGGTGGCGTTTCCCGCCTCTCGATCGATCGATGCAGTGAATTTTTTGAAGGTTTGGAATTGAGCCCACTCCAATGGCAGATTGGAGAGGAAGCGGTCAAGGAGATTCGAGCGAGGCTTCGATTTTTGATCGATGTTGGTCTCGGGTATCTTTCGCTCGATCGGACGGCTCCGACTTTGTCAGGCGGAGAATCGCAGCGTATTCGGCTTGCTAGCCAGATCGGATCCGGACTGGTAGGGGTGCTCTACGTGTTGGACGAACCGAGCATTGGGCTCCACCCGAGGGACAACGATCGGTTGCTCGCCTCGCTCCAACGTTTGCGCGATCTAGGGAATACTCTGATCGTTGTTGAACACGACGAAGACACGATGCGCATCGCGGACACCATCGTCGATTTCGGTCCGGGACCTGGTGTTCGAGGGGGGAAGCTAATCGCGTCGGGGACGCTCGACGACATTATTTCGAATGACGAAAGCCTGACGGGAGGCTTTCTCAATCGAACCCGGCGCATTCGGTCCCCCGAGTCGCGACGGCCTGGAAACGGGAAGAAAATCAAGATTCTCGGAGCGGAACATCACAATCTGAAGAACCTCGATGTTGATATTCCACTCGGGTGCTTCATCGCCGTCACCGGTGTGAGCGGCAGCGGGAAAAGCTCATTGATCACCGAGATCCTATCGCCAGCCATTCGGGGTGTTTTTCAGCGGGGTGTGGAAGAGTCTGGAAAGCACCGCGAAATCCAAGGGATCGAGCATATTGATAAGGTCATTGATATCGATCAAAGTCCCATTGGACGGACCCCGCGCAGCAACCCTGCAACCTATGTCAAAGTCTTTGACGAAATACGTTCCCTATTTGCCGAATTGCCTGAATCCAAACGGCGAGGATTCGATGCGGGCACATTTAGTTTCAATACGGAGCAAGGCCGATGTTCGGCTTGTGAGGGGCATGGAGCAGTACGGCTTGATATGGAGTTTCTCGCCGACCTTTGGGTTCCCTGCGCGGTATGCGAAGGAAAGAGGTACGACCGAGCGACATTGCAGGTGGAGTACAAAGGGAAATCGATCGCCGATTGCTTGGAGCTCGATGTCCAGCAAGCTCTCGAGCACTTCAGCGAGTTTCCAAAGATCGCGAGCAAACTAGAGACGTTGCACGGAGTCGGATTGGATTACCTCAAGCTGGGGCAACCGTCCCCGACCCTATCGGGGGGCGAAGCGCAACGTATCAAATTGTCCAAGGAGCTGAGTCGTCGATCGACGGGCAAGACCGTGTATGTGCTGGATGAACCGACGACGGGCTTGCACTTCTACGACATCGATTTACTACTCGGCGTGTTGCAGTCCCTGGTGGAATTGGGAAACACGGTGATCGTCGTCGAGCACAATCTCGATCTGATCCAAGCAGCCGACTGGGTGATAGACCTGGGACCGGAGGGGGGAGAGGCTGGTGGTCAGGTCGTTTGCACAGGGACTCCAGAAGAGGTTTCTCGGTGCAAAGCGTCGCATACCGGAAAGGCACTTGCACGGTATTTCGAGTCGCACCGAAAAGTATCGAAGAAAAAGAAAGCTACGCCGAAAACCAAAACGAAGAAGGAACAAAAAGATGCACCGGCGTTGCAGGATATTCACGTCGTTGGCGCGGAACATCACAATTTAAAGAACGTCGATTTGACCATCCCCCGCAACAGAATGACCGTTTTTTGTGGTCAAAGCGGCAGTGGAAAGACGTCGATGGCGATGGATACGTTGTATGCGGAAGGGCAACGTCGGTTTGTGGAGAGTTTGAGCCCGTATGTACGGCAGTTTGTCGGTCAAATGCCCAAAGCCAAGGTTGCTCGGGTCGATGGTTTGAGTCCCTCCGTGGCCATCGAGCAGCGGAATCTATCGCATACACCGCGCAGCACGGTCGGGACGGTAACGGAGATTTACGATTACGTTCGTGTGTTGTTTGCCCGTCTTGCCCAGATGCATTGCACGCAGTGCGATGCGCCGGTGAGCAGCCAGACCAGCGATCAAATCCTCGATCGCATTCGAGACTTAGCGGCTGCTCAAGGCACTGGCCGGGCATTGCTGCTCGCCCCGGTCGCCCCAAATGCAAACACCGACCTCACGAGCTTCCTCACATCGCTCCGCCAGCAAGGCTTCGTGCGGATGCGGATCAACGGAAAGGTGTATCCGCTCGACGATATACCCACCTTGCAATACCAGTCGCGAAATGAATTCCAGTTGGTGGTCGACCGGTTGCAGTGGGATCGGCTCGATCCTAAAAGTTTGAGGGACAGCGTCGATACGGCCCTCACGATGGGAAATGGGATTTTACAAATCGCCATGGTCGATGACTCAAGGTCAGAGGTGCACTGGGAGGTCAAAACGATGTCGCTGCAGCTCGCCTGCCACGCGTGCGGCATCTCATTTCAGCCCCTGACACCGCACAGATTTTCTTTCAATTCTCAGGTCGGCTGGTGCGAAGCCTGCCTGGGAATCGGTTCGATGCGCGGGATCGATCCCAATGCGGCTTTCGAAACAGAGAAGAGTTTATTGGAAGGAGGATTGCCAATTTGGCCCGATCTTCAATCTCCCCTCTCGCGAGCCATGTTGTATGCGTTGGGGCGTGAGACCGGATTGCCGTTGGATCGACCCATCAAACAGTTAACGGCCGGGCAACGCGCTATGCTCCTCAAGGGCCTTCCAAATCGTCAATTTGTTGTCACCCAAGGGGATTTGGCAGCGGCGATCGATCCGAATGCGGCTCCGAATTCGAAGGTGTATATGACATTTGCCTATCGAGGCGTTTACGCGGCTGTGGAATCCGCATCTAGTTCGAACATCCGCGATCGATACGCGTTGGCAAACTTCATCAACGAGGGACCATGCATTGATTGTGGTGGTGCACGGGTTTGTTCCGAAGCAGCCCACGCCCGATATCGCAATCATACGATCTCTGACATTGTCAAATTACCAATTGGATCGTTAAATGAACGGGTGCTCAGTTGGAAGCTTTCGAAGCGCGAGCAAAAAATTGCAGGCGAACTTCTGCGCGAAATCCAGCATCGCTTGCAATTTCTATGCGATGTGGGGTTGGAGTATTTGACCCTAGATCGCTCGGCGAACACCTTGAGCGGAGGCGAAGCACAACGTATCCGGTTGGCCAGTCAACTCGGCGCCGGATTGAGCGGCGTCCTTTATGTTTTGGATGAGCCGACCATCGGGCTGCATCCTCGTGATAACGATCGACTGATTCGGGCCATGAAGTCGCTTCGGGACCTGGGGAATACCTTGGTCGTTGTTGAGCACGATCGCGAGGTGATTGCGCAAAGCGATCAGTTGCGAGACTTTGGGCCGGCGTCCGGGCCGCTTGGAGGCAATGTGGTCGCGCAGGGTACTCCCGCACAAATAGCCCGCGCGAAGAACTCGGTAACGGGACCTTTTCTGAGTGGTAAAAAGAAGATCACACCCCCTTCAACCCGTCGTGTTTCCCTCGACGATGCGATCCACATATCCAAGCACGATTGGACCGATATCGCGATCACACCGCACGGTTGGTTAACGGTGAAAGGAGCCGAAGCGAACTCTCTCAAGGGAATCGATGTGTCGATCCCGATCGGTTGTTTCACCGCGGTGACGGGTCCGAGCGGAAGTGGCAAGAGTAGCTTGATCAACGGAATTCTGTACCCCGCCTTGGCACGATACTTTTACGCTACGGATGGTGTGCCGGGCCCCTTTCGCGAAATCAGGGGACATTTGCATTTTAAGAAAGTGCTCAAGGTAGATCAGTCGCCACTGGGGGCGTCTCCGTCAAGCAATCCAGCGACCTACACCGGAGTCTTTGATCATATTCGGCAGCTATTTCAACGATTGCCGGAAGCGAAAACCAGAGGTCTCACAGCCGGTCATTTCAGCTTCAACGTTTCGGGCGGGCGATGCGAGAAGTGCGAGGGGTTAGGGCAAGTATGTATTCAGATGCACTTTCTACCCGATGTTTGGATTTCATGTGACGCCTGCAACGGACGGCGGTATACCTCCGAGGTCCTCGCCGTGAAATTCAAAGGGCATTCGATCGACGATGTGCTCAACATGTCGATCGGGGAAGCGAGAGATTTGATGAGCGAGATCCCGAAGATCCATCACATGCTTTCAACCCTCTGCGATGTCGGGCTGGACTATCTCGCGTTGGGGCAAAGCGCCCCGACGTTGAGTGGTGGTGAGGCTCAGCGGGTCAAATTGGCAACCGAGCTTTGTCGCCCCAACAATGGGAAGACCATTTATCTTCTCGATGAACCAACGACCGGATTGCACTTCAATGACATCCAGAAGCTCCTTCACGTCTTGCAAGCCTTGGTGGATAGCGGGAACACGGTTGTCGTAATCGAACACAACCTCGATATCATCCAATGCGCCGACTGGATCCTCGACCTCGGCCCGGAGGCAGGCGAGCAAGGAGGAGAACTTGTCTTCGCCGGTACCCCTGAAAAACTGATCGAATATGCTTCGAATAGAAGCTATGGCGATGCGGAAGGGATCGCTTTGCAAGTTTCCGAAAAGAAGACAAGGGGACGCAAAGCGGCTTCGAAAACCGACATTGCATCATCCGCCAAACCGACGGGCCACCGCAGTTATACGGGCGAAGCGTTGCGAGAATTTTGGGAGGGGACCAAGCGGCCGTCCCGACCGCCGAGCAAGCCTCGATGACCCGTGCTTCAATTCCGTTTGGTCTTCGCTCCCCGAGGAGATATAACTGAGAGAAGTCTTATTGAATCCCTCTCTCCAAGGATCGAATCAGTGAAAATGCAGATCGTTACCAAGCTTTCGTTGCTTTCGTGGATGTGCCTCGCAGCTGCCATGGTGGGGTGCGATACCAAAGGGGATGTGACGGTGGAAGGAGCGCCCGATTTGAGCGAAATCGTCGCGCCTGATGTCGAAATGCCGACCCCTCATTCTCCCGCTGAAGCGGTAAAAACGGTGTCGGTGAAGATCGACACGATGAGCTGTGTCGAAGGTTGTTTCAACGGAATCCAGAGCGTCCTCAAAAAGCGGGAGGGCGTGGTGGATGTCGGGCTGGCTCCGCAGAAGAATACGGAGGGATTGATCGACAACTCAGTGATCACCATTTCGTATCGAGGGGAACTGGATCGAGCCAATATTGAAAAAACGATCCTGGGAGCCGGGTTTGACGGCGTCGAGTTTGTCGAGCCTTCCGAAGCGACCGCTACCGATTCGACGGGCGAGCCGACCAAGTAGTTGGTACGCGATCGATTGAGCTCCGATTTTTAGACCTTCTTGACGTAACCGTGGCGACCGAATGGAATCCAACACCCCTGCCCAGCGTCCGTTTGTTCACTTGCACTGCCACAGTCATTACAGTTTGCTCGATGGTGCAAGCCCGATCGGCAAACTGCTCAAGAGGGCCAAATCGCACGGCATGACCGCGTTGGCGCTCACCGATCACGGTAACCTGCACGGCTCTCTCGAGTTCTACAAGAAGGCTCGGGATTTGGGCATCAATCCTATTCTGGGGTATGAAGCCTACGTCGCGCCGGGCAGTCGTTTCGAACGGGACGCTTCCTCGTCGAAAGAAGCGGCGTACCATTTGACGCTGCTGGCTAAGAATCAAACCGGCTTTAAGAACTTGATCCGCCTCGCTTCGGCAGCAAGTCTGGAAGGTTTCTATTTCAAGCCGCGAATCGACAAAGAGATCCTGGCGAAGTACAGCGAAGGGATTATCTGCCTCAGCGGTTGTGTCTCGAGCGAGTTTTCGCGCGCGATCCTTCGGGGACAAGACACCGATGCGGCGATTCGAGACGCGACCCATGTCACCGAATGGTTTTCGAAGGTCTTTCAAGATCGATTTTTCATCGAGATTATGAACAACAATCTCGAGATCCAGCGGCAGCAAATGGCCGGGGCAATCGATGTGGCGAATCGAGTCGGTATTCCCTTGGTCGCCACCAGCGATGCCCATTATGTCGACAAAGAAGACGCAGAAGTGCAAGACGTCTTGCTTTGCATTGCAACGGGAAAATTCCGCACCGATACCAATCGCATGCAGATGGAAGGGGATCAGTTCTACCTCCGTTCGCCGGAGGAAATGTACCAGCACTTCCCAGGTCATGCCGATGCCGTCGCTCGATCGCAGGAGATCGCCAATTCGGTCGATATCGATTTGGAATTGGGTAAACGGAACTTCCCGACCTATCGGTTGCCCAATCCCGAAATCACTGCCGACGATTACTTGCGAGAGCTGTGTACCAATGGTCTCAAGGCCCGGTATGCGAAGAGTCCTGACATGCTCGTCGATGGCGAATTGGCAACGGTGGTTCAAGAGAGATTGGATCGCGAGTTGGGTGTGATTCGCAAGCTGGGATTCTCGAATTACTTTTTGATCGTATGGGATTTCGTCCGTTACGCACGTGAGATCGACGTACCCGCGACCGCTCGGGGGTCTGGAGTCGGTGCACTGGTGTGTTATGCGCTGTACTTGTCCCACGTTTGTCCCGTCCGGTATGACTTGCTGTTCGAACGGTTCTTGGACGAGAGCCGATTGGAGGCGCCCGATATCGATATCGATTTTTGCCAGGAGCGACGGGGCGAAATCATTCGGTATGTAAAGGAAAAGTACGGCGAGTCGAACGTAGCTCAGATTGGAACGTTCGGTACGTTGAAGGCGCGAGGGGCGATCAAAGACGTGGGGCGAACGCTCGGATTGCCGTTGAATCGGGTTGCTCAAGTCAGCGAGTTGGTTCCGGACGATCCTAAGATCTCGATTCAAAACGCGATGGAGGAAAGCGAAGACCTCAAGAAGCTTTACGAGAGCGATTCCGATGTCCGCGAATTGCTCGATTATGCGATGAAGATCGAAGGGATGGCACGCAACATCGGTACGCATGCCGCGGCCGTCGTGATTGCGGACAAACCCCTTACCGAATACGTCCCATTGATGCGCGTATCGGGCAAAGAGGACATTATCACCCAGTGGTCGATGGGGGACGTGGAAGCGGCCGGATTGCTCAAGATGGACTTTTTGGGCCTCCGCAACTTGACCATCCTTTCCAAATCGGTCGACATCATCGAGCAGACTCGAGGAGTTCGAATCGACCCACTCGATTTCCCGCTGGATGACAAAGAGACCTTTGAGTTGCTCAAACGCGGGGAGACGAAAGGGGTATTTCAGTTGGAGTCTGGAGGGATTCGCGACTTGCTCCAGCGTATGAAGCCCGACCGATTCCACGATATCATCGCGACCAATGCGCTCTATCGGCCCGGTCCTCTCGAAGGGGGAATGGTCGATGAATATGTCGCCGTGAAACTGAAGAAGAAGCAGGCTACTTATATCCATCCCGTTCTCCAAGAGATCTTGGAAGAGACCAACGGCGTGATGGTTTATCAAGAGCAGGTCATGCGGATTCTGAACCGATTGGGAGGAATCGAGCTCGCCAAAGCCTACACGTGTATCAAGGCGATCAGCAAAAAGAAGGAAGAATTGATCGCTGCCAACGCCGAGAAGTTTCTGGCGGGATGCCTGGAGAAAGGTCTAACCCGGAAGGAAGCCGAAGACTTCTGGAACATGATTCTTAAGTTCGCGGGGTACGGCTTCAACAAGAGTCATTCGACAGCTTACGCGCTCGTCGCATACCAAACAGCCTACTTAAAGACCCACTACAAAGTGGAGTTCATGGCCGCCTTGTTGACGGGTGATATTCCCAACCGGAACTTCAAACGAAAAGATGGTCTGGTCGAGCATATCGAAGATTGCCAACGGATGGGAATCGCTGTGGAGGCCCCCAGTGTCAATACATGCTCTGCCGACTTCAGCGTCGCCGATGGCAAGATTCACTTTGGCCTTTCGGCGATCAAAGGTTGCGGTAGTTCCGCTGCCGATGCAATTGCCACCGAAAGGAAAAAGAACGGGCCTTTCAAAAACATCTTTGAGTTTTGCGAACGTGTCGACGCAGCAGCTTGCGGCAAATCCACGATCGAATCATTGATCAAAGCCGGTGCCATGGATTGTTTCGGTGCAAAGCGGGCGCAGGTAATGGCTGTGATCGAGAAAGCTCTGCAGGGAGGAGCCGCGAAGCTGAAGGACAAGAAGAGCGGACAGATGAGTCTCTTCGACGATGTTTCGGCGGTCGCCGAAGAGGTCAAGGTGGTATTGCCAGATGTTCCGGAGTTTCCGGAACGTGAGAAACTGGCGATGGAAAAAGAAGTGCTCGGGTATTACTTGACCGCCCATCCCCTTTCCGAATATGCGACAACCCTGCAAGCATTTTGTTCGCATACTTCCTCGACGATCAAGAATGCGAAGCATCGTGACGAAGTGTTGATGGGAGGGATGATTTCCTCTATCAAGATGGCGTTTATCAAGAATCCGAAACCGGGGCAGTCAGCCAAGTACGCCAATTTCGACTTGGAAGATATGGATGGTTACGTTCGTGGAATATGCTGGCCAAGCGACTTTGAGCAGTTCGGCGAATTGATCCAGCACGATGCGGTTGTTTTGGCGCGGGGAACCGTCGACAAGCGAGGGGAAGGGGACGAAGTAAATTTCATCGTCAATGAACTTATTCCGATCGCTGAAGCGGACACCAAGTTCACAACCGGGATACACATTCTGTTCGATCAATCACGACACGACCCTGAATTGATGACGAAGATTCGCGAGATCCTGCGCGGGTATCCAGGCCAACGCGATGTGATGTTCGCGTTGCGATTGCACTCTGGTGAAACAGTACACATCAAAGCGACGAAACATCGGGTTGCCATCGATTCCGAATTGCGAACACGATTGGACGATTTGTTGGGACCCCCGAGCCATAAACTGCTAGCGACCAAGCCGAAGATGAAGAGCGGTGGTAGCCAAAACCAGTTCCGTCGATCTGCGACGTGAGGATTCGCGCATGGTTCTTGCGTCGTTGAAAAAGCCGTTTCTCATCTCCCTGATCGTTTCCATCGTGTTGGCCGCGTGTATCGGGATCGTTATTGTCTTGATCGGTCGATTTAGTCCTTTCGAGGCCCGGATCCTGTTCTCGACTTTGGTCATCGCTGGAGGGAGCTTGGGAGGGCTAGCATGCAGTCCTGGGTTGCGTAGAGAACTGTTCTCGGGGCGAGATCTCTTTGTCGAGTCGGTAGCGATCCTAGGCGTCGGGTTGTCGCTCCTCGCTACCTTGTTCAGTCTGGTACTCATATGGTCGGACCGGTTCGTTATCGGCTTTTGGCAAACGAACATGGTACTGGTGGTTTCTGCAATCGCCTGTGGCCACATCGTTCTACTCTCGCTCGCGAGATTAGCGAGTCGAGTTCAGTGGTTGCAGTTCGTCGCCAGAGGTGGCATTATCGCACTGGCAATTCTCATTTCGATGATGATCCTCGCTCCTGCATCGTTTTTCTTGGAGGCCCAAGTTCTCGCGGTGCTATCGATCTTCGTGACGGCCATGACAACGACAATTCCTGTGATGCACAAACTTCATCCTGCGGAAGTTGACGTGGACGTTTCGACGAGGTCCCTAGATCGTTCGGCACTTTCAGAGAGTCTCCAGCAATTGGATGCTGAAATCGACCGTGTGAAAGCTCGCCTCGCAGAATTGGAAGCGAAGCGAGCGAAGATCATTCGGGGCTAGCGAGCTGTCGTTTTTATCGTCCAGAAAAGCCCGCTTGGATCCAACTCGGAATCAATTTCCATCCATCCGGAAACTGAAGATTCGATTCCCCTGCTGCGACTTCATCGTAGCTCTTCGAACCATCTGCTTGAATGCCTTTACCGCATGTGGCAAAAGGTACCCAGCCGTGCGAATGCTTCTTGGTGCTGACCGGGGTCGGGTGATCTGGCATGACGAGAATGCGGTAGTCGCCGATCTTTTCCAACGCATCGAGAACGGGTCCGACGACGTGATGATCGATCGCTTCGAGGGCTTTGATCTTTTCATCGACTCGCCCCTCATGGCTCGCTTCATCGGTGGCTTCGACGTGGACGCAGACGATATCGTGCGTTTTTAAAGCTTCGATAGCAGCCTGTCCTTTTCCAGCATAGTTGGTATCGAGGTACCCAGTTGCGCCGACGACGTCGATTCGATCCCAACCGATCAAGGCAGCTAGACCTCGAAGCAGGTCGACGGCGGTGATCATGGCACCGCGGCATCCGTGAAGAGATTCAAAGGAGGGAAGTTGTGGAGTCTTTCCCAGTCCCCAGAGCCAGAGGTTGGTCGCTGGACGTTTGCCAGCAGCCACTCGTTTTTGATTGACCGGATGATCTTGGAAAACCGCTTGGCTTTCTTCCATCAGGCGACAGAGAAGTTCGCATCCGGGTCCCTTGGGGAAGTCGCTTTCGATCGATTCATCGGTCAGGTCGTGCGGGGCGGTCGTGCGCGTGTCCGACGAGAATGGAACATCGGAGGGAGACTGGCCTCGGTAGATCAAGAGATTCCTGTAACTGACACCTGGGACGAATTCCAACTGGGCGTTCCCCAGCTTCTCTTGAGCTGTCCGGAGCATCTCCGCCGCTTCTTCGCTCGAAATGTGATCCGCGGTGAAGTCGACCATAATCTGATCTTGGACGGTTACCAAATTGCATCGGATCGCCCAATCGTAGGGCCCGAGTTGGATCCCCTGCGCGGCGGCTTCGATTGGAGCCCGCCCGGTAAAGAACTCGTGCGGGTTATAGCCAAAGAGCGTCATATTTGCGACTTCGCTGCCAGGCGTGAAGACGCGCGGCACGTTGTCCGAACGTCCCACGACGCCTTGTTGTGCGATGCGGTCCATGTTGGGGATCTTCGCGGCTTGAAGCGGTGTCTTTCCGCCGATCGACTCGACAGGGAAATCCGCGCAGCCGTCCGGAATGATGATAACCCATTTCATAGTCGTGTCGTTTCTGATTGGAGGTGAAAAGGTCCTGTTCGCGTCATGCTTTATCCCCTTCGGAAACACGAAGATAAACGGCTTCGTCGCGCACGGAGGCTAAATTACGGATTTCGGTGTTGGCCGCCATGGCAGCCGATTCGGTCGCTTGGTGGGTCATGATCACGAGTGGGACAGTCAAAGGCGAACCCTCGCGTCCATCCCGCGACTCATCCGACGAAGAACCCGTTGTTTGCTCGGGCTCGGGCTCGTGCTGGATGATCGATGCGATCGATACTTGGTGTTTACCAAGGATGCCTGTGATTTGAGATAGAACACCAGGTTCGTCGGCGACGTGAAACCGCATGTAATAGCGGCCCTTGGAATGCTCGTAAGGTAGAATTTCGATTTTCGATTCCCGGTCGGACCAAAGTTCCAATCGCCGGAACGTAATATCGGTACGACCGGCTGCGGTATCGATCATATCGGCGACCACCGCGCTCGCGGTCGGCATCTGTCCTGCCCCTTTGCCGTGGAAAAACATATCTCCAACCGCGTCGCCGACGACCAAAATTGCATTGTAGGCCCCTCGAACTTCCGCGAGCGGACGTCCTTTTCGGATCAGCGTCGGTGAGACATGAAGTTCGAGCTGACCGGTTTCTTCGTGCAGGTGAGCCGTGGCAATCAGTTTGATTCGATATCCGAGTTCGGATGCATATCGCAAATCGGCAAGCTGAAATGCTTCCAAGCCACGGCGATGGATCTCTCTCCATTTCACGCGAACACCGAATGCGAGGTGGGCGAGAATAGCAAGCTTCTGCGCGGCATCGCTTCCATCGACATCCATCGTCGGATCTGCTTCCGCGTACCCGAGTTCCTGAGCGTGGCGAACCGCGTCGGCGTAGTCTTCCCCCTGCTCCTCCATCTGTGTGATGATGTAGTTGCTCGTACCATTGAGAATCCCGCGGAGCGAGCGGATTTGATTGGCAGAAAAGCATTGCGAAATGTTCGCAATGATCGGGATTCCCCCCCCCACGCTCGCCTCAAACGCGATGGTCCGACCCAACGCTCGAGCTCGATCGAAGAGTTCCTCTCCGTGTTCGGCAAGGAGCGCTTTGTTTGCGGTGACTACATCTTTTCCTGCATCGAGCAACTGCAACATGATCGTGCGAGCCGGCTCGATGCCCCCGACCAAGTGCGCGACAACTTCGATATTCGGATCTTGGAGGACGGAGTTCAAGTCATCCGTCAAAACCCCTTTGGGCAGTTGGATAGATCGATTCTTCTTCAGGTCCCGAACGGTCGCCTTTTCAAGCCAAAGAACGCGGCCCGCGTGGCGAGCCAAACGGTCCCCATGATCGAGCAGGAGTTTTGCCACCCCGGTGCCGACAGTTCCCATGCCGACAATGGCAACCCTTGTTTTCTCCATGAAAGAGCGTCATCCTCTGTTGGTGATCATCCGAAAAGGCACAATAGTAAACCAAGATCACGATCTCGCAAAGTTACCGTTCCGCAAACCGGGATGCCCAGGGCATGCAATTCGATACCGAAACGACCATCTGCGCCATCGCCACAGGCGAGGCGCCTGCCCTCCGAGGAGCGATTCGGATCACCGGTCCGGATACGCTGGCCATGCTCCGAACTCTTGGCCCGCTTCCTGAAAAAATCCCGTTTGCCCAACGAGTCGGGATGGACATCGACCTCGGAGAGCTCGGGCCGCTCCCCGTCTCGGTTTTTTGTTGGCCGGACTCCAGAAGTTACACCGGTCAGCCTTCCGCCGAATTGCACACGCTCGGTGCACCGGTCTTGTTGAGCGAACTACAACGAAAACTGATTTTGTCCGGGGTGAAACTCGCGCAACCAGGAGAGTTCACGCTCCGAGCGTTTCTGGCAGGAAGGCTGGACTTGACGCAATGCGAAGCGGTGCTCGGTGTCATCCACGCACACGACCAACGAAGTCTTGCGGTGGCACTGAACCAATTAGCGGGAGGGTTGGCCGCACCTTTGGCTGACACTCGTCGCGATTTGATCCATTTGTTGGCGGACATCGAAGCTGGATTGGATTTTGTCGACGAGGACATCCAGTTCATTTCACCCGAGCAGATCGAGTCGAGGTTGCTCGATGCCCTATCGAGTGTAGAAGGGATCCTCTCCCAAATGGACTCTCGCTCCGGACAAAAACACGAGTGGCAGATCGCTCTCACCGGTCCTCCCAACGCGGGCAAGAGCTCGCTTCTCAATGCCATTGCAGGCACCGAGGTCGCGATGGTTAGCCCGACACCTGGCACCACGCGTGATTACCTTCGTTACCGTGTCCAACAGTCCGATGTCGCGTTCGATCTGCTCGATACCGCTGGCATGGAAGAGTGGCAGGAGGACTCACCGCGCGGCCTCGCACAGGCATTTACTCGATCGCAGATCGAGCAAGCGGACTTGCTTCTTTACTGTTCTCCACACGATGAGTTGTCAGAACCAATCCCTGCCCCGGTGTTGAGTTCGTCCAAACCGATTTGGCTCATCGAAACAAAATGCGATGTATCTCGCCCTCACGGTGGGACACGCGATCGAAACGTCGAACGCATCGAGGCGCGATACGAAGTCAGTTCGAAGACAGGGGACGGTGTCGCGGAGCTTGGCCATGCCCTCTTGCATTGGGTACAGCAACAAAAAGCGGAACAGGCCGACGCGGTTCCGATGACGGTGGAGCGATGCCAAGGCGCTTTGTTAAACGCAAAGGGTGCGATCGCAGCCGCCCTCGATGCTGTCCGAGGTCGATGTGGCGATGAAATCATCGCTGCCGAAATTCGGATAGCGTTAGACGAAATTGGTTTGGTAGCAGGCACGGTCTACACCGAAGACGTGTTGGACGCGCTCTTCAGTCGGTTTTGTATCGGCAAGTAGCTACCCAAGCCAATTGGTGAATCAGTCATCGCGGATTTCTTCGAACTGCGGGAGATCGCCCTCGGCCTCCTCGTCTCCCGAGGTCGAGTCTTGGATCAGTCCCCATTGTTGCAATCGACGAATCATACGAGCGCGAGAAATGGATAGGAGTTTCGACGCCGCGGTGCGATTTCCTTTGCAATGCTCGAGCGCCTCCATGATAAGCTGCTTCTCAACTTGCTCGAGGACTTCATCGAGCGCAATGGGTTCGAGAGAAGGAGGCCGTTCAAAGTGGCTGGGGCTCGTACGGATTGCGATCGGAAGGTGGGATACGCCGATCTCGCCTCCCTCGGATTGTTGAATCGAAGATTCGAGGACGCTGGCCAACTCCTCGTAGCTCCCTGGCCAGGGATAGGCTAGCAACGCATCTTTTGCTGGAGAAGCGATCGTGAGGTGCCGAGAGATTTTCTCGGAGCGAATGCGAAGCCCTTGCTCCGCCAACTGCTGCCTTGCTTGAAACCAGCTTGCAATGATGGAATCCAAGTCTTCCAACCTTTCGCGAAGCGAGGGGAGCTCGATGCGGAGCGGTGAAAGACGTAACCAAAGGCGCAACCATAACGAGTTCGTGCCACGCGATTCGTGAAGCGGCTTACGGCAGCTCGCAAAGGTAACGAGCTCCGGTCTCGAGGCGAGATAGCGATCCAAGGCGAGCAGGAGTTCTTCTGGAAGTTCATCGAGTCTCGATAAAAAGAGACTGGCTCGGGACCCAAAGGAACGAATGACTTCATCCACCGCTTCGAGGACGCTTTCCAAAAGCGATCCATCCATAAGATGGCAGTCAACCCGGATGGTCGATCCGGGTTGATAAAGCAGATTCTTTCGCGAGGCACGCGTGCGGGCGAGCATGGCAATGAGGGCGTCCCGCTCTTCACAAACATCACCGATCAAGATGGTCGAGGTCTCGGATGCGCATGCCATTTCCCATTGCTGTCGCAGTAGTACGGCTCGTAGCGACTGTCCCGCGATTAACCATGGCCAAGGTAGTGACGATTCTCCATCGGTCGATTTTGGCAAAGGGCATTCGCGGCTGCCCGATTGCAATCGTCGATAAATATCGAGCAATCGTTCCGGCAGCCGAAGCACCAACAACGTACCTGTTGGCCCCGGTACGCCCATCCCGTCGCTATGCGGCTCCAGTGGTACAATCACTTTCGCCGTCGCGTCGTCCCATGACGAAACGTGAAGAGAACTCCGATCCCAAAGGGTGGGGGGAGCGAGCTGGGCGATCCAATCGGCGAGACGGTCGGTGGCGCCGTCTGGCTCGGTATCCGGTTGACCTTCGAGAGGTCGAGAATGAAAACGGCAGTTGAGACCAATCAAGTCCAAGGGAACGGAATCGGGCCCGCGAATTGATGCGATCCAAGCCAACATCGCTTCATTCGCGTAAACGAGAATGTCTTGCTCGTCTAGCACATACATCGGAATGTCCGAGCTACCGATCAGTCTGGCAATCTGCCGCTTCGCAATCGATTTATTCGGATCATCCGAGGACATACGAGGGAGCCTTGTCGTGAGGAGGTATCATGCGGGGCGTGGCAACAGAACTTGTACGGGGTCTTTTGGGATTCTATCGAGCAGCGTTCGATCCTGCCTGAGCATTGACTCCAATTCCCCGAGATCTATTTCTTCTGGGCGATCGATCCAGCCTAAGCTGTTTGCCAAAAACCCTAGTATCAAGCGATTGGAATAACCCTCGTCTCGAAGGGTGCAAAGCCGGGTGTCACCATGCCGTTTCGCGAGCCGCCTACCGTCTGGTCCAACGACGAGTGGCGCGTGAAACCAGCGAGGAGGGGCCCATCCCATCGAGCCGTAGAGAGCCAGCTGCCGATAGGTGCTGCTGACCAAGTCCGCTCCGCGCACCACTTGGTTGATTCCCATGTCATGATCGTCAACGACTACCGCGAGTTGATAGGCAGGTGGACCGTAGTTTCGAGCGACGACAAAGTCGCCCAGGGATTGGATCGGTGCAAGACTTTGTTTTCCAAGGAAATCATCCCACCACGTCATTCGAAGTGTCTCGCGATCGATTTCGGTCGCACCGCTCGGAAGGGCCGCGATCGAAGAGAACCGAAATCGCCATGCGTACTTGAGACCTTGTGCGTCGAGTCTTTCTGCATCGCATGCGGTGCGATACGAACAAGTGCCCGGGTAAACAGGCCCATCGACGGGATGGGGCATTAAAGTGGAGCTTCCCTCCCCTGGCGTCGGTTCGTGGGGGGCGCTCGCCGATTGTTCGATTTCGCTACGGGTGCACGTGCAAGGATAGATCACTTCCTTTTCGCGAAGCGTTTCCAAAATCGTTTGGTAGCGAGCCAATCGCTCGGACTGTAGCACGTATCCTCGTTCGCGAAGAGACTTTCCCCAAAAGATCTCCCTCGCTTGGTCTGACTGCCCGGACACTGCGGTCGCATCGACCTCTTCCATGCGGTCCCATGTTAGCCCGAGCCATCGAAGATCTTCGAGCAACAGTGACTCGGCACCAGCCTTGGTGCGCGGAGTATCCAAATCTTCGACTCGCAAGTAAAGTTTGCCTTGATTGCATCGCGTCAGCATCCAAGCCACGAGATAGGTTCGAGCGTTACCCAGATGTTGGGCGCCCGTCGGAGAGGGTGCCAGCCGACCGATGGTTGGAGGATTCGGAGCCATGGGATTATTCGCAGTCACTCATGATCATAAATCGTTCCATGGTGAAACGTGCGAACCGCTATTTCGGCCTCCGGTTAAGGTGATAGAGATGCCGGGCAGTCTGCGCTGAAACGCGTCGATAATCGATTCCGCCGCTGCCCCTTCGGGTAAGGCCAAAGCGACGCTTGGCCCCCAGCTGCTTTGCGCAGCGCCCCGGTATCCCAATCCTTTTGCCGTTTCGATGATGCGTTGGATCGATTGAGATCGATAAACACCTCCCTGCACCTTCTCAAACACTTTCCCAGCTAACTGCCCATATTGGCCAATATGGTGGTCCCACCTTGTCCAATCGTTCGACTCGAGGGCGGGCACCAGATGTTCTTCGATCAGAGAAAGCATGGCTCCCCGGCCCGCATTGGGGTGCTGCGAGCAGACTTGAAACATTTCCTTTTCAGCATCGCCGGATTCCCCTTCGGTGTTCCTGTCTCGCAACAAGAGAACGGGCCAGTTGGGGAAAGGGAGAAGACGAACGCTTCTCGAGGGCAGGCCGTAATCGAGGATAACGCCACCGGCCAGGTAACCTGCCAAACCGATGTACGAACGAAGACCTCGCCCGCTCAGGCGTGCCAATTCCTCGATAGACAGCCGGCAACCCATGGGGTCTCCCGATGCGGCAGCCATCAAGGCGTGGATCACCATACAACTCCACTGCGTTCCGGAACCCAGACCTTGATGCGGGCGCTGGGTGGTGGCAAGCCATAGGCTGCGAACAGGCAGGTGCGATCTGCTTGGATGGATTGCAAGCCAGCGACGGCACAACTCCAAAACGCGGCCTTGCCACTCGTTTGGTGCAACGACTTGTAATTCGTCGATGTGACACTCTGCGATTTCGAACCGAAGGGTGGAGTAAGGATCGGTTACCATCCAGCCGATTCCGCCGTAACAGCTGTTTGTGCCAGGATGGATCTCCACGAGTCCCAAGTGCAGTCTGGACCCGGCTCGAATTTCATATCGGTTCGAGGGGGCATCGGCCGAGTTGGTGGCGGGGGACAAGCTGGTCATGCGGTGGTTGATGGAAGATCCGCGCGTCAAGTTTCCACTTCGGCCGCTGCGAGGACCAAAGAGTCGTCGGCGTTGCCCGACCAAGTCGGAAGATTGCATTGAGTGGCGATCCAGCCGGGGTGAACGACTCGGCCGTTCGTTTTGGGCGATCCGAGCAATCGCCAGCGAATGGGGGATGGGGTATCGGGAATGGAGACTGCTTCCCCCTCCGATTGTTCGAGCAGGGGTTTGATTCCGAAGGCCTGTTGCAAGCACTTTTTAGAGTCTCGCAGGACATCGCGCGCGGCGGCGCCGATTTGCGCATCGCTGTATTGGTCGAGGGACTCTTGGATCAAATCGATCAGTCTCGCCTCTCGTTGGAGCGTGCTGAGCAGCGTCAGCGCTTCACTTCGTGTGGATTTCGGGGCGATCGGCGCGGGCTTTTTCGGAGTCGCAAGGGGTCGTTCCGGCTCCATCGTTGGCTTCGATCCCGATGGGGTTTGCCCCCGATCGGGCTGGGCCGGGGCGGGCAAAAGAAGTTTTTGTACCGCAGCCGCTCGCTCCTTGTTCAGGAGAACGGCGAAGAAAGCGCGGAATGCGAGCAGGATTCGCATGAGACTCGCTCAAGAGGAAAAAGGGTGGACGAACGCGAAATCGAGCGAGTGAGTATACCGCAAGCCTTTTCCGTCGGGCAGCCGTTTCGATGCTGCACTGGTGGCATGTCCTGCGGTATACTTCCCGTGCGATATGGCGCAGCGAGGACGATTCAAAGGATATGAGGAAACCAGCCAAACCGAACGGGTCATCGAAGATGGGCGAGGAGCAAAGGCTTTCGAACGCTGCGCGGCCGTCGACTCCCGCTGCTACATCCTTGTCGACATCGCAGCGGATCGCCATGCAAAAGCAGTTGGGGGAGGTGTTGTACCGGGACCCACATGTGTGGCGCGATCGATCGGAACGTCAGAAGTGGATCGCAGATCGAATCTTATCACGATCCAAAGTGATGAAGACTCGAAATTTTCATGCCGTTTCTCGCAGCGATCTCGAGTCGATGGCTTGGTTGTATGACGAGTCGTTCTTGGGGGGGATCGCGTTGCCTTTGGCGGAATCGTATGGTCTTTCCTTTCGATTGAGTTCGCGAATGACTCGGGCGGGTGGAAAGACGACGCGGACGACCTTTCCGCCCACGGCGGGCAAACCGGGGCGTACTCATTACGAAATCGCCTTGTCGACGTCCCTCTTGTTTCAATCTTTTCGTGCTCCGGGCGATACGATTCGGGTTTGCGGGTTCGAATGCCAAGACCGTCTCACCGCCATGCAACGGGTGGTCGAGCACGAGTTGATCCATCTTTGTGAGATGCTGGTTTGGATCCAAAGCGACTGCGCTGCCGGACGTTTCCAGTCGATTGCGAAGAGTTTGTTTGCTCACACGGAGCATCGGCATGAGTTGATTACCCAGCAGGAGCGAGCGGCCAAGGAATTCAATATTCGTCCCGGCACGCGCGTTGCGTTTCGACATGAAGGAAAAACCTTGGTCGGCCTGGTCAATAGGATTACTCGTCGAGCCACTATTCTGGTAGAAGATAGTCGCGGGCAGCGCTTTAGCGATGGTCGCCGCTACGTGAAGTACTACGTTCCCATCCAACAACTCCGCCCAATCGCTTGATCAACGCATGAGACATTTAACGGACATCGATTCGAAACCCCAAGCGGAGGCTTTTGTCGCTTATCTGCTCACCAAAGGAATATCGACCCACGTCGAGACCGAATCCCCGCGACCGGGAACGAGCGATCCCAGTTGGTCCATATGGATCCGAGAGGAAGACCGGATTCCCGAGGCGGATCGAGAGCTGCAATACTTTCTCGCGGACCCGAATCACGAGCGGTATCGCAGTGCGATAGTCGAGGCGAGGGCGATTGTTCAGAAGGAACGCGACTTACAAAAGCAACGCGAGAAAAACGTTCAAAAGGTCAAATACACGCGCCCGGCCGGTGTGGGAGGCAAGATGCCGCCTTTGACATTGGCTTTGATCATCCTGTGCGTTGTGTTGGGGTTGGTCACGGAGTTCGGGTACGTGAGCGATGGGAACCGACTCGGTGCGATAGCGATGAAGGAACTGAAGTTCGTCGATTACGCGAAATACGTCGAGACGCGCGATCCCGCCTACTCGCTGAAACAAGGGGAAATCTGGCGCGTCATCACTCCAGCTTTCTTGCACGGCGGAACACTGCACTTGCTGCTAAACATGATCTCGCTCGCATCCTTGGGGCGATTGACCGAACGTGTCGAAGGGATCGGAAAGTATTCGATCATTCTTCTTCTGTCCGCGATCGGCGCGCACTTGCTGCAGGGGTTGATGCCTACCCAGTTCTGGGGGACACCCAATTTCGTGGGCATCTCAGGAGTCGTTCTGGGGCTTTTCGGTTATTTGGCGGTGAAGTCTCAGTTGCGGCCCGATTGCGGTTTCTACTTTCCTCCCGATGGTTACGTGCTTACGGGGATGCTTTTGTTGGCAGGCTTCTTGAGTCAAGGCGGTTTAGGAATGGCGAATATGGCGCACCTAGGTGGGTTGGCGACCGGCGCACTTCTTGGACTTTTTTGGAGCCGCTAAACTCCGCCAGGACCGTTAAAGTCCCACCCCCTTTTGGTAATTTATTCCATTCACTCCTGGTCCTGACCCCTACAAATGACTTAAATTAAACGGTCCGCCCCGCCCTAGGTCTGGGGCCGCCCGGGACTTGAGTCGACTTGTTAAGGTTCGTGGAATGAGGAATGTATCGATGGTAAGGATTTTAGCAGTTCTCGCGTGCGCATTTGTCGCTTGGACGAATCCTTGGAACTCGCTAGGGAACGCCCACGCCATGGCGTCCCTGTGTCCCTTCTGCACCGCCGCAGGTCAGACGCTTCGGCAAGAAATGGAATCGATGGACGTTGTGGCCATCGCGACTCTCGTCCCCGATGGCCGCGATGACATCGATGGGCTTGCGAAGTTCAAGCTGGAGGCGATCCTCAAAGGGGACGCGCTCGTCAAGGTGGGGCAGGAATTTCAAGCCACCTATTTCGGACCTGGCAAATCGACAAAGCGTTTCCTCATGCAGGGTGTCGACCCTCGCGAACTGGTTTGGTCCTCTCCCGTCCCCCTGACTGACGAAGGGGAGAAATACGTCTCGAAGCTTTTAAAACTCCCCCAGGATCCCGTCGAGCGATTGGCGTTCTTTCAAGAATATTTCGAGCATCCCGATGCTTTGCTTTCTCGCGATTGCTATGACGAGTTTGCACTGACTCCCTATGAAGAGGTGATCAAGCTCAAAAGCAAGATGGATCGCCCCAAGCTCATCGGGTGGGTGCAAGATCCCGCAATGGCTCCCGATCGCAAACGGCTCTACTACACGATGCTAGGTGTGTGTGGAACCAACGAAGACACCGTGTGGATGGAGAAGATGATCACGAGTACCAAGCCCGAGGATCGCGCCGGTTTGGATTCGTTGATCGCCGCTTACTTGACACTCAAAGGGGAAGCTGGCCTTCCCTTGATCGTCGATTCCTTTTTGAAAAACCCTGAGTCTCAGTACGTTGATATTTTTGCTGCGGTAATGGCATTGCGATTCCACTCCACCGAGGGGAAAGTGTTGACGAAGCCTGCCGTTGCCAAGGCGATGTGCCATTTGCTCGAACGACCCGATTTGGCCGACTTGGTCATTCCCGATCTAGCACGTATGGAGGACTGGTCCCAATTGGATCGTTTGACCCAGCTCTTCAAAGATGCCAAGGAAGACAATGCGTGGATTCGGATGCCGATCGTGAACTACACGAGAGCTTGCCCGCTCCCCGAGGCCAAAGAGCGACTTAAAGAGATGGAGCAGATCGATCCGGCAGCCGTGAAGCGATCGAAGACGTTCTTCCCTATTCCTATTCCGGGCTCGAATGCTCCCAAAAAGGACGAGTCGAGCCAGATCCGTTGGGCTCCGAAGAGCATTCTCGCGGATGCGTCCAGTGGGGCTGATGAAGAAAGGGTGTTCCGAGCAGGCTTCGCGGCTCGCATGCAGTCGCGCGTCGCTACGGTGGCAGGAGAATCGATCGTTTTCAACGATTTCGATACTACTCTATCGAATCCACATTCCATTCACTTGAACCACTGGCGAGCGCTCGGCGTAGTATCGCTCGCAACATTGACAACCGGTACGTTTATGTGGTTGGTTGCTACCCGAAACGGCTAGGCATCGACAGGTGTTTTGGCATCGACCCTAGTCCCTCGACAAATTAGGTTCTCTTGCTTTTCCGAGAGACTCATCGCGTATGTTGAAACCTGAATCGCAAAACGAGGCATTCTTTCAAGGGGTTGCTGAAGACCTACCTGAGGAGTTCTCCTACAAGGCGCTGAGCCGAGCGGCTATCTTGTCGGTGTTCTTTGGCCTCTTTGGTCTTCTCGCTTGGTTCTCCCCGCTGTTGACGGTTTTGCCATTCCTGGCGACCCTCTTCGCGTGCTTAGCTTTCTATAATCTCAACAGATTTCCGGCCGAGCTAACTGGGAAGCTTTGGGCTGCCATCGGCGGTGTCCTAGGTATTGCCTTGTTGATCGGGGCTCCTGCCAAACACTCTTACATTTATTTGACCGAGGTTCCGGACGGATACGAACGCATTTCGTTCGCTGCCTTAAAAAGTCCTATGGGGGCTCCCGATGTGCCAACGCTGGAAGCATTGAAGCTCAACGGGAAGAAGATCTTCTTAAAGGGGTACATCCACCCCACCTCGTTGGCCAGTATGAGCTCCAAGTCGTTTGTCCTGGTCCCCGATTGGGCGACTTGCTGCTTCGGTACACAACCGCCATTGACACACATGATTGAAGTCCGATTGGTGAACGAGAAGTTTGCGACTCGATCGTACCGGCAGCATTCTCTCGCGGGGACTTTCGAGGTAATGCCACAAATCAAAGAGATCGATGGCTTGACGGGCGTCTATTACGTCCTCGAAGCAGAGCATTTTCAGTAGCAGGGTGCGGAGCAGGATTCCGTGGAGGAGGGGGCTTGGGAATCCAACGATGGACCGTCCCTTTATCTTTCGCATCTACCTTTCATGCATCCGGCGTCGTGGGTACAACCGTACAACGCCTCGACCGTTGGTTTCATCCGCCGGTCTTCTCTTCGCGGTTGATGGAACTCCACTATGTTTTGGATCGCGCTCAAGATGCTTTTTCACGACCGAGCCAAATACTTAGGCTTGGTCATTGGCGTCGCGTTTTCCACGCTTCTTATCAATCAGCAGTTGGGGATTTTCTTGGGGCTCCTGGCACGTGCAGCCGCCGTCATTGTCGACGTGCCCGAAGCCAACATCTGGGTGATGGATCCTGGGGTAAAGAATCTAGACACGGTGTTTCCTCTCCGAGATACCGAACTTGGACGCGTTCGAGGGGTACCAGGCGTGGAGTGGGCAGTACCATTTTTTAAATCGATGGCCACCATTCGGACGGCAACGGGGGAGCTTGAGTCGGCACTTCTCCTCGGCGTCGACGATGCCTCGCTAGTAGGTGTTCCTTCGGAGGTGGTCCTAGGGGAGATCGAAGAACTCAGGCGTCCGGATGCTGTGGCGGTGGGGCTAGACGGGTACGGAAAAGTTTGGCGGAATGAACCCATCACGCTAGGGCGCACCGTGGAACTAAACGATCGCCGAGCCGTTGTCGTGGCAGTGGTCAAGGACTCCCCCAAATTCACATCGTCGATTACGTTTTTCACCCGTTACTCCCAAGCATTGCAGTACACCAACAACGGCCGCAATCAAATGTCGTTTATTCTCGCTCGAGCGCAAGGTTCGCAATCGGCGGAGCAAGTTGCAGCGACCATTTCCGAAAAGACAGGACTTCAAGCCATGACGTCGGTCGAGTTTCGGAATAAGGCCATCCAATATGTGATCGACAATACCGGCATTCCCGTGAGTTTTGGGACAGTAGTGGGGTTGGGGATTTTGGTAGGGGTCTGTGTGGTGGGATTGATGTTCAACCTGTTCGTCTTGGAAAATCTTCGATACTTTGCCGTTCTCAAAGCGATCGGTGCCCGCAATGCGAAATTGGTTGGAATGGTATTTCTACAGGCCATAGTCGTTGGTTTCGTGGGTTTCAGTTTAGGGCTCTTCGGGGCAGCCTCCTTCTTTGAATTCGCTGGAAGGAACTCAAACTTCGCTGGCTTCTATTTGCCTTGGCAGATTGGCCTCCTCTCGGGAGCGGTTGCGGCGGGAATCATTTTTCTAGCATCGCTGGTCGCGCTGCGCCGTCTTTTATTTGTCGATCCCGCCGTTGTTTTTAGAGGCTAACCGATGCACCGAAGTGGAGAATCTCTTTGAGCCTAACTGTGCATCGAAACACCCTCCCGTCGAAGGCCGATGAGAACATCGCAGTTGCGTGTCGGTCAATCACTCGCGATTTCGGCGAGGGGCAAGCGAAGGTGCGAGTGTTGCACGGTGTGGACCTAGTCATCCCACTCGGCAAGACGACTTTTTTAGTCGGCCCTAGCGGATGCGGAAAAACCACTTTGATTTCCATTATCGCAGGTCTGCTCACGCCGACGTCGGGGCAGGTTCATGTCTTAGATCGCGAGATTACCAAGCTGCGTGGGGGACGATTGGTTTCGTTTCGAGCTCAGACCTTAGGGTTTATCTTCCAGCAATTTAACTTGATTCCTGCATTGACCGCTGCGGAGAACGCGGCGGTTTCGCTGGTTGTGCAAGGCCACACGCTCGCTGCAGCCAAGCGAAAGAGCTCTGTGTTGCTAGACAAACTGGGCATGAGCAGCAATGCGAACAAGTATCCGAATCAACTTTCAGGTGGACAGCAGCAGCGCGTCGCCATTGCGAGGGCTCTCGTCCATGATCCGCGGATCGTCATATGCGACGAGCCCACCGCCTCGCTCGATACCGAATCCGGTTACGCTGTCATGCAACTAATGCAAGAGGTGGCAAACTCACCGCAGCGCGCAGTGATTGTCGTGACCCACGATAACCGAATCTATGGATTCGCGGATCTGATCGCAAGCATGTCGGATGGCCGTATCCTGGACGTCTCGGCGCAACCCGATACAGAATCTACCCGCTCCGAAAGCGAGAAGTCCTCGCACTGAGAAATGCCATGAATCGATCTTTAACTTCTCTTTTTGCAATTGCTTCGGTTGTGCTAGCGGGTGTTTTGTTGGTCTTCGCCATTTCTTTCATTCGAAAGAATACACCCCGGGAGCAAGAGACTGCGGTGAAGCGAACTCCTCCCACCGCTCCAAATGTTCAATCGGTTGCTTCACGGCCATCTGACTATCCCTCGAACGCCAACTTCATTGGAGGTGTTGGAATAGTCGAACCCGTAGGAGAAGCGACGACGATCGGCTCTCAACTCCCGGGTGTAGTCGAAGAAGTGTGTGTGCAACCCGGTCACTCAGTGAAACAAGGGGATGCACTGATTCGATTGGATCGCCGGTCCGCGATCGCAGACGTCGCTGTCGCTAAGGCTGAATTGGTGTCACAACAAGCTCGATTGGCAGAACTGCAAGGGAATATTCCAACCCTCGAAGCTCGCTATCGAGCTGCGATCGCGATTCATGAACAAGCGGAGGCGGCGCTCCGCAACGCGGAAAAAGACTTTGAACGTGTGCGATCGGTTCAAGGAACCTTTGCACTGTCCGAAGAGGAAATCGATACGCGACGACTTAATTTGGAGACCGCGAAAGGAAAAATTGCCGAGACCGAAGCGAGGCGGCTTGAGGCCAAGGCCAACTTGGACCTCCTCGCGGGACCGCAGGCTCCTTCCATAGAGGTCCAGAAAATTGCCGTCGTGCAAGCGGAGGCGAATTTGCAACGAGCCCAAACCAATTTGGATCTGAGAACCATCGTGGCACCTAAGGACGGAACAGTTCTTAGCGTTCGGTTGAGAGTAGGCGAGTTCGTCCCCGCTTCTATTCTTTCGACTCCTTTCATCTCGTTAGGAGTCATCGATCCATTGCATGTTCGAGTCGATATCGATGAAGCAGAAATCCCACGTTTTTCAGCCGGAGCGAAGGCCTATGCGTCCTTGCGTGGGAAACCGGGTACCAAGGTTCCACTCCAGTATGTCCGCACGGAACCGTTAGTTGTTCCAAAGAGGACCTTGACGGGGACTGTGAGTGAGCGAGTCGACACACGCGTATTGCAAGTCATCTACTCGGCGAAACCCGACGAGCTCAAGGCTTCGGTTGGTCAGCAAGTCGACGTCTATATCGAAGGGAAAATCGATTAAAGCGAATTGGGATCGACGCCAGTGAGTCCGACATCGTAGCCCGCACCTTTGAGTACCGAGTGCGCTTTGATCAACACGATTATCAGGAGGATGAGTGGCAGAAACGGGATACAGCCAAGGAAGTAACCCAGAATGAATAGGGCCGCCACAGGACCATCGTAGAGCCGAATGCACAAGAAGATATACGCAATCAAAAATCGAATCGCGAGAAATAAGAGGGAAAGAACGAGGATGGCAAACGGGACGCCGATGGCGATCAAAAGAGTCATATCGACCTGTCCCTTTACCAGGACCAGTTGGGCTACGACTACAAGGATTCCGTACAGGATCCCGACCACAAGACTCCATAGGAACGATGTAACGAGAGCGCGATGCCAATAGGCGATGGAGTAAACGGTGTCTTGATCAAGGGAACGCTTGCGTTTCGAAGGCGCTCGGTAGCCTCCCCCCGTTGGATAGCTTGCAGTATATGGATTCTGAGTCGCCTGGGCTGGGGCATTCCAATTTGCATCGGGGATCGCGAGATCATCCCAAATCGAAGGAGACGGAACGGACGGAGTGACAGGGGGGGTCGTGGCAGACGGACGCACTGGAGACTTGGGGCCATTGGACTTTGGTGTACTAGGCTTAGGTGCAGCCGTTTGTCTTGATTTGGGATTGGCCGGTGCAGGAGTCGGCGTGGGTCTAGGCTTGGAGACTTGTACCGGTGAAACGGCAGGCTTCGGTTCAGGGAGTTTTAAGGGAGCGATGAAGAACACTTCATTGCACTCGGTGCACTTTCCTTTCTTTCCTTCCATGCCCGGTTTACCCTCAAACATGAAATGGCAAGCAGGGCACTCGAATGGGAAGCTGTCGGTAGTGGGTGCATCGATTGCTTTTTGGCTGAGCGTAAAGATGTGTCCACATCCTTTGCACATGCCCCGCGTCCCTTCGAGCGCGCTGACGTAGTGCAGGACGACCCGACATTTCGGACAACCGATTTGCAATACATCTGAGTCGCTCGTATCGGCTGACGGGGGAGCATCGACTGGAGCGAGGGAAGCGGGTTCAAACACAGGGATATCGAGTGTTGCGCTGCAGGAAGGGCACTTGCATTTCTTGCCAGCGGATTGATCGGCGACACGAAGCGTCTTGCTACAGTATCTGCATTGAAACTCAATACTCATCGTGATGTCGGGATGGCGAGTGGGCGGAATTTGGATGGGAAAGGTTGGGCTGCCAAAGCGGCTCCTGCGGGAGCATGGCCCCATTGTAATTCGAGACTTGTGGCCGAGGGGGACAAGGGAATGGATCGGAATGAGGAGTTGGAAGGGACGCAATAAAAAAACGAGGCATTTGGCCTCGTTGGTGAATGAAAAAGTCGGCTGGGGGCGGGACGCCCGTCGCGCTGCCGACTAGGCCTCGGTTGGGAGCTCAAGGAGTCGAGCCATCCGGTGGAAATCACAGCCCGTCTCAATAAACCGAACTTTAGTTACCAATGTCTTTGGATCAACAAGTTGTTCGAATGGAACAAACGAAATGTTGAACTGTCCGCCAACGGATACCATGACCCCATTCTTCTTTTCTTCGATAAGGGCTCGATAAGCACCGACTCCAATTTGGGAGCCGAGCATTACGTCGAAGGCTGTTGGAATGCAGCAGCGAGATTCGTAACCCAGTTGGATTCCATTGACTTTGCGCGATTTCCCGGTGGCTTTTTTGTAAGCGTCCGACACCATCGACGCGAAAGCTTTCCCAATTGCAATGTTGGAGATCGCGATATGGCCATGGTCGTCGCGAGCGACGCCATCGAGGTAAGACATCGGCAGATACTCTGCAAGCCCCTCTGCGATGACGATGCATCCGTAATTGCGGCCGGCCTTTTCACGCGCGATCATCATCGCCACCATTTTTTGCACGACCGCATCGAGATCCATGACCGTTCGGACCTTTTCGGAACCGTCTTCTTGTTTGACGGTTTCGGTCTTTTTGAGAGGGCCAGTGATGTCTTCCACGCTCAAGACCATGCAAGCATCTCCGGCGATCGCTGCCCCGTAAGCAAGCCAACCGGCGGAGCGTCCCATCGCTTCGCAAAGGAAGTAGGCCTGACCTGCCGCGGCGTCGCGGTTCAGATTGCGGATTTCCTCCGCCAGCACTTCGGCAGCGCTGAAGTATCCGAAGGTGAAGTCGATACCCGAGTAATCATTGTCGATGGTCTTCGGAAGGTGAATGACGGGCATCCTCACTTCAGACGCGGGTAAGGTGTCTTGGTAAAGTTTCATCTTGTTCGCTGTTTTGAGGGTGTCGTCCCCACCGATGCTGATCAATGCATCGACCCCGAGCGATCGCAATGCCTTGTACGCTCGACCGAGTGGGGCCGAGCGTTCTGGATCCCGAAGATGATCGGGACTCGAAACCGATTTCCCTGGATTCGATCGCGCCGTTCCGATCATGATCCCCGGTTCGGTACGGGAGAACTCCAGGCGTTCATGGGTGATCTTGAAGTAATGCTTCCCCTCAACCAGCGGCTGACTTGGATCGAAATCGATCAAGTTCGAATAGCCGTGTTTGACGCCGATGACCTCGATACCGGCATTCAAGAAAGTGAAGGCTGCGGAGGTGATCACAGCGTTGGCTGCGGGAGCGGGACCACCGGCGAACAAAATTGCGACTCGTCGAATTGCGGTCATAACCATTAGATCTCGTAATAAGTTGCGGTGAAAATCAATCGTTTTAGTCGCGCGAGATTGTACTCGCGCTGGGGGACTTGTCCAACGCCTCCGCCGTTCTGGAAGACTCGGTAGTTTAGGGGGTTTTTGCCCGATATTCCCGCTGTGACGACGGTAACTCTCCAAGACGTGTCGGGATGGATATGATGATTGAACGCGTGGAAACCGTTGGACCGATGGTTACGGATACTCCGGGTGCGTCGACATTCGACGTATCCCCATCTGCCCTCGGAGCCCTTGGGATGTCCAAGCATCAGTTAGTTCCACAAAAAAATCGCATCGCGAAGCTTCTCGTCGGCTGTCTTCATGGACTGGTTGGGACCGCTTTTCTTTGCGACATGCGTTATTCCCACGGTCAGGGAGTGAATCCCCAGGGGCCTGCGACAGGGGCAGCGCTGAGGGAGGGACCGTTTTCCTTGCAGGGAGTCAGGCAACTAGGTGCTCCGGTCGCAGGTGATCTTTCCGCGTCCCCTTGGTCAAGTCGTCTGTCTTCCCCACCTTTGGCCACGGTCCGCTGGGGATCCATCCAACCCATTGACCAAGCGCCCTCCAATCCGCCGGTCGCGATGGGGGCTGTTGAAGAGCCACGTCGAATCATTCCGACTCGAACCGTATCCAATTCTGGACCGATGTCGGTGGAGTTATCGGCGGAAAAACCAACGAGCGTAACCATTGCCAATCCATGGGTGGTCTCAGAGCCCCCCACCGACGCGACTCTATCGGAGTTGTTCCCCTACACGAATGCGGCACCGACGGGCGCGGCAACGCCTGTCCGAGAAAATGCAATTCCTAGTTCTCGCGAGCAATTGGCGCAGCGAGTTAGTGAGAATCTCTTGCAGCCCGATTATTCACGATCTGTGCGACGTAACTCGGGACCTCCGCCCCGAGCCTTAGAGCGACCCGCTGGATGGAGTGCCCTGGAGGGGGAACTTCGCTCCGCGTTGGAGCAATGCGACCAACTGCTTCGTCGCGGGGCAGTTCACAGCGCTCGCGACGAAGTCGTGTTGGGACTGCGTAAATTGATGCGCACCATGGATGCGATTCGTGGGGCCTACGTCAGCGAACCGGCACTGGACAAAGCCCTCCAAGCGATGAGAGAGGAGTTGGACTTTTTAAGTGTTAGCCATGGAGTGACGGTCGAGTCGATCGTTGCGACACACTCCACCGACGTGTTGAAGAATCGATCGCTGCAGGGGGTCTCGC
Organism: Pirellula sp. SH-Sr6A; assembly: GCF_001610875.1. Classification (NCBI taxonomy): domain Bacteria; kingdom Pseudomonadati; phylum Planctomycetota; class Planctomycetia; order Pirellulales; family Pirellulaceae; genus Pirellula; species Pirellula sp. SH-Sr6A. The sequence continues at coordinate 5,125,224 of NZ_CP011272.1, read as the reverse complement.
CCGCGGTTGCATCGCAGCACTATCGAAGTTTTGCTCGGTATCAATTCCTGCTTGGGGCGGATGAACATCCCTGGGCAGCAGATCTTCTCTATGCACTCGGAAAGACCTTGGAAAAAGAAGCTGAAGCGAACTCGGCCGCCTCTCTTTCTCTCCGAAGCCAAGCGGTGATCTGTTACCAAGCTGCCATACATGTCCAGTCGAACCATCCCGAAGCGAGCAATCAACTCGGGTACAGCTTGTTGTTATTGGATCGAGTGGATGAAGCATTGGTTGCACTCAATCGCGCTGTGCAGCTCAACCCTTCCTCCAGCTCTTGGGCGAACCTTGCCGAAGCCTACAAGAGATCGGGGGCCCTCGAGCAATCCTCGGTGGCGGCAGCAAAAGCTAGTGAGTGGCAACGAGCCGAGAGGCCTGGATACAGTCGCAGCAACCCTGAAGTGATCGAGATCAGTCCGGAAGAGTTCGCTCGCTTTAGCCCAGCTCAAAACTCCTACTCAAGCACGACCAATCCGACTGCGCCCTCGCCAACTGCGATCCCGCCGGTTGCGACGCAGTCGAATCGCACGTCGACGCCAGTGCAATCAGCCGGTCGATTCTCCAATCTTTTCCGGTAATGCCCCACTATGCCTACGAATATGTTGATTGGAATGCAAATCAAACCGTGTCGAGTAGCTCGATGCGTTTCCCTGTTTGGTTCCATAGCCCTCGGCCTGATGACTTCGAGACTTGATGCTCAAATGCATGAAGGGCCATCGGGGGGGGAATCTCTAGCGCCATACTATTCGTCCGCAGTCCAATCGTCCGCAGTCCAAATCCCCCCGCCATCTCAGCCTATCGGGGTCACGAGCGGTGCATGCCAACCGTGTATTTCAGCGGTGGATTGTGCAATGGACTGCGCCGTGGGTGGATCGGGACCGAAAAAGTGGTGCGATGCCACGCCTGCGAACTTCCAACCGTTGATCCACGGCGAGTACATCGGCCCGGTTCGTTTACCCGCATTGCTCGAGTATCGCGTGCGCGTCAACGACGAAGTGACGTTTACCTACATCCCCAATCGGGAACGTTCGCAAGGGGATTACAGATTGATGGTCGGCGATTCGATCCAGATGAGCTCCGTCTCGGACGAATCGCTCCGTCGCGAAAAAATCACCGTCCAGCCCGATGGAAAGATTTATGTACCCGTCTTGGACACGCCGGTGGAAGCATCGGGCAAAACCATTTCTCAGCTGCGAAGAGATCTTGAGGCGGCGTACAAAAAGTACATTGTCAGCCCTGCGATCAATGTGGAGTCTGTCAGCGTCAACACCGCGCTCGCCGACTTGCTCGATTCGGTCAATGGCCCGTTTGCCGCGGGCGGTCGCGCGTTTTCCACCGTCGTGAACCCAGATGGGAGGATCCAGCTTCCGATGGTAGGGGGAGTTTACGTGCTCGGCCTCACTCTGGATGAAATCAAGCGTGAGATCAATCTTCGCTACCGCGATCGAGTCGCTGGAATCGATGTGGAGCCGAGGCTCACACGGGCGGCACCGCACTCCTTCCACGTCTACGGCCAAGTCGCTCAACCCGGTCGTTTCGAAATGAATGGTCCCACGACCGTCACGGCGGGGCTTGCGCAAGCGGGAGGGATCTCGATTGGGGGAAATGGGAGGCAAGTGGTTATATTCCGGCGGGAGCAAGATTGGCGTCTTATTTCCACCGTGCTCGATCTTCGTGGAGCTCATCTGGGTAAAGTCCCGAATCCTTCCGATGAAATATGGCTTCGCGATTCCGATCTAATCATTGTTCCAGAAAGGCCGATCACTCGGTTTGGCCAAGCCGCGCAGTTGATCTTTACCGACGGTATCTATCGCGTCATCCCCTTTACGATCCAGAAGTAGAATCCGTATTCAGTCGCAGGAGATTGGAGTACACTCCTGGCTTGCTAACCCATCTCGATTCCAACGATCGCCATGAGCCACTACCAAGTTTCCCGCGTTGAGACCCGAAAACAACAAAAACAATTCATGGAGCTGCTGTGGGAGCTCTACAAGGGGGATCCAAATTGGATACCTCCATTGCGTATGAACCAAGAAGAATTGGTTGGGTTTCGCCGCCATCCCTTCTACGAAAACGCGAAGTGCCGCCCGTTCATCGTGGAGAAGGACGGGAAAGTCGTCGGCCGCATCGTTGGGATCATTAACCATGGGCACAATCAGCGTTACAAAGAGAAGCGGGGCTTTTTTGGGTTCTTCGACTGCATCGATGATCAAGAGGCAGCGAACCATTTATTTCGAGCCGCCGCTGAGTACTTGAAGAGCGAAGGGATGACCGATGTCCGAGGCCCCTGCAATCCGTCGCTCAACTACGAGCTAGGAACGCTCGTGGAAGGATTCGATACGCCTCCCACCTTCATGATGACTTACAACTGGCCCTATTACGACAAACTCATACGCGGTTTCGGTTTCGAGAAGACACAAGACTTGTATGCGTTCGAGGGGCATATCGACATGCTCGATAACATCGATCCGAAGCTCAAGTTCGTGATCGATGAAGTCAAACGACGGTTTAACGTCACACTCCGGCCTGCCAGCCGCAAGCACTTCGACAAAGAGATTCAACTCTTCTTGAACATCTACAATCGGGCACTTCAAAGTACTTGGGGGTTTGTACCGCTGACGGAGGCCGAGAGCAAAGCGATCGGTTTCAGCTTGAAGTTCTTGATCGATCCCGCTGTAACGTCGTTCGTCGAAGTCGATGGTCAGCCCGTCGGCGTTGGGCTTGGCCTTCCAGACTACAATCCGCTCATCAAGAAGATCGATGGCAAACTCTTCCCATTCGGATTCTTGCGACTTCTTTGGGGCAAAAAGAAGATCAAGAAAATTCGGGTTATCAGCACGAATGTGGTTCCGGAGTACCAGCGTTGGGGATTGGGCTTGGTCGCGCTCGAAAGGATGCTTCCCGACTGTTTGGCGAATGGAATCGAAGAAGCCGAGTTTTCTTGGGTTCTCGAAAGCAACGATCTTTCTCGCGGTTCATTAGAGCGCGCCGGTACGAAGCGAACCAAAACCTATCGACTTTACGACAGATCGCTGTCCGACATCAACTAATCCTTGCTAAGACGCCGAAACAAGGATTTGTTATACTCCATAAAAGTCTCCGAGCCGGCGATTTGCTTGACCGAAAAGCTGGCTTGTAAGAATCCTCTCGACACGCATGGAACACGGACGACATGAACGAGGCACTAGCAGTAATCCTGGCGGGCGGAAAAGGTACACGTCTTGAGCCCCTGACGCGGGATCGAGCGAAGCCGGCCGTTCCGTTCGGCGGTGGCTATCGCATCATCGACTTCGTTTTGTCCAACTGTCTGAATAGCGGCATCCGCAAGATGCTTGTCTTGACGCAATACAAAGCCATGAGTTTGGACCGGCACATCGGGCTTGGATGGCGCGATTACTTCAGCCGCGAGTTGGATGAATTCATCGACATTGTTCCTCCCCAACAGCGCATCGATGAGCACTGGTATCAAGGAACAGCCGACGCTGTCTACCAGAACATCTACGCCATAGAGAAGGAGAACCCTAAGTACCTTTTGATTTTGGCTGGCGATCACATCTACAAGATGAACTACCACGCCATGATTCAATTTCATAAAGAAAAGCAGGCGGATCTCACGATAGGGGCTCTGCAGGTGGACGTCGAATCAGCGAAAGAATTCGGCGTGATGCAAATCAACTCCGATCAGCGGATCATCGGCTTCCAAGAAAAGCCAAAGAACCCGCAGACCATGCCGAATGATCCCAATCATGCGCTGGCATCCATGGGGATTTATGTCTTCAATACCCGGTTTCTGTTCGAGCAGCTCTGCCAAGATGCGAATGATCCGAAGAGCGCCCATGACTTTGGAAAAAACATCATTCCTTCGATCATCGATAAACGACGCGTTTTCGCTTTTCCATTTCGTGATGAGAATCGCAAAAAGGAAGCGTACTGGCGCGACGTTGGTACGCTAGATGCCTTCTACGAAGCCAATATGGATTTGGTTAGTATCGATCCGCAGCTCAATCTCTATGACGGTTCATGGCCCATTCGCACCCATCAGCCGAACCTCCCCCCTCCGAAGTTCGTGTTTGGTTCGCGCGGTGAAGGAGATCGCATAGGCACGGCGATCGATTCGATCATTTGCCCAGGTACCGTCGTCAGCGGCGGACGCGTCGTGCGGAGCGTCGTCGGTCCGCGCAGCCGCATCAACTCGTACTCGCAAGTTTCGGACAGCATCCTCTTCGAAGGCGTGGAGGTCGGGAGACACGCGAAGATTCGCAATGCGGTCATCGATAAAAACGTTTGCATCCCGCCAGGAATGGAAATTGGATTCGACCTAGATTTAGACCGTTCGCGCGGATTCACCGTTTCTCCCAATGGAATCGTGACTGTTGCCAAGACGGAAGATCTTTCGATGTTCGCGACCAACGCCCTTTCTTCTCGCATGCGTTCGGACAACCCTGGAAAAACACCAACACCCCACCAACCTGAACAACAGTTCACGCTGGCTCGGCATGGAGCGGACATGCCATCGCGCGAGGAAGAAAGATGAACACGACTCCGGTCCTATACTTGATGATGGGACTACTCTTCGGAACTACTTTTTTGTCGGTCGGTATCGCTCTTGGTTACTGGTTTTCCAAAAGGGGGCAGCCTGATTACCCCCTCTCATCCAGTTCTCACCCTCTCAACTCCCTCGCCCCCGCCGTTCCGAGCTTGGATGAAACTCAGCAAATCGTCAATGCGATTCGTAACTTCGCGACGTGGACAACCGATTTAGCAGGCGACTTTTCCCGCTACCAATCCACACTAAGTTCTCTCACACGCCGAGCCGCCGATGGGTCGAGCATCCAAACCAAGGAAGATGTTCAAGTCCTTCTCGAACAGATCGTAGCCGCCAACCGGCTATTGCAAGAACGACTCGATTCGGCAGAACAAAAGCTGGAAGATCAAACGAAACAGCTGGCGGGTTACCTCTCCGAAGCTCGCACCGATGGCCTAACAGGTCTGGCCAATCGCAGAGCGTTCGATCAAAAGATCGAAGAGTGTTTTAGCAACTGGATCAAGTCTCAGCGATTGTTCTCGCTCGCGCTCATCGATATCGATCACTTCAAAAAGATAAACGACACCTACGGCCATCCCGCTGGAGATGCTGTGCTTCGGGAAGTCGCGCTTCGACTCAAGGACTTCAGTGCCGATACGATCCAAGTTGCTCGCTACGGTGGTGAGGAATTCGCGATCCTGCTCGAATGCGATGCCATGGCAGCGGCACAAGTCATGGAGAAGATTCGTCTCGCTATGTGCGATCGAACCGTGCCCGCCGAGGGGCATGACATCCCGGTCACCCTGTCGTGCGGAGTCTCGCAGATCGTCGCAGAGGATCGTATTGGCAAACTGGTGCGCCGAAGCGACGAAGCGCTTTACACGGCAAAAATGGCGGGTCGCAACCGGGTCTTTATCCACCACGGACAGCTTTGCGAAGTCTTTGGTAATCCTTCTCCTACTGGAATCGTTCAAGCCAACACGGGGCAAGATCCAGGAGCGTCGAGTTCTAGTGACGCATTGGAAGAAAAAATCCTGAGGCAGATCGATCACATACTTGCCAAACATTCTCGTTCTGTGTGAAAGCGGTCAATCATCGCCAGACTCAAGGCCGCTTTGGTGGGCAAGCTGGCGACTCGAACCCATTCTTTGTCGCTGTGCAGTGCGTCGCCCTCCGGACCAAAGGTATCAAGATTTGGGACGCCGAAACCTGCAAGTTTGTTGCCATCGCTCGCTCCACCAGACGCTCGCCACGTGACCGGCTGACCAAGAACGGCCGCGACGGTTTCGAGCTCTCGCATCCAATGCTCCGTCGGTTTGTTCACCGTTTTCGGAGCCGAATGGATTCCGCCATGCAATGCGATGCTATGGTCCACCTCAGAGAGCTGAAAGAGATCCACGACTTGCTGGATCTTTTTCTCGGCCCAAATGCGATCGTCGTCGTCGTTGACGCGTACATTGACCCGTACCACGCACATATCGGGAACGACGTTGACGGCATCCCCACCGCGTATTCTGCCGACATTAAAAGTGACGCCGGGGCGGACGTTGTTCAGAGCATCGATCTGAATGGCGACTCGACTCGCATGGACGATTGCATTTTTCCCTTGATGGAAATTGCGACCGGAATGTGCAGCCTTACCCCGAACAATCAAGGTATAAGTTCCCGTCCCCTTGCGAGTGTGGACGAATGCACCATCGGCTAAGGTGGGTTCGTAAAGCATCGCAAATTGGTAGTCCGGAGCAATCTCTTTCCACAGACTCGTCGACGCAGGGGAGCCGATCTCCTCATCCGGCGTGAGGATAACGGTCATGTTCAAGCTGGAGGGTTTGAGGAATCGCATCGCCGCCATCAATGCCCAGCGCATCACGACGATCCCGCCCTTGGCATCGATCACACCCGGCCCCCGAAGCCGAGCCTCACCCTCTACTTCGTAGGATACACATCGTTGGAACGGGTCGGTCTTGCCGTATACCGTGTCATAGTGAATGGTTAAAAGCAACCGGCGATCAGGGGTCGCTTGCTCCCCAACCCAATCCCAACGCAATGCGTGAGTGGTCGACTGAAGTGCCGCATTGCCGTAGTCGTCCTGCACGGCGAATACTGGCAAGGGGAGTTTCTGGATCGGTAAGCCGAGCGGAGAAAAGTACTCCTCCAAAAAGGTCTCGACCGTAGCGAGTCCCGCCAAGTTGTCCGAACTGGAGTTTAGATTGCACAGAGCAATCAATTCGTCCCGCATGGTGTCCTGATGTGCGATAAGCCACGTCCTCGCGGCTTCCATTATTCGGGTTTCCATGAAATCGATCGTCCGTTTTCGTCAAAGTCAAAGTGAGCCAGAGAAGCTAAACAAATAAATCTTGTTCCGCGCGGATGCTGAAACACCCAATTCTTGTGATGGTGTCCGAAGAACCACCACTGTGGAGCATGAAGGTCGAATAGGTCTTGTAAGAACCGATTGGTAGCGCTCCAAGGTAACCGGTGGGGAAGCGTCGCGATGCTCTGTACCAACTCCGCAGGGCAATCGTGCGTGACGACCATGTTTGGCCTCTGCTGGTCGTAAAGGTGAAGCGCTTGAGATGCCTGCTCCGCATTCAATTCTTCATCATGCCACCAATTCAGCCCCTCTACCCGCGAGGCCTTGTCGATACTCTCCGCCCCACGTGCAAAAAAGAAACGGAGCTCCCCTTCGGCAAGCGGGATTGAATGCATGCCATAGTCCCCGAGAAAATGGGGTGGCAGCCGTCCGAGATGGTCATGATTACCCGCGATGGCCCGATGTTTCTTCGGATCCACATGCTGCATATCGGTGTAATCGAGCGAAAGATCACCCACCTGCAGCGAGTAGTTTGCATCCGATATCAACTTCAAATACGAACGACCGCGAACGCGAGGGTCTCTCCAAATCGCGGGCATGGTACGTCGGTCTTTGTCTCGGTCTGCACGGCGAACACGTTCCTGCATCCGACCGTGAACATCACCGATGAGACGAAAATGAACCGAAGTCATCCCATGAACCTTCCGTTTCCGTTTTCCTGTTAATTCCGATTCAGGAACTCATCTAAATTGAAAACGATATTGATGACCAATGCGAGCGAAGCAACGTCGAGGTCCGATGCGGTCGCGCTCTTTGGCTTTTCACCCAACTGGGCGATCCGGCCCGCGTCTTCCGGCGAGGCTGCCAGCCTCTCCCGGAATTGGCGATAGGCATCGAGCAAGGTCTTTGATTCCGAAACGGTTGCCGGACGCAATAATGCCTTGTGTACCACGTACTGAATCTGCTCTTCGGATTGGAGGTACCCGGATTCGATGGTCTTCGCCGCAAGGTATCTTGCCGCCTCCAGATACTGAATATCGTTCATCAACTGCAACGCTTGAAGCGGGGTGTTGGATCTCTCTCGCCTCGAACAGAATTGCTCTCGATTGGGAGCGTCAAAATTGGTCATAAAGGGAGGCGGGGCCGTTCTCTTCAAGTACGCGTATATACTCCGTTTGTAAAGGATGGGGCCGTGATCCTGAACGTAGTAACGCGTGTTGGAATCGCCGTAACCGACGGGCTCCCAAATGTTGGGTGGTTGATAAGTCTTGAATCCAGGCCCTCCCATTTCCGGATTCAGCAACCCGGACACGGCCAAGATATTGTCTCGGAGTTGCTCGGCATCCAGTCTCAAACGAGGTCCTCGCGCGACATACCGATTCTCGGGATCCAATGCCAACTGGTCTGGCGTTACGGACCCGAATCGCTGAAACGCTTCCGTCATCACCAATTGCTTCATCAACCGTTTGACATCCCAACCATGGTCTCGGAAGTCCACCGCGAGTTCGTCCAGCAGACGTGGATGTGACGGAGGCGTTCCCTGCGTCCCAAAATCGTCGCTGGTTTTAACAAGGCCCACACCAAAGACTTGCTGCCAAAAGCGATTCACGGTGACCCTCGCCGTGAGCGGGTTCTCAGGGGAGACCAGCCACCGAGCAAGATCCAGACGATTGAGAGGTGCATCTTTTTGTTTGGCCAGTTTTGGCAGGATAGCCGGAGTTCCGGGCTCAACCGGCTCTCCCTTTTGATCGTACTGGCCGCGAGTCATCACAAAGGCTTCCCGCGGTTTTGCTACGTCGCCAAAGACCATCGAACCTGCCAGGGAGTCCTCGAGCATCTGGCGTCGAACTCCCGCTCGCCTCCATCGTACTCGCTGCTCCTTGAGTTCATCGGAAACGGAATCCGTGACGTAGGCGAAGTAGTATTCCTCGACCGACGCACGTTGCTCCTTTCCAATATCGCTTTGTGCCCCCTGCTTGATTGCCTCGGCCTGTTTGCCCAATGCCAATGGAAGTGACTTGTTCTTTTGGGTTGTCCACCAAGTCTCCAAACCGCTGCCATCGGCAGAGCTAAACTCTCCGGTGGCTACAAATCCGTCCCAATCGCAATTGCCGCCAAACAGCCCGATGTGCAGATCCTGCACTTCCTCGGCGGGTAGGTCATTGAGCGAAACCGACAGCTGAGTCCAGACTCCAGGAACAGGAAGGGGCCCTGTGGGGCTTTTTGCGCCTCGATCGATCGACATGGCATCCTCAGGGGAGTTGGCCCAAGTCCAACGTGCAGACTTGCTCCCTGCCTTCACGGACACCGTGATCGCGCTTGCCGGCTCGTATCGATCGAGTCTGACCCAGAACTGCAGCGTCCCATTCTTGGGGACTTGAAGTACAGGCCAGCCTCCTGAGATCGTCTGTTCGAATCGATTACCGAACGATTGGCTCAAGAACCGAACTCCCATGGGAGCCGAGGATTCCATTCGCCAATTCTCTTTATTTCGAGACGTGTTGCGAGTGCGGCTTTCCAGGGGAAACTCGTCATCGATCCAAACTTGGGACGCGCGATGGGGAAGATTCTCGCCAGCCTGCACTCCTGCGCTGGTGATGGGCGTCCGTCGCTCGTAGTTTCTGGCAATTTCGAGAAGCTTCTCTCGCTCTGTGTTTTCTTGTTGCTGCAGCGCATCGAGTTCCTTCTGCTGTTCCGCAGAGATTAGCCGCTTGAACGGAGCGGTCGTCGAGATATTCCCATCCATGGCGGGATCGGCTGCATTGTAGAAAAACGCATAGAGCGAGTAGAACTCTTTGGTCGAAAGGGGATCGTATTTATGATCGTGGCATACTGCGCATCCGGCGGTGAGCCCCAACCAAGTCTGCACTGTCGTACTGGTTCTATCGACCGCATACCGGAACAAGAACTCCTCGTTGATGGCTCCCCCTTCGCTCGTCGTAACATTGCAACGATTGAAACCGGTTGCGATCCATTGATCTTGGGTGGGATTGGGGAGCAAATCACCCGCAATCTGGTCAATTGTGAATTGGTCAAAAGGCTGATTGGCATTGAAAGCACGGACAACCCAGTCTCGGTATGCCCAAATCGATCGATCGTTGTCCAAATGGAGTCCGTGCGTATCTCCGTATCGAGCCAGATCCAACCAATGCTTCGCCATCTCCTCTCCGAAATGAGGACTGGTCAAGTACTTGTCCACAATCCGTTCGTAGTTTGCACGCGATGGATTGGTGCTCAAACTCGTTACATCGGCAGGATCGGGGGGAAGCCCGGTCAATGTCAACGCAACACGCCGCACGCGCGTCGCAGCATCGGCGATCGGATTTCTCTGCAAGTGATTCTGATCGATGGCGAGGTTCAGTTCGCGATCGATGTCGATTTCGCGATCCGATTTCTTCAAGGGTTCGAACGCCCAATGCTGTTGATAGGTCGCTCCCTGCGCGATCCACTTCTCCAACATCTTCTTTTCCTCTTCGCTCAACTGACGATTGGCGGAGGGGGGAGGCATGACCGACTCCGGATCCGTGGAAATAATCCTTTGCCAAACGAGGCTCTCTCCCAGGCTTCCCGGTTTGATCGCGGCCGATTCCCCTTCCCGGATAGCGTAGGCATCCGACGCCGTGTCCAGTCTCAGTCCCGCTTCTCGTGTTTTGGCATCCAAGCCATGGCAACGAAAGCAGGTTTGCGAAAGAATCGGGCGAATATCGCGATTGAATTCAATCGGCTCGTCCCCTCTCGCCGGAGAGCTCGCGATGCAAACAAAGCAGAAAAGGGTCGATAGAAGGAGGTTCCCAAGAATGGCTTGGGGTGAACGCTGCATCATGGTGAGATTGGATCGGTAGGGGGCGGGAGCGATTCGCGGTCTTGTGATAACCAGTATATCCGTTGAAAGGAACTTCGCGCTTCGTTCGCTAGTCAAATCCCAGTCGAGGCCCGTTTAGTCCGCAGGGGGAGCCGGACGACTTGGAATTCCATTCGGTGCATCGACCGACGTGGACGACGCGGACGGTGCAGCGGCTTCTGTCCGCAACGAATGCAGGCGGTTCACATCGGCCCCTCGAGGAAAGTTGCTGGCAAAGAGTTCGAATTGCAGTACATCGCTCAGGGGCTGAATGGCGGATTCCTCGACGGGACGCTTCTTCCAAGGAATCGAAAGCTCGAGACCGCGTTCCTCGGCGAGAAGTTTCGATTCGGCGGTCAAAGGAAGTTGTTCGCTCATGCCATTGCGAAGTCGAGCTTCCACGAGTTGCTTAGTGACCTCTTCGTCGTAACAGTTGTCGATACCGCGAAAATCAAGCCATCGGGACAAATCCTCACCTTGATTGGATTCTGCCCAAAACTTCCAGTCTTCGCTCGCGGCCACATCCCAAATCACAATCGATTCCATGCCACCGAACACGCATTGTCGCGCCGTTCGTGTCACCGGAATCGGAGTCGTATTTCCAGTTACCCAGGAAGCATTGATCCAGGAACGTGCGGTCCAGGTCGTGACATTCTGTAGATCCATGACGATGCGGCTCGCGCCGCGCGTCGTTGCATTAACGCGAGGTAACTGAAGCACCGAACCACTCAATGCGAATAGGGAATTTTCCCACTTGCACTCCGCTCTCACCGGTGCAACGACTTGCAATGCATCGCCGAATCCGGAAAGGATAATGTTGCGGACATGGATCTGGGCAGGAGCCATCAACCCCGAATTGTCATTAGGAGAAGCTGGCAGAAGGCTGGCTTCACACCGAATTGCAGCGGGGAGAGTGGAGAGTCCGCTCATCGTTGCGTTGGCATCGATCGCGATGCTGCAATCCTCCAAAACCAATTGGCCTCCGCTTCGGCATTGAAACAAGGCCTGGCGGGCATCTTTGGCACGCCAGACGAAGTCGCAGCCTACAATCCGAACTTGGCTGTTGCCACAGTCCATCCAGGCTCTCGAGTCGGTCAGTTCGGTGCTGGGTACATCGACCTCGATCGTGCATCGCTGTCCAGGAGGGCTCGTGATTGTCAGCTTGCCCTGCGTTCGACCGAACCCCCGTAAATTGGATAGACTTCGGAGCGACGTCGACTGCAATACGATCTTCGTAGCATCTGGCGTCAAGTTGATTCGCTCCATGGCTTGATCCATCGTGGAAGCAAGCTGTCGATTGGTTTCTAGTTGCTCCAGACTGAAGCGGTTATCGACGACGATGCTCCCTGATTCCGCCGGAACGCTGAGCACCGGTGTCGAACTCTCCACCCCTTTCGCGGTAGCATTGATGTCGCGATCAATCAATTGCAATTCAGGAAGCACGACACGCGGGATTTCGAACTGCCCATCTCGAAGCCCCTTCGCTTGCATCCAAAACATGACACCCGCGATGCATGCCAACGCAACCGCGTGAGGAAGCATCCAACGGGCCCAAGACCCCGATCCCTCCGAGACCAACTCTCGAGGGTCCGTGTCTCGAGTCCATTGCAAGTTCTCGAGGATCGCCAGGGTCTGTAAGTCGTCGATCAAGTCGACCGGTTGTTGATATCGATCTCCTGGACGTTTCGCGATCATCTTGCGAAGTATCGCGATGAGGGAATCGCTCAACTCCGGGCGGTGGGCCCGCGGGTCTTCCGGCATCTTGGTCCCGTGCATCAAGAGCTTTTGGAGAGCGGTTCCTTCTGGAAATGGGGGCGAACTGGTTAAAAGGAAATACCAAGTACAACCGAGCGAGTAGATATCGCTCCGCACATCAGCATCGCGGGGATCGTGCGCTTGCTCAGGTGAGATATAGTCGAACGTACCGAGCGTGACACCGCTCGCGGTGAGATCGTTGGTCGAACGATCCATCTCGGTCACGCGTGCCAGACCCATATCGACTATTTTTGCGTGACCATTGGCGGTAAGAACGATGTTCGATGGCTTGATGTCTCGGTGCACGACCTGCCGGTCGCTCGCATGCTGCAACGCTTGCGCGACCTGCCGCACCAGGAAGACGGACTGGTCTACCGACATCGGACCATGACGCAACACCCATTCGCGAAGGTTGATCCCTTCGACGAATTCAAAGACGATGTAACTCCATTCGGCTGTCTCGCCGACATAGTAAACCCGAGCGATGTTGGGGTGGTCCAACTTGGCCGCGGACTGGGCCTCAAATCGAAAACGTCGCATCGCCTCGGGATCGCGACCCGCTGCTGGAATCGCCTTGATCGCAACTTCGCGATTAAGCCGAATGTCTTCGCCGCGAAAGACGGCGCCCATTCCGCCGATACCAACAAGTGATTCGATTCGAAAGTGATCAAGCTGCTGGCCAATCAATGCCTCTGCCGCGGCGTGCCATGCCAAACGAAACGTACCGCGAGGCGCGCTGGCTGGTGCTGGATCCCCCACCGGAACTCGAGCTCGAATGACAGTCCGATCCAAGTCCCCCTGGGGACGCAGGTTCGCTCCGTGGATCTGCGTTTCAGTGAGCTCGGACTCGTCACCGCGATGCAGCTCTGGATCGGAACGATTCGAGCTGCCCATGCTAAGCCGTTCTCACTCGATAGGACCGGTCTTGGAACTGTCTCGATCGTCGCGAACCCATCGCAACGGCTCGCTCGACCATCTTCAACTTTTTATAGACGACCGGCCGATTGGCAAAACGTTCCAGCGATCTGCGATACTTCAAGAAGAACATAAAGGTCTCTGCGAAATCTTCGCTCGCATTGGTTGTCGCGTAGTCCGTGATGAACTGGCTAAGCAAATAACCATAGAAAAACTTCAATTTGGCCGCCTCCGTTTTGCGGCGTTTCTTCCCAGCCTGATACACAGGATCCTTCTTCACTCCTTTTCGCCACGTGTCGTAAGGCATCGACGTGCAGTTGCTGTATGCAGCCCCAAACGTTCGAGGGAACCAATCCTGGCGAAAGAAGGATGAGTCTAAATAGTACCAAGCATGCGCGTATTCGTGGCGTATGGTGTCCGCCAAAGTCATCCCAGGCTTATACGGGACATGGGGCAAATCGCGGGGAAGATAAATCACCCCAGGACGATAACCTCGGGCTGCGTAGTGCCCGACCCGTTCAAAAACGTATCCTCGCTCGCCCCCGCTCTTCTCATTGGAAATACAAAGCTCGACAGCATCCAAATAGACGCCATCGGCGAGCAAACCTACTTCGGCAAGTTCATGTCGGACTAGATTGTATGCACGGTCAACATTGGCCATGGTTTCAAGAAGCGTTCGGTCTTCGTGGAATGGTATCCAGGCCCTGGGCCCGGAATCAAAACGGCGACGCCTCCATGCTCTCAACAAGTCTGCTTCGACCGGTCCCGAACCGCAAACCGATTTTAGGAAAAACCGCCAACCACCCAAAAGGGGGGATGCTAAGGGCGGCGCTCCTCGCAAATCGGTCAGATTCGAAACCTTCCGTCATGCAGTCGAAGCGATTCTTACCGGGAGAAAAATTTCGGCAATTCCCCGATGAGCCCCTGCATTAGACTGTCTACTTCGAAAGAAGTAGTACGGGGAGATTGCCGGTTGTGCAGCCAGTTCTTCAGGGCTGGAGGGAAGCCGGGGGCCCCGGAACAGGGCGCTATTAGCAGACCCAATTCAACGAATGTGGACCGGTAGATGGACTCTCTGCATTTCTGGTTTTCTGGTCCTGAGAGACTTGCATTCCTTGTTTGGATGGCTTTCCAGCCGCGCATAAAAAAAGGCCCCCAAATGGGAGCCTTCGTTCGACGGGCAGTGCGGGAGGGGGACTACTTCTTGAAGCGATCGACGCTGATCTTGATGACGCCCAAATCGTTTTTGCCTTCTTTGAGGGTCATTTGAGTAGAACCACGCTTCCAAGTCTCTTTCTTGCCCCCCACGGTCACTTCTTCAATCGATTTGTCTTGGCTCTCATGCCAGAGCTTGAAATCGATCGGAACCCCGGCAGGAAGCTTCTCGATTTTGATCTTTCCGTCTGCATCGCTGATACCGACGTAAGGGTGGTCGTAGACCAGAACATACGCGTTCATCCAGGGGTGGATATTGCAATCGACTTTCGTCGCCGCTTTCTCCTCCGACTTGGTGGCGATGTCGACCGAGGTTCCCGCTGGAATCACGGGATTCTTTTCATCGTTTTCGAAGAACGAGAACTTGGCATTGTGCGGGACGGAATCGGAGTTCTTGACTTCGATCGTCTGGCCAACGCGAACAGCCATCACGTGCGGAATGAATTGGCACTTCACATTGTCCAATACTGCCTTCTGGGTGGGAACCGACCGAAGATCGGGATGGATATCGTTCGCCTTGAGCTTGGTCTTTCTCGTGTCGATGGTGAATACCAAGTTGGCGATCCCGTTGTTCTTTGGATTAACGACGAGATCCTCGAGCACAACGCCCTTAGGATCTGCGTTGCATTTGTCCTTCGCATTGGCATCGATCAGCTTTGGTTCCGGGGCTTTGCCGTCCAGGACAACCGTGAACTCAATATCTGCCCACTTTTGCGCTTGGACTACTTCGGGCACTACCAAGGATCCGGCGACGGCCAACGATCCAAACAGAAATGACTTCATAAGATGCTCCAACATTGGATTCGAGAGAAACGAGGGTTTGAGGCAGGAGGCGTATCTTCGCTTTTCACCAGCGTGTTATCCTACCCAGAATCTCGCGATAATCAATGAGAAGCCTGCCGACCAATTCAGTTCACGGGCTGGCTCCTCAGAACAATTCCTAGCCAACGGGAGAGGAAGAAATCCTCAAGCATCCCGTCGAACGATTCTCAGAGTTGGGAACGAGTTCTTCACTCGCCACACCCACCGAAAACATCTCAATCCAAAGATAAAACAAAATAGTGCGGCCGAGAGGAATCGAACCTCCAAGGGATTGCTCCCACTAGCCCCTCAAGCTCATGGTGAAGCCAAGGATGGTTGTCGGTTAGAGCTTTTTGCCTCAGGTCCAAATCGTGACCTAATCTGGATGAGCACGGATTTTCCCCAAGGACCGGGCATTTTTACGTCCAGAAAGTTGTGAAATGAACCTAGAGGAATTTGCGGAGATCTACTTTCAAAACCATGAATTCGGCATCGCAATAAGTTCTCAGAAGTGCTTCTACCTGCCAGCCGCCCGGCAGTTTTTGCAGGCAACAAAGTGCGACGACATCCAGAGGATCAATCAAACAGTCGCAAACCAATTCGTAGATTGGCTGAAGTCGCGGCCGATTTCGCCGGCGACTCAGCACACGAGGAGACGCGGTTTCGTTGTGCTGTGGAAGGCGGCGTATGACAAGGGGCTTTGTCCTGTCTACGACGAGTGCCGCAAGATAAAGGTCCCGAAACGAGCGCCGCGCGCGTGGCACATTGACTCAATTAGAAAGCTGATGACGGACACACTAGCGGATGGTTCCATTTGGACCCAGGGGATTGCGAGCTCGTCGTATTGGGGGTCGCTGTTTGCCGCTTCCTGGGATACTGGCTACCGACTCGGCGACCTTCTAAACATTGAGTACAAGTCGATCGAGCGGGATCCGTCCACAGGATCTGGCCTTCTGAATTTAGTTTGCTCCAAGGTGCAACGCGAACACATCTCGAATCTCAATCCCCAAACTATGAAATTGATTGATCGTTGCATGCTGGAACAACCCAAGCGAAGTCTTATTTGGCCGTTGAGATCCGATCGCCGACAGTTCTACCGAGATGCAAAGAAACGCTTTACCGACTCTGGATTATCAGGGACCTTTCGGTTTCTTCGACGTTCGGCGGTTACCTACGCGGAATCCATAAGTCCAGGCATGGGGCAAAAACTTGCTGGACACAAAGACTCTCGCGTCACTTGGGAGAGCTACATCGATCCGCGTCTGCTCCCAGAATGCACGGTGATTTTGCCCCCAGTTCTATAGATTTAGAGCGAACAACTAACCCCAGGGCCAGTCGTAGGACTGGCCTTTTTTAATCCATACAAAGCTTGTTTTAGAGCTACAATCTGCGATCGATCGAATACGGCAATTACCGGCATGTCGAAACGGTGCTCGATCTCGTCCCTTCAGAAAGCAACGAATGCAACCATGGCAACCGAGGAAGAAATAGAACGAGCGGTAGAGCAGGAGCGAGCACGTTGCCTCGAATTACTCATGTACTACCGGGAAGCATTTGATAAGTCATCTGACGAGATGATCGGACACCTTTGGTGCAGGATCTACAATCAGATGTCGATGGGAGTAGAGGCTAAGGATGCTGGATTCCAGCAGCAATTCTTCGACGACGAAGACTGGGACGACGAAGACGACGACGAAGACTGGGACGAGGATGGCGACACATCACTCCGAGTCGATGAACCCCATTAGTTCGTAGCCTCCATATTCGGCGTCGAAATCCTGCTCGCTCCAGACGGGATTGCCGATCCGATCCGCCACCGCATTGTGGGCTCGATGACTCCACCAATAGAACGCGAGTCGATTCCCAAATGGGGGTGGATCTGTCTGCTTAAGTTCGCGCCAATGCTTCCAGCAATCACCGCAGGGAACGGACCGGAGCTCCCATTCTTGAAACCATGCGGCAATGAGACTCCAGTCGGTGAGCTCGCTCGCGATGCGATGTAGCGATTCCCACCCGGGTGCTATTTCAAATGAGTAGAGCGTGTTCCTAGTTGATTCGCTGCCTACCCATCCGGATGGGGGAGGTCGCGAGATGCTCAGCTGATCGTGATTGTCCATGGCTCTGTCCACCAATTCATCACCAACGGGGCGCCCGACTCGAATTCGTCCTCAGCGGTGTCGACTGTCTGCACCTCGTCGTACTCATCGAAGTCAACGTTCCCCGTCACAGGTTTGGTTTCGTCGATCGGAACAGGAAACACCGGATAGGGATCGACCCCGAGAGGGCACTTCGGCGTTGGGTATCTCCAAGTGCAGGGCAGAAGAGAACTAGTGATGCAATCAAAGCTTCCATCGTACTTTGGAGAGGAGCCGAATCCGCTCGCGAAGACATGAGTGCCAGCGATGGAACAAACTCCAGTGGGGAGAGTCATCGTTCGATCCGCGAATTCCATATTGCAATTGAGTGGACTGATGGTCGAGTCCGTCAATCCCGTCGATGTGCTGCAGTCGAGACAATTGGAAACGTTGATTCCATCAAGCCAGTCTGGCTCGGTGGGCCTCGTGCCGGATCCGCATGTCCAAAAGTCGTTTGCTGCGAGCCCGGTCTTGAGTCCACAAGTGCCTAGATCGGATCGATAGCCGGTGTATGTAGCGGACCCCGAAGAGATGAACCGCTCTCGGAAGAACGAGAAATCGCGAAGCCTCCGCCAGTCCTTGTACCACACGCGAGCAGTCAGCTGGATTTGGGAATCAACCCAACATGCTTTGACGCCCACGGCGAACAAGTATCTCTTTGCGATGAGATGCCGTTTCGTCACTAGGTCGTAGTAGCTGGTTCGCGTGGAATCCTGCCATTCGAATCCGGCCGTCGTGCAAAGGTGATTGACGGTTGCTCTCCAGAGCTTGTCATTCACAACCGTGCTTTCGAAGGACCATCGGTACCGATACTCCTGACCGGCTGAGCTGACCGGCGTCGTAGGTACCGCGACGGCAGCCCAACAACAGTTTGCGGCGATGTCGCTGCCGATGTTCCGCGATCCGCTGTTGTGGAAGTCCGAACTCGGCGTGGATGGCCAAGGGCAACTCGCATTGTTGGCAGAACTTGGGGGAACAATTTCAAACCCCGGTGTAATTCCAAACGATGCGACTTGGTTTTTCGCGACGCGTATCGGCGTGGCAGAGAAAGAAACAGGATGGAGTCCATCCAAACTGGAGAAGCTCATTTGCGAAATATCCGGATTGACGGAGCTATCACAACAGGAGCAACACTTCTTAAAGAGCTTCATGGTGTTATGGACAGACTTCGAAGGCGCACCATCGACTGTCGATCGAAATGAGGATTAGAAGTTTGTTGCCTGCAATGGCAGAGCCGCGGTTCCATGCAATGACCTCGGTGTGATTTGCCCAGCCAGCTGCTGTTGGCTCCTGAAGGAAAACGGCACCACTCGTGTTTGCCCCCAGCCCTCCCGATTTCGTAAAGCCCCACTTGATACCCAGGGGGCGTGGCCTCCTTTGCACGGAAAGTTCTTGTCCGCCAGCTGCTCCGATCATCGCGAGAAGTAGGTCTGCATCCGACGGGCTGAATCCGACGATTTCCGGCCGAGCGTTCATGGTTGCCTATCGTAAGAAGGAGAATGAGATCTCAGGAAATTCTTTGAACTCCAACGTATCTGGTGTGGCGTTGTCGGACTTCTTTGTTCCGTCCGAGTTTAGGCAAACGATCTTGTCTGTTGCGATCCGCTCTCCGGTCGAAGTGAGGTAGCTGTAACCCATGTCGAGAGGGGTGTTGAGCCACTTGTTCTTTTTGTAGGCGACCGAGTAATTGATTCGTACGCAGTCGAACCCAAAGTAGAACCCGCGTTCGAACCCAGTCACCGTGAGCTTCAGAGTCTGGGCACCGAAGCCCTTGAAGATCGCGGAGTTGATAGTGTCGTTGCGATCGCCGATCTGCACGTCGGTTACAGTCGGGGCTTCGTATTGAAAGAAGTCGTAGACGATCACAGGTCTCCGAACGATCAATGGCTCTGGGAATTTGTCCTTTGCCGAATTGAGATAGGGCTTTGGTGGCGTTGAGAAGTCTTTGTAAATCACTTCGGGATAGGTCTCGACCTTGCCCGAGTATCGTGGGACCCAAGTCGTTGGATCCGGATTGGATGAAGTTGTTTGATTCTCCGACTCGGTCGACCACTCGCTGTCAACGAACCAGGTGAATGGGCTACCTTCGTCCTGTTTAGGATCGAGGCCTACGCATACGCAGTTTCCTCCGGTACCGGCAATGGTGGAGACCATCACCTTTGGAAGTCCAGCAGTCGAAAGAACATTAAGAATCGATTCGTTCCTCACATCAGAGAGAACGATGTACCGGTGCCGTTCGGTGTAAACCATGTTCGATCCGGACTTGCGGATCGATCCACCTTTACCTTTTTGAACCCCCTTGAGTAACGTCGCCATTATCGAGCTCTCCCAACGGTTGCGATTGATTGAATTGAGGTTAGCATTTCTCGTTGCACACCTAGGGAAGCTTCTGCAGCACGCTTCAATGCAACTTGTTCTGATTTAGAACTGTTCTCACGATCGAGCAGAATCTTATAAGCCTCCACTGATCCCGCTTGAGCACTGACAGCCCCCTTGTAGTCGGGCATATCCTTTTTCCCAGCGTCCAAGGCAGCTTTTCGGAATGTATCCGAGCCGATTAAACCCTGTTGCCGCATACCAATGAGTTCACGCATCGTTTCTCGCAATTGAGACGCGGGGTTATATTGCTTATTGAGGTCCGAAGCTTTCGACTCTAATCGTTGACGCTCCTCGTTTTGCTTCTTGAGGGCATTCGCTTGATCGGCCAACGCATCGATTCGAGAGAAGTTGAACATGCCGTGTTCACGCAACTCCGAATGCAGCGCGACGCGTTCGCGAATTTCTTGCTCACGTTCCTCAGCCTGCTTCGCGGACATCGAGCCAAGAATCTTTTGAATCTCTATTTCCTGCCTGATCGCATCGAATCGCTTCTTTACGGCCGCTTCGGCTTGTTGAGCCGCTCGTTGTCGCTCATCAGACTGCCGCTTCTGCTCCTTCCTAAGATCGGCTTCGGCCGCCTCTGCTTCTTTGGCCTTTTGCTTTTGTTCTTCGTAAGCAGCGAATTGACTCTCATTGTTGGTCAGATTCTTTTCCTTCTTGGCTGCGGACGCGGCAGCCTCATCGCGGGCCTTTTGGATAGCCTCGATGTTCTTGCGTCCGGTGTTGAAGGTGAAGGCAGATTCAATATCCTTCCCGACTTCCGACCAGTTCAGGGTGACGATGTTATACATCGTCGACTGGACGACGGTCACGAGTTCGTAAACGTCGTAGAGAACGCCTGCGAAGTAGGCGGTGTTGTCGATGATGCTGGGCAGATAGTCGAGGTAGCCGCTGAAACTGATCACCCCCTGACCGATCTGTTCGTAGATCACCTGCAGGACCGGTGAGGACTCAGCCGCGATTTGCCGCCATGCGCCCGTCGCAATCATCTCGAGTCTCCCCCAGGCATCGTTCGCGGCACCCACTTGTTCGGCTTGCGCGTTGCTCAGATTGACACCCGTCCGATCGGCCCAGTCTGCCATGTCGCGTAAAGCCTCCGGACCATCACGAAGGCTGGATACCAGAGAAGCTCCCTGTTTTCCAAACAACTCGTAGGCAAGAACGAGCTGGTCGGTTGGGTTCTGCAGATCCTGGGTTTTCGCCATGATCTCTTCCATGGCTTTGGCAGGGCCCATCTTCAAAAGCTCGCCCGCGTTGAGTCCCGCAGCCGAGAGCTTGTCGAACAGTTCTCCCGATTGTTTGCTCGCGGCGTCAGACAACCCAACGGTCATTTTCTGGATCGCGTTGTCAATCGAAGCAGGATCCATTCCCGAAGTCTCAGCGAGCGAGAGTCGCATCGTTGAAAGGTCGCGAAACGACATGCCCAGTTTGCTCGCAGAGTCTGCGATCTCATCGACGACGGCCATTTGTGCACTGACGTTGCTCCAGGCGATTGCCATTCCGGCGATCCCTGCGACGGCGATGCCCACACCAGCTGCCACGGCGGCCGCACCGGCCGCACCCAATGCGGTGGCGGCACGAGATGCACCACCGGCCGCCGTCCAAGTACTCCGATACGTCGCAGTCTTTACGAGTGCCTCATCGATTGATCTCTCGTAGGCTTTCTGAGCTTCTGGGGATCGCCCCTGCCCAACTTCAAAAGGTTTCAGGGAATTGTTTTGAGAAGTTGGACGCGGTATCAATCCGCGTCCCGCTCCAATTTTGGGCGCACCGGTGTTGATCACGGTGAAGTCGACGTCGATGATGTCGTCTGCTGCATCGGCTGCTCTTTCAAGCTCCGTCCTCATCACCTTGATTTCTTGGACAGCATCCTTGGATTTAGACTTAACGCCCTCCAGAGCTTTTTCGATGCGAGCTGCTCCAGCTGCATGCCGTGCGGCAAATACCGCATTAAGTGCTTGTGCAGTCGCTTGGAACACTTGAATCCCGGCCGATACTCCGGGGATCGCACCTAGCATGTCCGTAATACCGGCGGTGACTGCCACGGTGATCGGTTCGAATGAGGACATGCTGGATGAGAGAGAATCGAATTCTCTCTTTACCGCGCGCGTTTCGTTGATCGAATCGCGAAGAGCCGAGTCCGCTTGCTGGGTCTTTGCACCTAGCACGATATCTAGCGTTTCAACGACTGCCATCTAGGTCCTCGCGATCGATCGAATGTAGGTGCGAATGGAGTCGGAATAGAGCTTCAATGCCTGGCTCTTCGTGCTCCGCGCCGCTCGCCGCAAAAACTCTTTGGCTGGGATCTGTCGCCGGATGGCTATCTTTTGTCGAGCAGCTCGGCGAGCTCCCTCGCTCGCGAAGTAATTCTCCTGCCGAGCTCGGAAGTCTGAACCACGCTTCTTCAATCCCTTGGCCGCTCGGGATTCGCGTCGGAGTTGGTTCGCTATTCGGCGAGCGACAGCGTTGAGCTCCCCCCGACGGCTGCCGGTCTTCCATCCCCACTCTTGGAAAGCCGCATAAAACGTCTTGCCACTGAATTGGTTATCGCTCTTGGCGGTGGTGACTCGTGCCCCGATGCGACTCCTCGATCGCTTGATCGCTCGAATCTTGATCGATCGCTGGAGCCTGCCAGATCGTTTCGGGGCGTTCGCACGTGCGGCAGCCAACGTGGGTTGAAGAGCGGGCCTCGCCGCTTTGCGAATTGCTTCCTTTGCTTGTTTGCTTGTGAGCTCCTCAAGCTTTCTGTTGAGTTCTTCGGATCCGGTCAGAACCATCGTGATTTTGCGAGGCATGCTCTTGTCTTGATGATCGTAAACACGAAAGCCGTCCCTCTAGTCTCGCCCTGAGTAAGTGTTGACATAGAGAGACGGCCTCCAAGGAGTCTGAGTAGGAATCGTTTCCGCGGAAACTAAATCCCTGAAGCCTCGCAGATATCATCGAAGTCATCGTCGGAGGCCTCGGGGGTAGCCTCATACTGAAACTGCGATGGCTCCAGCCCGAGCGGCGATATGGACGCCGCATGCAGATCCAGTCGATCGAGTCCTAGGAACTCGAGCTGACAGAGGTCTCGGAGCTCTGCGTATTCGGCTGCACTGATGCAGCTGAGCCACGCGGTCCGCGACGGGAAGCCGAGGTAGAGGGCTGTTCGCCACTGCCATCTTCGCTCTTCGCCTGCGGGGCTCCCGCTACGGTGCTTTTTTTTAATTCCTCATCGAGACCGTAGATTCGATTCGCGCCGTTGCAGACTGTGAACAATCGGCCGATGATTTTGTTACCGGTCTCCGCGACATAGGAGACCAACTGGTCGAGTGTGTCGTCATCGGTCGCACTCCGTTCGTTCTTATCATCGCACAGGCAATATGCCACGACGAAGGATCGATACAGGTCTCGGGAGTCCTTGTCTGAGATCTCGTTGCGTTTCAAGAACGACGAATAAGCGTCATCCATTCGATCCTTTTCAACGGCGGTCAAGGTCGCGATATAGAAGAGCGTTGGCTCACCCGGCTTGAACAAATGTTGCAGCTCAGGTACCGCCACCGGATTTGCTCGGACGGCGGTTTCGCGGTTCTGTCGAAGTTTGGTTAGGTAATCCATGGCTTTCAAGTGTTGGTTGAAGTGTGAAATTAAACCCCAGTAGTTGCGCGTACCGGTTTCGCGGTAACCTTCGCTTCGATTTCCACCTTGATACCTTCGGTGCGTTTGACGCCACTTGGCGCAATCTTGTTGATTCGGCAGGTATAAGTGATGGTGTTGTAGGTCCAGGTAGACGCCGCGGGGGCAGTTCCTGTTCCGGTTCGACGGTACGAGACAACGATCGTCGCCTCGCGTTCGTTGATGTCGTCATTGTCAAAGAAGTCTTCGATTGCTTTATCGCCCGCATCGTCGGGGTCGTACATACCGACCAGTTTTAAACTACCGTAGTCTGGTGGGTCATGGTCGAGAGAGTCGACAGCATCGTCCTCCATGGTGGTGACATCCGTAAGTCCCCGCGAACGCTCTGGAGGTGTGAACTCCTCGAAGAACTCAAAGACTACTCCATTAATCGAGACCCGCGTTCCTGCTCCAAGCTTCTTCTTCTTTGGCATTTAGTCACCTACATAAAGCGTTAGCACGAATGCGTGCATACAAAGGGCGGAATCACCGTTGCCGGATTCAAACGCATATTCGTCATCTACCTCGTCGAGGTCGCTCGTTGCGACGGTCATGGAAGGTAGTGCGATTCCATCGAATTGAAGTGCATCAATCACGGCAGTGACCAATTGGTCATCGAATGTTTTGGTTACGATCTCGACCACATATCGATCCCTCAGAATCCCATCGCTGTCCATGAGGTCATCGGTGTTCGATCCTCGGCGAGCGAACCATATATGCGGATAGGTCGATGATTGGGGAATCTGTTGGTAATGGATTCTCCCCGCAATCTTCTGGTGAATCTCGGGAATCGATTTCAATCGTTCGCGGATGAGGTCGGGTAGGGTCGCGTGGCTCATCCTTGCAGGACCTCCGCACAGAGTATCTCTTGCTCGGTTTCGATCTCGTTATAAGTCTGGGACAACACGTTCAAGATCCGTCCGCGAAACAGAATGCGGTCTTTAAAGTTGGCTGCGCTTCGTCGGGTGGTAATTCTCGTCGTCACTTCAGCAACGATCTGACGATATCGTTCGAGTTCGCGCCCGCTAAGATCTTCGACCAACGCAGGGTGCCCAGAGGCGATTGTTTTCCAGTCCCCTTGTTCGTGACCTAAGTCATCGTAGTTTTGTTCACGTCGCTGTATCGTGATTCGATGGCGAAGCCTACCCGCCCTCATTCGCACACCTCTCCGGCCGTGTAGTCTTCCGCGGGTCTCAATTGCTCGAGCATTGCGACGGTTCCGTGTTCAATCTCTTTCGAGATCGTTCCAATGAGCACGGTCTCGCGGTTTTCGTACCAGTGCGAAGTGAGCATCAGAGCAGCTCGCGTCAACGTTTTGGGTACTTTTTCAACCTCGCTCCAACCCGCAGTGAAGGTAATGCTCACCGCGTTTGGGGTAGCTCGAGTACTTGGGAAGCACTCATGGTCCTTGAGTCGGAGGCTGAATCGGCCGTTGTCCGCCGGTTGTACTATCTTGTCGAGTTCGATCGACTGCACGGCACCGGTCGGATCCACATACTGCACGCTCGCAACCTCTTTTACAGGCCATACGGGCAGATCGATCGATCCTCGTTTCCGCGGAAACCGATCGAGCGTCATCCGATAATCTGCCATCGCGATGCAACATCCTAAATACTCCTCGATGTATTCGTGGGCTGATTCGATTGCTTCGATGATCCAATCGTCTTCGGTTGTATCGGGAATTCGCGAATTGCGTCTAACACGTTCGGGAGTGACCACCCAAAACGTGTTTTCGGAAATTCTCGCGATGCGCATTCGTAGGCTTCCCTGTACATCCAAAGGTCTCGAAACAATCGCTTCGTTGCGAAGCTGAACAACACCCATCGTCTAGATGCTGTGGCGAGGAGGTGGTGATCGCATTCCAACTCCATAACCCCGAGCCTTGGCTTGGCTCTCGCGATCGGGGACCGAAGCAATTCGATGGTGAAGTCACGTCGAAATCGCTTCGAGAGATCGAACCAACTGAGGTAGATGTCTCCGAAGGACTCTTCTTCCAAGTCCTCCGGATCCAGCAAACACGTTAGTTCCTTCGGCGACGTCCATTGGATGGCTGTGATGGTTGTGTTTCCGATTCGAGTTTCGAATTGACTTCATCGTCCGAGTTCGAGTCTCCACCGTCTTCGGACGATTCGGTTTCTAGGTCGGACTCGTCGGTCCGTTCCGAGCCAGGTTCTTCAATCGCCACCGTTACTGGCAGTCGAAAGACCGTTTCCAACTGCAATTCAGTCGGTTCGGATTTGAGTAGTCGACGGGCCTGACCCGAGTCAACAAGCCTTTCAGCTTCCTCGTCGGTACATTCCAAAAGTTGGTTGGGGATGATGGTAAAATCGGTCCCACCCAACGATGCGAGCACAATCACATGAGCCATAAAGATTGATCCTAGAAAATGCTCGATCGGGGCGAGTCGATCGAGCACGAAGGGAGACTTGAAACGCAAACGATGATTAAGCTTGGGTGAGCTTCTTCACTGGGCATGGGGCGTCAGCGGTCCAGCGCTGCAATCGTCCATCCATGGCCTGGTACCCCATGAACCCAACTTGCATTGTCTCCGCGAAGCGTTCAATGAGCTTCTTGATAACGATGTTCCCGACTTCTCGAACCTTGTAGTATCGGAAGTCTCCGTAGAGCATCGTTATTTGTGTGGTAGCGATCGTACTAGCCATGTACTGGTTGTAAATGATCGCTTGGCCGTTCAGAGTGTCTGGGACTCCATCCTTCAATCCGGATGCCCAAAGATATCGGCCTTGGGTATCCTTCAGCAGCCGCAAAGCTTGAATCACAATATCGTGGGCCATGTACATGCCATTCCCTCGATACGTTGGATCCACAGCATGCTGCAGTTTGACCGTGTCGTCTGCGCCAATGGCGGCGGCGAGTGCGGCCGTTACTCCAGCTGCAGCCTGTGTCACGACCCCTCCTGGCTGGGTGGTTCCGTTGCCCAACGTTGCGCGACGCAACTTGATGCGTCCTAGTCTCTCTCCAATCATGCTCCCCACAATCAGATCAATTCGGGGCAGGGAATCACGACTGAGTTGTTCGGAAACCTTGATGAAGTTCGAGGTGAAGTCGTAGGCTTTTAGAGAGAGTTGCTGTAGGACGGCATCTGGTTGAGCCAGCGCGTTGATGTCCTGGGCCTCGTTGATCTGAGTCCCTTCGTTCGCTGTGTCATCACCAATCGGCCACTTGATCTCCTCGCCCGTTTCGGTTCGCATCAAATCCACATATGCGAAGAATGGACTCGTTGCCAACATCGCCAATTCAATCGAATTGATGAAGGTGATTGGGACCAATTCAGAACCGGTCCCGACCCCACCCTTGCTCATGCTCCGGTGTTCTTCTTCGAGCCGATCTTCAAGAAGGGCGTGGTTTGTGAGCCTTGCAGCCCGTTGAAGCCGTTTGTGCTTTTCGGTGTCGAGCAATTGGCAACGGATGGATGGACGGCTAGGTTCTACTTCGAGTCGCTGGCACGCCGAACGCATATCGCGATCAATCAGATCGGGATTGATGTGCGAGACGATGAAGGCCCGCATGAACTGCCGCTGGTCCGCTTGACGTTGAGCAAAAGCACGAGCCTCCTCGCGATCCTCGAAATCCTCACCGTAAGCTCGACCGGTGGCCGGGTTGGTGTCATCGAGTCCAGGCTTTTGTTTTCCGTGTTGAGTCGAACGTCCTTCCCACTCGTTGATCTCGGTGATGCGGTTATTGATCGACTCGTCATCCTCGAGCGACTTCAGTTCATTCTTCAAGGAATCGTATTCGGCGTTGACCTTATCCCACGCGGATCGCGTTTCATCAGGCCAGAGACTGACTGCTGGATCTTTCTCGGAAGCCTTTTTTCGCTCGTTATACGCCGAGCCTTGTTTCTTGATCTCTGCCGCAAGCTCAGCAGCCTTCTTACGCTTCTCTGCAATTACACTCATTGTCTTACCTCGGAATGTCGGACCCACTATGAATTGACGGTGCAAGCCTTACCGGCTGCGATTGCTGCCCACCGTCGCGTATGAACGCTGGCAAAAGTGAGATAGTCCAACGTGCCAGCGTCTAGACGTCTGGCCCGTGAGAGTCACTGGGCAAATTCCGGGGACAATATACAGGCACAAAATTTACGGTTGCAAAGTACCTAAACCGGCGCGGTCGCCGCGTAGACAAACTGGATTGTGCCTCGATCCAAATCAAGGTTCGAGCTGTCGCGAATCCTCAGTGCAAAGAAGATCGTTCGTTCCAACTTGGTCAGCGATCGTGGCACCTGAACCGTGTAGCTAGCGCCCGAGATCGTGGGCGGGATCGTTGCGAGGTGCTTCTGGTTCTTGTCGCATAATACGAAGTCGCAAGTTGGTAAGAGAACTGGTTCGTTAGCGGCATCGCGGACTGTTCTGGCTATCGAAAGATCCGCGTCTACGCTCGCCTGGATTGTTGCAACAGAGTAATCCCTGTCGTCCATACCTTGGGTCGGTAGCACCGCAATCGATTGGATACGAAATACCTCAAGCCAATCGTTCCAGGATGAAGGTTGAGTTGATCCACGAAACAACCTCCACACCGTAGCAATGCTGGGATCGACTTCCACGCTGTAATGCCCGCTCTCACCTTCTATCGGATACTCCGCGTTGGTGTCCCACGCGGCAAGCGAGGAGCCTTCAGGGAGAACGTAGAAGTCCAGGACACCAGATTGTGCGGTAAAAGTGAGTGTTTCCATCGCTGCCAACTATTTGTTGTGAAGAGAAGTTTTTTACGCGGCTGCCAACTCTCCGAGCGTTTCGGCCAGTCGCTCTTGCACCATCTGCATGTCGAGGTCGGGCCAATAGACGGCTTTCAATGCACCGAGGATCGCCACCAGCAACGTCGGGAGCGATTGCTGCACGGACGCGTTGGATAGTAGATCGCTCATGAGTCCGTTCTCGACTGCGTCGCGTTGGGCCTTTTCGGCTTGGTATCCAGCGAGCTCCTGTTCCATTTGCGTTCGCGTCTCGCTTGGACCTTCAGGAAGTCCCGCGATCGCGGCCGTCAGCTGCGTGATGCGTTGAACGAGCTGCGCGTTGTAGGCCTCGCGTTGGGCCCGCGTCGCGGCGTCCTCGAAACTGAGCGTGTACAACGCAGGAGCGCCTTCCTCCTGTTCGGTATCGAACAGGCCCACTTTAAGGGTGATCGACTTGGCAGACTCGTAGGGGATGCGAGCGTCCCATTGCATCTCGCGCACGTAGAGTGGGATTCCACCGGCCGCTACTTCGGGTTCGCTCCACTCCGTGAACTCGTCGAGCGCGTCGCTAAACACGTCTTGCCACAATGCGGTGAGCGTTGGGAGGCCTCCGGCGAGCAGAATCGACTCGGCCCAAATCGTCTCCGGATTGGCGATCGTAGCTTGCAAGTTGGCAATCGCAGCGTTGTCCTGGTCGTTCTTCTGCGGCTTGGCTTGCAGCTTGGCCAAGTTCGCCTCGAAGAAGGCCTTCAGGGGGAATCGATACGTTGCGGCTGGCCCCTTCACGCTTCCCATGTAGGGCGTCACTTCGCACTCGATGCCGGGGAGATCGACCCCCTGGCGGTAAAGATCCTCACCGTTTTGAGCGTCGTAGCCGATAGGCTCCCACTTGATCGTGGGGCGCTTGGTCACGCGAAGGTGCGAAATGTAAGGCAATGCGGAACGAACTTCTGACATGGTTTCCTCGGTAGGTATAGCGTTTACTCGTTGGGTTCAGCTTCAGGCTCGGGCTCAGGCTCGGACTCGGGTTCAGGCGGGATCGTCATTCGGAGTGAATAAGTCTCCGGATCAATCGTGTATTCATAAGGAGGCATCCATTCTTCAGGCTCCATCGGTTCGCCCGAAATGGCTTCGATGAGGTCCACTAGTGCCTTCGCACTTGCAAAAAACCGAGCAGATTGACCGGGCGATGCCGCGTCCATTTGAGAGAGAATCTCGTTAACATCCTGTCGCGTCCGAAGCTGTTGGCGCGATTGGTACCAGAACCGTTGGAACTGCTCCCGTCTGAACTTGGCGAGGTTAGCGAGTGTCGAATTGCTGGAATCGAGCAACTCTTTCGCGATCAGCAAAGACTCGGGATTCGTAGGAATCGTCGGTGATGCAAACATTACGCTACCCATGCGGAGTTAGAAGGAAGAATGAAAGAACCGCTGGAGGGCTCGTCGCCTGCACCGATGCCTTTGCCCCAGTACGCGGAGCCTAGCTTGATTCGGTAGTCACCATTGAGAGCATCGACGAACTCATCGGCATCGGTCCCGGCTGCGGTGTAGTTGCTAGTGAATGGGACGTTTAGCAGTGAGTTGTAGTCAGCAGTTCCGTTGTTGCGAAATCGATTATTGAGGAGCCATACTTCGTCGTTGTTGGTTCCTAGCTCAACGCCATAAGTCGCGTTGCCAGTTATCATGTTCCCAGATAAAGTAATTGGAATACTTCCAGCTATACTTGCGTTTGGATCAACGTAATAACCTCTTCCGTTGTTGCTCAAAATGGAATTCGTTAGACCTTCTCCATACCAACTTGGACTGCCTGCGTTTATGTGAATCGCTGTACCCGGATTGTTCACGATAGTTAGGTTTTTATAGTTATTTGCCGGTTGCCATGAATTGGCGGTCAGTCCATGCCTTCCGCCGGATGAAGCAGACGCGTTTCCTTCTAGTCGGCAATTTATAATGTTGGCGTACCCTGAATCCTGAATGTCTATGATTCTGTCGTAGATTGAACCAGAGCATTTAAGTTTGTTATTTACAAAGTGCATACCAAGACGGGTTATGGAGAAGCATCTTGCAGACGCGTGGCTAGCCGTGTTTTCTAAATCACAAAACATAACTACTGGGGCACCGATGATGCTTCCGTTAGACGATACTATTGCTTTGATGAAAGCTACTTCCAGCCAGGTTACCCCGAACAACCCCACTCCGGAGCTAGACGTGAATAACGGGTAGTTAGTTGACGGGTAGATTGGTACTAGCGAAATCCAACCGCTGGGTTGAATCGGCATTCCCCACGAATCTGATCCAATAATGTATATTCGGTTAGATCTTGTAGGGGGGGTTGTAAATGAAGCGTTGGTCAACGTTGCTGTGTACGCATAAGTTCCTGGCCCAATTCTGCACTCAAGCGAATCACCTAAAGAGAAATTAAAGCCGGTGATTACACTCGACCACGTAGCACCACTCACCAATTGAGCACGATCAGCCCACGATGTCCCATCGCCTGCCCCTGCCGATGTCGTTGAAAACCATCGAGTCACCACTGCCATGCTATGTCCTCGTCACCGTGAGAGTGAGTACCGCGACATTTACGGTCGATGCTGATTCGACTTCGAGCTTGATGTAGTCCCCAGCGTTCAATGCGGTGGTCCATCCGGTCAGCGTCGACGATTGAGCCTTGACCTGGGAGGCGAGCGTGGGCTTTGCGGCCGCGACGATCGAATCCCCGTTCGTCGGTGGGAAGTTCGCGTACGAGTCCTTCCAGACGTCTATTACGATCGATCCGGATGCGTTCGCGACGAGCTCCCAGCCGGTGATTGTGCAGTTGTAAGGCACGCGGAAGAGGAGCGACTTTTCACCGACTGCGATCACAGAGCCTCCCCCATCGATCAGGAATGTTATGGCTCCATTGGTGATGCGCGCATCGTTCGAAGCGACAGCATCGGTAATCCCGTATCCCGCGAGCGTTGTTGGTTTGCTGAGGATCGACGACCAGGGCGGGCTCGTGGTGATCCTTCGAATCACGCCAGCATCGTTGATGAACTTGGCGATCTCGTTTGTGAGAGTGTTCTTAACGAGACGCCCTAAGCCAGTAGCAATATCAAGCGTGCTCGGATCGCCCGCAAGGGTTTGGAACGCCGAGGTGATGACGGCCGCTTCGAGATTCGCGAATGCGGAGTCCCCGCTGTTGCGTGCTTGGAGCGAGCCTGCGTTGTTCTTAAGGCGAACATTGGTACCGAGTTGGATTTGCCCGATTGGGAAATCAACTAGGCCTGACTGTCCAAAGATCGTTTGGACGGCAGTTGTCACGCCCGTGATGGTAGGAGTCACCATGAACGAGGTGTTTACTTCGCAAAGCGACGAGCCAATCACGCTTCCGATGGTGCTGCGGATTGCAAAGGACGGCGACCCAGATACCAAACCGTTGGTCCCGCCAGTCTTGAAGCTAAGAATGTTTCGGTAGTGCCCTGATACCGGAGTCGCCGGGGCGGACAGCGTTCCTCCGAGGTACGCGACCTCGAATCCCGTTTGCGAAACCGCACTCGCGAATGCCCCATAGTCATAGACTCGCACGCCGGTTCGATCGCCTGTGTTTACGGGAAGGATCGAGACTGAGCGAGCTGATTGGCCCGCCATTCCAATCCCAAGGAGACCTCGATTGATTTCCACGTTGCCCGTGTTGCCGCGAATCGCGAGGTCATCGGTTAAGCCGGAGTAGTCATTTTGGCCCGTACCGATAGATGGGCTGGCAGATATTACGATGTCACCGTAGATCGCACTGCCAGAGTAAGTACGACCACTGATCGCACCCGCGATGTAGCCACCGACCTGACTTAAGAACCCAAGCCTGGCATTTGATGGCGTACCAAAGTTGCCGCCAGTATCAGAAATGATTTGCAACTCGCCTAACCGCGTCTTGCGGTAGAACGCGTTGGCCGAATCGCGAACCTCCAGCGCGGCAGCACCCACGTTCCAGCGCAGAAGATGCCCGGCCGCTCCACCGATTTGGAGGGTTCCCGTGATAGACCCGTTACCACTAGCGTTGAGGTCCCCAAGCTCCAGGCCTGCGCGGGCTAAGTCGTCGTTGGTGTTGAGGCGAAATACTTGCCCCGTCGATTGGCGAATTCGAGGACCGAGCAATCCGCCGATCACCACGGACGCGTTGAAAACCTGGCTCGCAATGAATGCGTTGACGGTATCTAAGCGAGGGATGTTGGCCGATAGTCTTGCATCGGAGATCGTTCCGCTAAGCTTGCTCGCCGCGATCGCGTTAATCCACGCTGGATCCGAGTAAGAGAAGTCGCTGCGGACAACCTGGGGCGAGAGCCGTGCGTTTGCGAGCGTGCCGGTGATGAGATCGGATGCGGAGCCAGACGTCGCGATGGGTGCGAGGTTTGCTGTTGGAGTGTATGCAGCGAGGGCGGCGGTGATTGCCGATTGCACATCCTCATTAGTGAGTCCACCCTGACGAGGTATGCCTGGGGTTACTCCCATTTCTCAAGCTCCCTTAATCTCACCGAAACGTCGTCGCGGGATCTCCAGAACTCGTTCCGTTCTCCAAGCAAGGAAGTTTGCTCTTCAAGACCAATAGATCGACTCGATGTCGCAGCGTTGTATGCGGGGAATGTCACTGGCCCAACGTCATAGCAGACCCCAACTTCCTTGATCCATCGAACATCGAAGGACTTACCTTCGGTCTTGATCGTTTCCCAGATGGTTACCGACGGATAGAAAGAGAAGCTCGATCCTGTCACGTCGCCACGCGTTAGCTTTTCGGCTACGCTCTGCCACTGCGGGTCGTTCGGCGATTCATCGCACTCGTAATAAAGTCCGATCCCATCGGTATTGATGCGGCATGTGCCTGAAAGAGTTCGACCTAAGACGTAGTTCATATCGTGATTGAACAAGCATCGAACATCCTGGCCTTCCTTGATGACGCGGTCAAAGGCTCCGGGCATGATCCTCTCCACCAAATCATCCCAAAGCCAATACTCCGTCTGAGGATCCGACTCGCTATAAAACACGGCGCCATACCCACGAATGACATTCGAGTCGCTCGTGGCGTTACGCTTTTGGATCACCAACCTACGTTCGGTCGATGTCGGATGTGGTACAGAGAAACGTCGATGGTGCATCATTGCTTTTCACCCTTCAGGAGTTTGTCGATCCATTGTTGGCTGCTCGCCTCGGCTTGGACGCGAAGGCTAGACGCGTCCAGTCCGAGAAGCGAGTCAAACCACTCGTTCGCCTCGTTCGCATATGTTGATCCGACGAGGGACGAAACGTTTCTCATGACGTTCTCGACGATCGCGACGACGTTCTGTCGATCTTCCTCGAGAGGCTTGTTGCGATCGCTGCGTATGCAGATCCGATTGATCGCTCGACCAAAAGCCTCCTCGAGGAGAGCTCGATATGCGGTACGGTGAGATGGATGGACGCGAGAAGTGCGTTTGCGGCGTCGAGATCTGAAACCCGTTTCCGCGGAAACGCCTGGCTCGATCGGTTGCAGGTTTAGAGGGATATACTTGGTGTCGCCTCCCTCGTAACTGTCGTAGTTCTCCCAGCCTCGTGTTTCGTTTGGTGAGAATCGCCCCGACTGAATCCCGGTGATGGCGATAGTATTTCGAGTCAGCGCGTCCGCCCACAACAACGCATTGATGTTGTTTTCGATGTACATTCCTGCATCACGTTCCTCTTGCGTTAGAAGCTTGGTGGTGCATTCGGCAGCATTTCCAACTAGCCAATGGGACAACGCCCCGTCGTGGTAGTTCTGCTTGTCCGCCTCGAGAGAGTTATGACTCACCGAGTCTTTCAGACCCAACCTCGATGGAGGGAGGTTGTACATTCGGGCAACTTCGCGAACCTGGTCCTCCTTCAATTGCGGTAGCTGGGCTTTTTGTGGATCCACCTGGGTGGATATCCATTGCATTGCATCGCGAATCACGAGTGTTTTAAAGGCTTTGTCGGACCCCGCGAATTTCTCGTCGATCTCCTTTTGAGTCTTTTTGACTTTGTTGGGATTGGTACCCTGCTTCACCTGCAGAATGCCGCCCGCACTCATGTTGTTCTTGAAGAACCTTGCTTCGAATTGCTTGGCTGCCAGAGCGGTCGAGAAATCCTGTCGGAAGCATCGGATCACGTGGGCGCCCGCGATGCCATCGATCGACAGTCCCTCGAGGTGGAGAATGTCGTCTTTCGAAAATGTTCGTGTACCGCGTCGGGTTTGAGTTCGGCACACGAGTACTCCGTTCACTCTCTCCAGCCAGGTCCGGTCAGGGAGCAGCTGGTACAGGCCGATCACGTCTCCGCGGTTACTGCGATCAATCCAAGCGTAAGCATTACCCCAAAGCAACGCGGAGGCGAAGTACCGTCTCCAAAACTTGTAGGAGTTGATTTCTTCGTTCGCCATCCCGTAACGATGTACAACCCGCTGCACGGGATGGTCGGTGGCAACCGTTCGCCCCTTTTCAGTCCGACGATAAACGTTGAGAGGAAGCTTCGCACAATCCCCCGATATCATCGAAACGGCTTGGTGTAGTGGTGCATACCCCAATGCCTTAGCTGCGGTGACTGTTGCTCCCGCGTCACCAACGAATGATTCGCCGCTATCAGCGAGCAATGAATCGACAGTCACTGGTTGACTCGGATCTTCAAGGGAACGTGACACCCAAGAAGCAGCTCGGCTTAGTGTTCTTGTAATCCAGTTTCCCATAGTTAATCCAAAGTAAAGACGTCGTCATCGCCGTCGTCATCGACTTCGACTCCGCGACTTGCTACTGTTTGCAACGACATGAGCAATGCTTGAGGTCCATCCACTTTTTGAATGCCCCCTTTTTTGTTCTTCACCAATCGCTTGAACCCGTTGGTGTTGGTGATCGCAACTGCATTTCCCATCTGCCAGGTCATGACGGCATTTCCGTTGTGGCGTATTCGCTGCGCGATAATGCGACGTTCGCATTCCTGGACGACTGGCCCGTAATGAATGATCTGTTGTGGGAACTCGACACGTTCAGCCTCGGTCGCGGCTTCGAGCTCCTGAGTGATGTGCTCAGCTTGATGCGGATCGTAATAGAACTCGTTCACGTGAAACGTACGAATGATCTCCACGAGATCCGCGGTCAGAATGGGATAGTCGATCGACCTGCCGGGAGTGAGCTTAATGAATCCTTGCTCGGACCATCGTAAGTAGTTGATTTGCTTCGCTTGCTTTCGCGCTTCTGCCTCCGGCAGCCAGAACCATATCCTTGTCCAAACGATACCGTTCTGATCTTCAATGGATAATGCAGCGGAAACCGTATCTCGAATCGAAGCCAAGTCGAGCCCCAACGAACTACTAACAGCATCGATCTTCTTTAGGTAATCATCATCGTAGTTCTTGAAGCAATCGATTCGCTTCTTTGCGTTCTTCCGCTCCGTTGGCCCAGCATCCCAATCCTGCAGGCCGCGTGGGAGAGAGGAAGCGATCCAACTATTGGAAGAGGTTGCCCAAATCCCCAGCCGCAATCGTTTGAAATCCGACCATGTCGATGGATCGTCCTTCGCGGCTAAATAGTCGGCGCGGAAGGTACTTAGTTTGAGTGGGGAATCTCTGTCGGTACCGAGTGAAGGGTTCGCCTTCTTCCAGTTCTCTTCGTCATGTGGGTCATCGTCCTGGCTAAGTCCATACACGGTACCGAGAAACGTTTCGTCGATCACGCGCCCGCAATTCACATCGACCGCATGGTCGTGTGTGTATTTGCAAACGTTTTCGCCCTCTTCCCCTGCGGTGGTACAGGCGATGAATGCGCCCTCCGGCTGTGAAGCAAGCATCCACTTTAATGCGTTGTAAAACTCGAATCCTTTCCATCGGTGGAACTCGTCCGCCAAGCAATGGCCATTCACGCCGTCTGCCGATGCTGGATCCGCAGCGATCACTTCCCACGTGGAGTCTCCATACTCGACGGTGTAGAAGCCCTCGAGCTTCTTAATCTTGCAGGCTTCTTCGAGTGTCGGGCTGTTGCGAATCTGCCGAATGGCATGTATTAAACACTTCTGTGCTTGCTTCTTCGTTGTCGCTGCGAGGTACAAAGCGATCTGACGCATTACCCCGCCGAACCCAACAGAATCAGCGAACAGCAAGTAGTTTCCGAGCAACGATAGGAATGGCGTCTTACCGTTCTTTTTCGGGAGCTCGAGGTACCACATTCGATACCGACGGACCCAGAAACCCCACTCTTCGCTGTACTTGACCCAGCCGAAGAATTGCGAAGAACAGACACCTTGCCATGGCGTGAGCCTGAACGGTTGACCAGCCCACGCACCTTCTGTAAGAGTTCCGTGTTGATCTGCGAACTCTAGCCAATGGTCGGCTCTACGTTGATCGAAGACACAACCTTCGAGCATTGCTCGCTCGTCGGCTTCCTCCCCAGATCCCTCGCGAACATACTTGAGCCACCCTTCGCGACGCGCTTTGTTCCGAAGCGATAGAAGGTTGGTACTGTTCGGCTTTTGGCTTTTAGGACCGATCACCGGTCGTACTTCCTATGGGCGAATGCTTGGATGGCTGCTCCTTTGTTCGAAGGAATGCCGCCGTGCTTTCGCATTTGAGCGAGACTAAATGGATGTAAACCAAACTTGGGCCAAAGTTTCTGAAGGGTCGTGAGCGCCTTCTCTCTCATACGAACTTGGGGCGACTCGGACTCGTATCCACTTTCGGATGTGAACGTTGCTCGCGAAGGGTCCTCGATCAGCCACTTTGTCAGGGTGCGATATTCACCATAGGTCCTACACAATTCGGCAAACGTTTCGAGATGGAGTTCCGTGAGCAAGTTGATTTCCACGAGCTGTGGAGCGATCCGTTCCCAATAAGCAATTCCAATGGGGCAGAGGTCAAAGCCTGCAGGGCTGGGGACCTGCCTGATTGGCTGCGACTTTTTCGCGACTTTGGAAGGCGGCGATTTCTTGACGATCTTCTTGGCCATCTATTCACCTTGTGCGGTCTTGCGGTCGTGGCATCGCTTGCAGAGTGCTTGCCAATTCCATCGGGCCCAGAACAGAGTTTCATCGCCACGATGGGGAGTTATGTGGTCGACAATTGTGGAAGCGATGTAGCGATCGTCTTTTGCACAGTTCACACAGAACGGGTGCTCGCGGAGGAAGCCGATGCGGGCGTTCCTCCACTGTCGATCGTAGCCACGCTTCGCACTGTTTCTGCGAACGGCGGAACGTTTATGAAGTCGACGTGCGCGGTCAGCCAACGCTTTGTGGAGCTTCAATGCAAAGCACCTTCGATGCTTCCGCGGCCGCTTGCAGCTTCAGCTTGGTTACTTTCTCAGGCCCAAAGGCCTTTAGGTATTCGTCGGCCCATGCGACGGATGCCCTGCCTTTAGCCCAGCAAAGCGTAAATCCATAACGCACAATCGATGTTCGATTTGAGCGTATCAGCTCTGCCTCGAAATCTAGCTCGAGCTGCTCGCAGCGACTCTGGAGAGACTTCGCTTCACGCGAGTGTTCAAGTCGCTTCGTATTGCAGCGATGCCATTCCTTCAGTTTCTCTTCGAGAGTCATGCTGTCCTATCGTCTTTCACACGGATGAAAGGGCGGAGTAGATATTCGCACCATCGCCAAAACTCAATCGAGTCTAGAAATGGATTCAGCCAATCTGACATAACACAGTATCGAACTTCGAACGGGCTCCGATGATGTTCACCATGATGCCGAGGACTCTGAAGTACACCAACCTCTTGAAGCATGCGAATGAATGGGCTGCATTTTTGGTGAGCCCAAGCATGAATCTCGTTTGCTTGAGAAACGAATACGAACACCAACGAGGGATACAGTGCGAATGCGATTGCTGCCGGAAGGATGGTTGTCCAATTCCGTGTCCAATAGCCGTTCTGCAGGAATGCAGCTGGTTGTGCGTGGTGCAGGGTATTAGGCTTGGCAATGTACTTGCCAATGATCGGCCAGGATTCTTCGAAGTAGCGATCCTCGATCCAATGCCAGACACCCGAGAGAAAATCAGCGAGCAACCAAGCTACCAAAAGCTCGGTTACAAAAACCATTTGCTGATTCTCTCCTTGAAGACGAAGCCTAGTACTGCACCGTTGAAGAGTCCGAATCCGAATGCTAGGGCGAATAGAAGTATGCTACCCATCCATTGAACCACTGGGCGATCCGGGTTGCGATTCAAGATCCCCGCGTCCGGTTCGGCGGGAGGCTTCTCCTTTGGGGGCTTCCTCCCGAGTTTGCCACCAGTTACGTTCTCGAGGAGATCCTCATCGCCTGGCTCAATATCCTGCGTCGGCCAAGCGGTTCGAACGAAACGCGTTTCCGCGGAATCGCTCACCTCTTTTGCATAGGGGGGCAGCGACTCGAGAGCTTTTGGCAAGCGACCTTGGAGAGCATTCAGGACGAAAGGCATGGATTGACCTAAGCCTTCCCCACCACCGCCCCATGTGAGAAGACCAACAACCTCCGGACCATTTGCCGTGTAATCGATCACGCTCGATCCGGATCGGCCGCCAATTGCCTCCGGGTGCCAAGTGAGAATTTGCCCCTCCGATCGATTGAGCCGCAGTACTTGCAACGATGGCCATTCACACCGGGGGCACCCGTAGGTCGTGATCAGAGTGCTAGTGTCCGGCTGCCGATTCGCCATAGGCACGGGCTTCACGTCGCCCGCGAATCCATCTGCTGCGCGGAGTACTGCAAAGTCCAGCGACATTCCGCGGCCATATCCACTGGCAATAATCGATGCGGTGCTTTTCTCGCTTCGACCGTTGGTTTCCCAACGTTCAACATTGACAGTCCGACCTTTCGTGGTCCCCGCGACGTGGGCGTTCGTAAGGATCAAGGCTCGGCCGGATTTGTCCCGCCCTACTACGGTTCCACTCCCACACACACCGCTGACGGTTACGCGAACCGTTGCCCTGATCACTTGTTCGAAGGGATCGCCTCCTCCAGCGCTCGCTAATTCAGAACGAATTTGATTCGAGCTGGATAAGTCTTTGGAGTCTTCGGCATTGAGCGTGGCGATCGTGATCGCAGCTCCGCTGCTGACGATGGCGGGCGGAGCCGCAACAAGTGGGCATTTTCCCGTCGGACAGTCCAGCACTCGTTGTTGGCCAAAGGCCGTCGATGCCATCAGAACGATTGCACCGATTACTGCAGCGCGCAGCATCTTCTCACCTCTTTCGTTTCGTAAGAACCCTTGAGATTCTCCAGACCGTAGCGCGGTGTATTCCGAATTGTCTTGCGATATCAACCGATCGACTGCCAGCCCTATAGGCAGCAACAACTCGAATTCGATCGAGATTGCTGAGCTGCTTACGTTGGAGCCCAGCCTTGAACCTTTGCCACTGACGAGATCTCACGTTTAAGAATCCGGCGAGGAGTATACAAAGGGCGAGGGGAGTGGTTGCAATGTACCTAAACACCCCCCCCTAAAACACTCTCAAAAATGTGCGCGCCTGCTACGCGGTCAACGCTAATTCGCGGACGCTAAGATTTTGCCCCCCTACCGTCTCGGAGTTCGGCCGTCAGCCTCGTTCCGCATGTGAGGGCAACCGCGGTAGATTCTTTGGTCGGATTCCTCAGGTGACATTGAACTCACCTTGAGAGGTGGACGATACAGCCGCAACGTTAACGCTCTTTGTCGTTCGTTAACGTTCATCATGAGTCTGCATCAAGTTCGATCCAAGCGAGGTTTATCATGGCATCGTCTGCCGCTGCTTTGTTGTCTAAGTCCACCGAGAGCTGGAAGCCTGCCAAGCGACCTGAACTTCCCATCAAGCCTTATTACTCGTCGGGCGGAATCACGCTCTACCATGCTGATTGCCGTCACGTCCTTCCCTATCTCGTCAACTTCGATCTACTCCTCACCGATCCACCCTATGGCATTCGAGCTGACAACTGCGGTGGGAGGAAGCAAGCGAAGAAGGGTAAGGGGACATGGAGAGATTATGGAGACACGGACTGGGACCGCGAACGGCCGCCAGCATCATGCTTCAACCTCATGATGGAGCGGTGCAAGCATCAGATCATTTGGGGCGGCAACTACTTTAGCGACCTGCTCACTCCATCGATGAGATGGTTGGTTTGGGACAAAGGTCAGAGGAACTTCTCCCTCGCAGACTGTGAGTTTGCGTGGACCAACTTCTGGAAGGCGTCACGCATCTTCACCTACCATCGAGCGAAAGCCAATCGCGATGCTCGCGTTCATCCAACGCAAAAGCCATTGGCTCTGATTGAATGGTGCATTGGATTCGCTGCAGGGGTTAAGACCGTATTGGATCCGTTCGCAGGTGGTGGAACCACTCTGGTTGCCTGCAAGAAGTTGGGTATTGAAGCTGTTGGAATCGAACTCAATCAAGTCTACTGCGACAGCATTGTTGAGAGACTCCTCTCGACCAATCAAGAATCTCAGTAGCCATTAATCCAAGTAGGGAAAACACGATTCGGAGAAGTCGCTCTTCCGCACCTGTTGGATTTGAACGTATAATTCCAAGAATACTCCAATACAGAATCGGACGAACAACATGAAAAGAGTTGAATCCATACGAGAGCTTCCGAGAGGGTTTCGTGAGTTCTCTCCTCCCGCTGAACCAGATTCAATTTGGTCTGTACTTTCCGAGTGTATTGAAGCAGCTCGACGCGTTGGCGCTTCATTTGTCTCTGTCGAAGAAAACTATCATGGTCGAAAGACCAAGATTTCAATGCGAGTCCCTCAGGCGGGAGAATGACGGCGATCAGGCTTGCTAGTGAGCAAACTATTGGTAAATGAAGTATCGCGAACTTGCTCAATCATTGAGTATGCTTCGAACCGGAAAACTAGAACCCCTTTGTTCAGCTGTCGAAAATCTCAACGTAAATTGCCGTGCAAAAGGAAAAACTAACTATGGAAGCTTTGATGGGAGCCGTGCAAGCGGCCATTGGCGTTGCGGGGAAGATACTTGAGTTTTCATCGGCGGCGAGTTTGGCTGACCTCAAGAATGCAATCGCCGATCTAAGGCTTCAGCTTGCGGATATCAGATTGCAGGCGGCTGACCTCATCGAAGAAAATCGAGAGATGGCAAGAACCATTAAGGAACTGCAATCGCCACCGAGTGTGGTTGCTCGCGACAATTGTTATTTCACCAAGGAAGGAGACGGACCGTTTTGCGTGGGATGCCACGATTCTAAGAGGCAAATGATCAGGCTTCTTTCCGTCGGGGGAGAGGAGAAG
Source organism: Pirellula sp. SH-Sr6A (assembly GCF_001610875.1). NCBI lineage: Bacteria > Pseudomonadati > Planctomycetota > Planctomycetia > Pirellulales > Pirellulaceae > Pirellula > Pirellula sp. SH-Sr6A. Next base: position 5,083,764 of record NZ_CP011272.1, on the reverse strand, counting down.
CAGTTTTCTGACCTTCGATATCGATGTCCTGTATGCAAAACCACCGTCTATTGATATCAGTCAAGGTCCTAACACCTGCCAATTGGCGTGGTACCGGAAAGGGAGAAGCAAAACGTGGAAATCATTGGTGTTCTGGTGTTAAGCTTGGTGATCTTCGTCTTTGGATGGAGTCTGCTGAGTCGCCACTATTGGAAATCGCTTTGTCAGCAAAAGTGCGACCATTTGCGTGACGTAGACGCCGATTTGGATCGCACTCGCTACAGACTCAGTCAGGCTGAGAGGAGCCTAGAAAGGTTTCATAAACTGGAGCGTGCGTATAGTGAATTGTCGCGTTCCTAGTAGTGCGGTTCAAGTCTCAGAGTTGGAGAGTGAAAGTGCGGCAGTACACCGAATCCTATACAACGCTGCAGATGCGCCGGAAAGTGAGCAGCTCAGATTGGCAGATTTGGGCGAAGCCTTGCGACGAAAGGTTGCGACCTGCCGAGTTGCTTGCGTATCAAGGCAAGATGCTAGAAGCGATCGAACTTGCTGAGAAGATTTGGGTCGAGATAAACGGTTCGATGCTAGGTGTCGAGTTTCGTTGCCTTACAAAGGCATCAACTGTAACAGCGAGTTACCCGCTTCATGAGGGTTGGGCAACTATAAATTGAGAACTATAGAGATTGCTGAGTTGGAAAGGGATGAATTGCCCAAAAGTAATCAATAGACCACCCAGTTCATTTTGTTCGAAGGATGACCAAGAATATGCGGTGTGTTATGTGGCTCTTGAGTAGGATATCTCGCAAGTCAAAGATGACGGAGCATGAGCGAAAAATCAGCAAAGTTAATGACTTGATTCTCGCTGAGGTGCAAAAAATCGTTCGACTTAAAAAGAAGCGGTCTTGATCATCGCATGTTTGGTTGGTGATTTCGTTGTCGCTTTCAGTACCAGAAGCTTTTGTTTGCATTTAATGGAGTTGTCATGAGTTCTAGTTCGAATCAATCCGAGGCAGGAAGTTTCTTCATTGTTTCAGGAGCAGTCCTGTTCCTGGGTGCCTCATTCATGTCGTTTTGCCTGTGGTTCTTTCCTACCTACGCCGTCTGGCGATCGGGTCAGAGCGGCAAGGCTACTCTTATGCGAGCCGAGCAAGAGAAGCAAATTCAGATTGAGCAAGCCAAGGCCGAATTGGAATCTGCCAAGCTCCGAGCCGAGGCGATCGCGATTGTTGGTGAAGCTTCGAAGAAGTATCCCGAGTATCGAACACAAGAGTTCATCGGTGCATTTGCTGATGCGGTCAAGTCGGGGCAGGTCGAGCAAATCATCTACGTTCCCACGGAGGCAAACATTCCGATTGTTGAATCTGGACGGTTCCGAAATCAATAGCCGTCAGCAAGCAATGATGCCACGAGAGATACTCGACCGACCAGTGCAACCCGTTCCAAGGCGAAACGAGCGCTCGACGATAGGAGACCCGGTGCACATGGCAGCGTACGAAGTCTACTCGCACGTGTTCCAGCCACAGCAAGCCTTAATAGAAGGGAATTGCCGTGGCGGGTTTGGAATTGGTGAGCTAATTGCGTTCTTGTACGCGCGTAGCTTTCCGAAGTCTGAATGGAAGCAACGAGTAGAAGAAGCACTCGACGGGAATAAGAATCTTTAAGTGCTCAGTTGCCGCATCGACTCAAAGATACGTCAGCTTCCACGTCGGATGGTAGCAGCCAGCCCACTTGTCACCATCCAACAGAATGCGAATGTAGCCGCCCCTTGCGGACTTGATGGTCCCATACCGTGGTCCTCCAAGTCCGCCTGTGTAGAGTACTCTTCCGCCTCGCTTCGCAGGAACGTGATATAGCATTCGAATCCGTTGCATCATGCGATTGCCTTTGGAATCGAGAGCGATTTCTTTGAATCATGCGATCGCAAAACGAATTCCACAAGTTCCGATTTCTTGGAGACCGACGGTTGGAGCTTTAGTTCGGTGCACAGCTTCAGCAACTGTTCTGTGGTATGTCGGCCGAGCCATACTCCCAGGAGTTGCTTCTGCGGTCCTTGCTCTTGTTGGGCCTCTCGCCAGAAATCAATCATGCCTACGGAGCATCGCTTGGCGAGTGCCTTCACCAAATGATCTTGAATGTGCGGAAGCTTCTCAAGGTCCGGAAGTTCCCCCTTTGCCGAAAGGCCTTCAGGAGATCGTTCTTTCGAACTCACCGGCCAAAGCATCAGCCGCCACATCGACACGATCGTTGTGGTGTTCGCGGTTATTGGCATCTTCGCCGGTGGTCCCCAAGCACCTTTGATAGGCTTAGTTTCGATATCGCATTCCGCGAACGACCAATCTGCGAGATGGTCGAATCGATTGGACTGAAGGTAAGCCCGGAGAAGGAATGGAAACGTTGTCATCATGTCCGCTCCGAGGGCACTGTGAGTCAATTGAAGCCGGAGAGCCATCGACCCCCACTTTGCGGAGTAGTCCTTGAGGCGTTTATTTGCTTCAATGCGCTTTGAGCTCTCTTCGGCAGCTTTGTCCTCTGATGACAGCGGCTTCTCGATATCGCCCGCAGACACCTTGCCATTGGGAAGTCGGTTTCGCTTCTCGAAGATTCTCTTTACAAGAGGCTTTTGTAGTTCGTCCCACAGGTCGCAGTTGAATGTGACGACCATCTTCTCGCCGTTGTCGCTGAATGTCGCCGGAACCAGCTGCACCATTTGCTCCTCGGTTGGAGTGAATAGCATCTTGTGATGGCCCCAGTACCCCTGGACTAGATTCCCCGTCGATCTTTCGCGCTCGTCCATAGGTCGTGTGTGTTGATCGAACAGTCGCTCGAGCCAATAGGGCCATCCCTCTTCTGCGATGAGATCAGCCCTTGAATCGTCGTCCCGTAACTCAGACTCGATCTCGCTCATGAATTCGTCATGGTCGACGAACGGAATCAACTTCCTGGCAGCTCGTTCACTTAGCTTTCCGTTCTTGACCATATCACGAATCGACTTTGGAAGCCGAAGCATACGGAGTGCGTTCTTCGTTCCGCTCTCACTTTGAAACCCGACGGCCTTGCCGGCGGCAAGTCTATTGAGTCCGGAGCCGCCTTGTTCGATGGGTTGCATGAGCAGGACGATGAGCTCTGCCCGTTCAATAGGATCGAGATCACGCCGGTTGCTGTTTGCGGCTGCCATGCGTACCAAGGCGTCCGGCGTTTCCTCGGAAACGATCGTCGCTCTGATTGATGTTTTGCCAAGCTTTCCCAACGCTCGAAATCGTCGCTCGCCACTTAACAGTTCGTAGGGGTACTTTGAATCATTCGTAGCTCGCACGGTCGCTGGCTCCAGCTGTCCGAGCTCGTGGATCGACTCGGCGAGCTCGTCGATCGAGTTGTCATTCCAAAGCTTGCGGTTGTTCGCGTGCGGCCGGATCTTCGACAACGGTATGTCGTGGATTTCATTCGCATGGGCGAGCTCGCGCAGCTGTTCGGATCCGGAAACTTCCTCCCACTTTGGTTCGGTGCTTTTGTTTTTGATCGGCTTGGTTGTCTTGCGTTTTGCTGTTGTGGATGCCATAGTTCAATTGTCCTTTCGGGGATGCCATGGGGTCGTGAGGTGAAGTCTCACGGCCCTTTTTTGATGAGACGAAATGTGGAGTACTTAGCTGGGCGCGTCGCGGGTTCGACGGCCAAAGCTCGCGATCAGTTGGCGTTCTTCATCGTTGAAGCCGGTGGCTCGTTGTTCGGGAGCCACTTGAATCTTTGATCGTAGATCTTCCCGAGCGGCTTTGCGGTAAGCCTGGCTGGTGTCCTGTGGATTGTGTCGAGCTGACAGCCAACCACGCTCGATGGGAATCTTTGGCGAAGCAGCAGAGACCCGAGCGAACAAAGCATACAGCGGGCTATCCCAGCGACGAGGGTTCTCTTTTAGAAGCTTGTGGTAGTGCTCGATCAACGCTTGAATATGATTCGGATCGCACCCTCGTTGTCGCGCTGATTCGACAGCCTGCTTCGCCTGTCCGATATCGAGTTTTGTAAGTTCCACCTCCACCTCCTCGAAGCTCCCAGGGGAGGAGGGGGAATTAGGGATAGAGGGATATATAGTGTCTGCCGTCGGCGCTACGGGTGTTGATACGGGTGTTGATACCGTAGCGCTACCCGTAGCGCTACCGGTGGCGCCACCCGTAGCGCGAGCCTCCCAAACCTCGGAAACTTGGGGATGCGACTTGTTCCATTTCTCGCTCGCGGAATGGATCTCATCGAAGTTCACCTGGATGGTCAATCCTGTAATCAAACCACCATCGGTTGTTATGCCCCTACGGAGCAAACCTAAATCGCGAAGGGTACGGACAGCGGCCGGTATCGAGGACTTCTCGCAAAGTACATCTTCGTCAGTCGCCAATTCTTCTCGCGAACGATGGAGGGATTCCAGCCCAGCCACTTTGGCTACCAATCGCAGAATCTTTCCCGCAACGGTGTTCAATCCGATCCTGTGATACCGCAATGCGTCCTCAGTCATTCTGAGCAGTTTCCGCCTTGCGCTCAGTTTTGCAGCTTCGTCCTGCGCTTTCCCAAATTGATGATCAAAGAGCGAGTAGTCCGGCTCCTGATTTGCTCGTTTCATCGTTTGTACCTCCGGCATCATGTCGGGATGGTGTGTTGTAACTCGCGTTGTAAAACGGCACTTTTGCAACGCTTAATCCTTGGAAACAATAGTCCTACTGAGACTATGGTTTACAGTACTTTTGATGTAGCATGCTCGGCACGTGGAGACGTGCCTCTAGCGGTCTCAAAGATCACAGATCCCTGAGTCAGTGGCGCACAACGAACGGTCCAAGCCGAAGCTCAGTTTTTGCGAACACCGTTGTTCACCGAAGTCGAATTGTCCGAACAGTCCGCGATCTCACTCAGGCGTTTTCGAACACGCGAGGAATGCTCATTCGGATTGATCGTCGCGAAAATCGATCGCTAGGGGCTCATGATCACCTCCCTCTCTTCAAGCCATGTCATGGCTGCGGGGACGTTGACATACATTCGGTTCCAATCTTCACCGAATATCCATCTGCAGAGTGCTTCACATTGGCGGAGAGCCAATCCAAAGCGTTGATCGGGCAATGTGCCCATGCAGTTCCAGTAGTACGACCGATCGAATAATCGGCCTATCGCCACATTGGCAGATTGTGTCCAGGAGCATCTTGCATGCTGAACCTTACCTCGAATGTTGATATTGCGAGGCTGTACTTCGATTCTAGAGAGTCGCCGTATTGGCTCGTGAAACACATGTTTTCCTAGCTTCCATCGCTTCAGTTCGACGAATAGTGAGCTGTATACTCCAGTGCCGCAGCACTTCCAGCATTCATCGGCGACGACGGCGTCAAACCCATGAAATATGCCATCGCCTCCACACGTCCAACATTCGTGATCGATGCGTTGCACGTCGTATCCATCTTCGATGCCGAAGCGATGGCAAAGCATCGATTTGATGCAATAGAACTCCATGCGCAACATAGGAGCGGTGTTGGCTGCCCAGAGCACGTGGGCAATTCGATTGACTCGTTCATCGATCATTCCGGATGCTTCCTTTCTTGTTCGCGCGTGCAGAAAGCTGCTAGGCCGTCACTCCGGGCGGCGTTCTAACGTCCAGCTCAATGCAGCCATGCACGAGTGAATCCACGTCGAAATGCGGGGCAAAGATTCTCGCACCGCGATACTTGAAATCCTCCCTTGCCTCGTGTTCGAGTGCAGTCAATACCGCGTTGAAAGCAGTTTGTACGATTTCGCTCTTGGTGGCATACCTATCGATGAACCACTTGCGTCCAAACTGCGTGTCAGGAATGGAAGTCTTCGAATCGATCGCCTCGAAGCAGACTTGTATTAGAAATGATTGGCCTACCTGCCAAACCCGGAACTTCCAGTCCTTGAAAGCCACCTCTTTGAGAACCATCTTGAGTGACTCTATGGTATGCCATTTGTGAATTTTGATTCGCATCGTTTATGTTTCCTTTGCGTAGCGCGAGCACGGCCGATCGAATTGCTTAGGCCAGCTTGGTGGGATAATCGCAACGTTAGTTCGTTACGTCGACTAGCTAGTCGACATCGAATTGAGACGAAAAGATAGCTTCTCCTCGGTATCTAAATTGTTCTCTCGCATCGTGCTCGATCGCATGCAAAACAGCCTTCAAAGCCGTCTGAACAATTTCGCTTTTGGTCGAGAACTTCGAGACATACCACTTGCGCCCGAAACGTTCCGGAGGTTCGGCTATTTTCGGATCGATCGCAGTGAGGCAGACTTCCATCAGAAATCCTTCGCCTCTCTTGCGGACCTTAAATTGCCGATTTCGGAAGGTTATCTCTTTTAGAATCGAGTAGATTGACTCCATGGTCTGGCATCTAGCATTCTTCATTTGCATTTCCTTTGCATAACGCGAGTACGGCCGTGGTAATTGCTTCCGCCAACTTCTGCGGATTGTCCCCACGGTAAATCGTTACATCGACCAGCTTGGCTAGCTTCGCTGGCATCTTGACGCCCTGATCAACGATTGCGACGATCGGCTTGTCGTAGGCCACAGCTGCCCCCAGCTGAATTGCGGTGGTAGTGGAGATGTCATCTCCCGCTCCAACCGTAAGAACGACCACGGAAGCTCGTTTTAGTAAAGCAAACCTTTGGTCGAGTGAGTCCTCCTTCGGGAGATCCATCGCTACCATGACTGCGATACCTTTCGTCGTTTTAAGTCTCGTTGCACCTGTCGGTCGAGTCGTCGGCAATGATCCGGATGCTGCGATCGCATTCGTGCGATGAATCGCGACTCCACGGGAGATAGAGCTCGCTTGCTGAGCTCTGAGTGCGTCAGCGCGGAAAGATAGATCTCGACCCGATGTGGATCCATTCGGTCGGAAGTGATTGTGGACATGTTATTCGTTACCTCCAGAAATTTTCTCTCCCGGACTCATCGCCGGGCGTAGATCATCAACACACCAGATTTCAGTCCGAACCCTCGTTCCGGACTTGATCGTTACCTCAACACAGTCGCGTATCAGTAGACTTTGGTTTGTTACCGTTCCTCTGCCGCACACTCGCGAAAGATGACGTTGCCTCGATCGCACGAACACAACCGTTCCGAGCGCCGGCTGCCAGCCAGAATCCTCTCGCTCGAATGCTCTCTGTCGCGGGGTCTTGCTCATGACGCTAACCTCTCGAGTAGCGAATCGTCGATCGACAAGTAGTTTCGACGAGCGACGGCCGGAGAATGCCCGAGGAGCAATCCAGCCTGATGCTCGGTGATGGTCGGATCCGCAGCAAGTTGGTTCGCACGAGTCGCTCGAAACGCGTTATATGGAGGCTTCCATCTGGGGACACCCACGCGATCTTGTAATTCGTAGAGCCATTCGTAGCAGTTGTTCTCGGTGATCCTCGAGAGCACCCGATCGCCTGGGCCCAGCCCTCGGAGCAGATCGGGCAGATACTCGCGAATTGCAGGGTAGATCGGGTTGATGCGAACGCGGTTGTTCTTGCTCTCCTGCAGGAGGATTCGGTTGCGATTCAACTCGACATCACACGCACGCAGGGTCAGCCCCTCGCGCAGCCTGCAGCCGGTCCATTGAACAAACCTCAGCCAGTATCGTTCCTCCGTCGTGCGGCAGGACGCGACCAATTGGTCAATCCATTCCCATTGAACGGTATCTTTCTCGCGAGGGGCAATCGATCGATTCAGTGCATCACATGGATTTGTGCCGAGCGTGTCCGGATTTCGTGTTCGTAGCCATTCGAAGAACAAGTTCCAATGCTTCGCGTGCCGAGCGAGTGTGTTCTCGACATAGTGATGCTCTTCACCGAGGTCGACGATAAGATCGGAGAGACACCCCTCATCGATGCGACTCACGTCGTTGCCGCAGCGAAGCAGCTTGCGAACGTCGCGAAGCACAGCTTCGTCCGTTGCGACGCTCGTGTTCATCTCCTGCCGAGCTGCTTCGTATTCGTCGATCCATTCCGCTAGCGCAAGCTGAGCCGGTTCGCACCCATTCGATTGCTTCTCGAGAAGGCGCGATTGCAAATACTCGAACTGTTTCCGCGGAATCGATTTGAGCCAATCCGCGGTAGATCGAGGTATCGGAGCCTCCGATCGCTGTGCCTCGAGTATCCGCTCCACATGTCGCTTCATGCCCGACCATTCGCGATCGCTGAGACGGAATCGACCCAAGCTCAACGTGTCTTGTCTACCCTCGCGAGGACCGCAGTAGTGGCGAAAGATGATTTGATGTCGTTGGTCACGGCAAAACATCGATTACCTCCGGTGCCGGCAGCCGAGCTAGATTGCGACGATCGACGAGCTTGGCCTGCTGCGTCTCGAGAAGGGCGCCCACGCCGTTAGAGAGCGTTTCCCAGGCAGCACGATTGAAATTGGATTTGCTCCAGGCACACGTCGCCCAAAGGAACCCTTTGGATTCGAAATTCGCGTAGACGAAATCGTTCTCGTGCTCCACGTGAACCTTTCGCACATCAACCGCCAGCGTCTTCAGCAATCTCAAGAACGCGTCGGGATCAACGTTTACTCTCGTGAGCGACTTCGAGCAGCCAGAGACCGATATTGAAACGAGATCTCCCCGCTTGAGTCTCGCAACCAAGAGGACATCGCTCGCCGAGATCAATTGTTTTTGAACGTCTGCGATACGCTTCATGGCTTCACCTTCGCACCGAGGGCTTTCAAGAGCTCGATGACGTCGCGACGTGTTCGATACTTTCGGCCGCCGAGCGCTAGACCGCTGGGCATCGGGAAAGTCTTACGGCTTGTAAGAACATGAAACTCCAGGGGATGACTAAGAACGCAACGGAGCCACAAAAACGCTTCATCCGTCTCCTTGATCCCAAAATCGATGTATTGAAAACCGTTCCATCGGTCGGAGCCCAACGAACCACCGATTTCCATGAGCCATGATTTGGACACTCGTTCGACAGCGAAAGCCATCGGAATCGGCGGTTCGATCGCGACCTTAATACGCGTTCTTGATGATTGCATGAAATGCCTCCGTTTCCATGCGAGAGGGTGGATTCAGCCATACGAATCGATAAAGGTCGCTTCCATTCGGATGCAGCGCCTTGAATCCCATCGAACGGAAAAAGATTTGCGTTCGGACCAAATCATCGGGAACTGCAGCCAGGATCTTGCTGCGTTTGCAGGCCTCCACGGATCGCTTGACCCCTTGGATAAGTCGAGTTCCCAGACCGCTTCGCTGATGGTCAGGATCGACTGCGATTCGGTAGATGGCGATGTAGTCCCTGGAGTGTCCCAGAATCGAATAGGCTACGACGCAGCCATCCTGACAAAGCACGCATCCGGAGACATGCCCCTCTCCGAGCAATCTGGTGATCTGCTGCAGCGAATATGGTTGGAACGAAGGATGTTTTGAAAAACGAAACGCCTTACGTTCAATTCTCGCGACTGCCTCGATGTCGGAGCGAAGCATCCATCTCCAGCGAGCTTGGGACTGTGTGGTGTCACGAGGAGCTTCCATTGCTGCCTCCTGCCGCGACGGATCGCGTGAGTTCGCGAAGATAGATAACAACTTCGGGAGGAGCATCGAAGCTAAGAAGAACTCCCTGGTCATTGAAATTGACGACCCAAATCGTCACATCAATCTTTCCGATCTTCAGGAGAAAGTTTTCTTTGCGGACCCTCCTCACGACCGCAGCGATTTCTCCTTCTCCAACGGCCGAGTCATCTACAGCACTGATTTGCAGCAGAACCGCATCGCCGTTCCTGCAGATCAACCTGAGGTTGATTCGGATTTCGTCAGCGACCAAGATGATCGACTGACCCACCCTGCGTCTAAGGGATAGCATGACGCCTCCTCCATGTTGGGGACTCTGAAAATCCTGCATCGCCAGTCCTTGCGAACTGGCGATGCAGGTTGCAAGTTGCACTCGGTGCAACTAGGAGTTAAGCCCTCAACACGCTTTCGCTAGTCACGCCCGAAATCTCGCTAGGCGTGTTGAGAGCAAACCACCGGCAGGATTCGAACCTGCGACCTTCCCCGCTTCGGCCGTGGCGCGGCAAAGAATGGGGACGCTCTTCCATCTGAGCTACGGCAGCGAAACTTCGACGAGACGGAATCCCATCGCACCAAACGGCACCCGAAGTCCGATAGTCTTTTGATTCATGGAGCAAACCTGGACCGATGAGCCTCTTTCAGCGACAACGCTTATGGACTCGCTCGAACGCGAGCGATGCTTCGCTCGCGAAGGCCTCGGTGCGTCTGCAGAACGCATTGCCTCTCGAAACGCTTTCAGTCCGGATGTCGCTGGTTTGGTGAGCATTCTGAATCTTCGACAATGGAAATCGAAACCAAGCCACCTGCGGGAGTCGAACCCGCGCCGGTCCCAGTAGGAGGAAAGGGACTGCTCGACCGACAGAGCTAAGGCGGCTACCCGATGTGAATTGGAGTCATCGGGGCTTGGCCTGATTCAGAAATCGCGTTGACGCGCCCAGTACGTCGAAGGCGATGAGGCAAAGATCGCGGACCGCGCGGCCCAGAAACGAACAAAGCCCGCTGAATCAGGTTCAGCGGGCTAGAGTGTGGAGTATTCCCCACATGGAGTCAACTGGGTCCGGTGAGTTTTGTGGGAATTTCCCCACAATTTTTAATCGTCGATCCTAATTCGTTTTCCGCACGCATGAACCAAGCGGCTGACATATTCGAAGCTCGGAGAATGCTTGTAACTATCATTCACAAACCGCGAAAGAAAGTCCCGTGGCACGTCTGCCCTCATCGCAAGCGAGGTGACGGTTTCACCATTCGAAGAGAGAAACGCCTTCACTTCGTCGCGAATTGCGTCTAACTCGCTTAGGCTCGTAACAGTTGGCATATCGATCATCCCTCTGAGAATACTGTCTCAAGAACCGTTAGGCAAATAGAGTTCAACATTTCGAATTCCATTCGAACCATGTTCTGGATGCCCATTCAAAGTCGAGTAATCGGCGGCCATCAGACGTCTTCAGGTAGGAACGAACGCAAATCTGTGACATCCACATAGTGGCTGATACCACGGACGAAGTCCGACAAGCGGTGATGTTCGACATCAGATAGCCGTCCGCTCCGATACTCTTCTGAAATGGACTCAACTAACACACGTTCCGAATTGCCGGCAGCCTTGTACAACTTGGCAAAAGCTTTCTCAAAATCGGCATTCGATTTGAATTGCTTACCGCAAAGAATGTGATTGCGAATAGTGTTGTGACAGGAATCAAAACGAGTGCGAATGGAATTTGCTAATGCTTCAAGTCGCTCTACGCCAGCATCGGTTATCTCAAGAACTTGAAGAGCCGAGGGCGTATCTTCATCGATTGAGAGAGAGAAAGGCTGTACCCTGAGGAATCCACTTTTTGCAAGAACTCGACAGCGGTGACGAATAGTTTCAGCATCAGCGGAGCGGACGCATATTTCATCTGATGAAATTGGACAGCAGCCTCTAGCCAGTTGAAGAATTGCAAAATCGAGCGAGTCACTCAAGGCTTCCCCTCCGTAGTCACATAGTGACTAGTTGCCCTAACGCAACTCACGTTCCTGCAAAAGTTGCGTCGGTAAATCCACTGATTACAGTGGTCAGGGCCGGGATCGAACCGGCGACACATGGATTTTCAGTCCATTGCTCTACCTACTGAGCTACCTGACCAACGGACAAGGGCAAAAAATCAACCCAAAGGGAGGCACTGCCCGCGTCTGTGAAGGGAATGTATGGGCAAAAACCTACTTTGTCAATTCACCCTCCCTATGTTTGTCAAGAAGTGCCGCGGGAGGTAATCTTTACGCATAGTCGTAACGGTCCTTTCGACGCTTATCCCCCCCTTTTCACTTGTCCGGAGACGCGCGTGGCTCTTGAATTGTTCCGACGCCGGGATCGTTTATCCCTCCACGTGTTCGCTTGCATTGTTCTTTTCGGCTGGCTCGCAGTCGGCGGCCGCTCGCCCGCCCTCGCTCAGAAATACGATCCGCAGCACCCAGTCGTGCTCGAGATGGTCAAGCGGGGGCTGGATTACCTTTCTAAAACGGCTCCTTCCTCCTACGGCGAAGGAGGAACGATGCTGGCCGCTTTGGCCATTTACAAAGCCGACCCAGAGGCCACTCCGGACCACCCACGCATCAAGGCGGGGCTGCAGCAAGCTGTCGAGATCGCGCGGAGCATGTCCGGCAATTCGTTTCAGTGGGGGCACGATTCGATGTATTCGGTCCCTGTCGCGGGAATGCTCCTCACCTCGGTCGACCCTGCGATGTACAGCGCGGAAATCAAAACCATCCGCGACGTTTTAATCGGAGTGCAACGCCCCAACGGCGGATTTGGCTACATGATCGAGAGCCCTTACAAAACCGCTGGCTCGGGTGATATCTCGCAAACCCAATACGTCATGCTGTGCCTCTGGACGATGAGCCAAGCCAATATCGAAGTCCCCCAAGAGCCCGTGCGACGTTGTTTGCAGTTCCTCGCGTCGGCACAAAAGAACGACGGCGGCTGGGCCTACCAAGCTCCCGATCCCAACGGGCAGAACAGCAGCGTTACCAACTCCCTCACTGCCGCTGGATTCTCAGGTTACTTGATCGCCGGTGACACGCTCGGGTTGTTTCGCAGCAAATGGGCTCAGAACCAAGAGGAAGAAGGAATCGTTCCAACAGCTTTCCAACGCGTCGATCCGGATGAAAAGAAAAAAAAGGCCGCTGCTGTCGATAAGTCCCAAGTGGAAACGGTGGTGAAGCGCGCGGAAAATTGGTTCAATACCCATCCGTATCAGCGAGCGATGTGGCACTACTACTACGTCTACAGCAAAGAACGATACGAGTCCTTTCTCGAGATCACCAAAGGAAAAAAGGAAAAGAGTCCAGACTGGTATAACGACGGAGTCGAAGCTCTGATCGCCGCTCAAGACGCTTCGGGAGGCTGGGGGATGAAGGGTGGAGATGTCGATGGTTCCCTGGGACCCGATATCTGCACCAGCTTCGCAATCCTGTTCCTGATTCGCAGTACCCAAAAAGCGATCGGTGAGTTGCACGACGATGTTTTGCTGGGAGGTCAGGGGTTACCGGACGATCCCACCTCTGTGGTGGTCAAGAACGGAAAGTTGATGAACCGAACCGCGGCCACGAATATCGACGACGCATTGAAGATGCTCGAAGACAGTTCAAAGGTGGATGGCAAGGACGGGTTGATCCCCGATCAAATGGTCTTGCCCAAGGATCCTAAGGAGCGCAAAGACCAGCTCAATCGGTTCGCTCGGTTGATGAATTCGCGCGATGCGGCCACTCGGAAGTTCGCCGCAAGGCTTCTAGGGCGGGGAGATGATCTCGATTTCGTCCCTTCGCTCATTTATGGCCTGACCGACCCCGATGCTGCCGTTGCTCGCTACTCCGAAGCGTCCTTGCGATTGATTTCTCGGCAACTTGACACGTATCACTTGCCGCGAGACGGAGAGATCAACTCGAATCATCGCACCACGGCTGTGCTCCGCTGGAGGCAGTGGTATCTCACCGTTCGACCTGATTACGTATTTGTCGACTGATTCACGCTCCTGAGCACCTATGAACAAAGCATCCAAACCCAATACCGCGAGCGTCTTTGAGATCGACGAGAGCTCGATGCGCGCGAATAGCGTGGATCGCGTCTCCAGCCTGCTTACCAGTTTGCTCGTCTTGGTCGGGCTGGCTGTCGCGATGCTAGGCCTGCTCTTCTTTCTGCGGATGGCTTCGTCGCACGCGGAAGTTATTCAGCTAGAGCCTGAACGAATCTCTGGCCGAGGAGACAACGCGCCAGGTTTCGAACGCGATTTTGACCCACCGACGCCTGACGAAGTCGAACAACTCAATGAACCTGCGATGGAGTCAACGTTGCAAATGGTCTCCGAGGCCATCAACAACATCTCCGATGTGATGGAGAGTCTCGAGAGCGCTAACAGTTCCGCCAATGGTCGCGGCGACAACCGGCAAGCGGGGCCTGAAGGGGAAGGGGACGATTTGGTGCCCCGACACGAACGTTGGGATTTGAAATTCCAAGCGCGCGACAAACGGGGATATGCGATCCAGTTGGATTTCTTCAAGATCGAGATCGGTGCTTATGGGGGCACGTCTCCCAATGTGGACTACGTCTCCAATCTCGCATCGCAGCCGGTGAAACGAACCGGTTCTCCGAAAGCCGACAAACGTTTGTACTTCTTGAGTATTACCGAAGGGGTCCTCAAGCAATACGACAAGCAGTTCTTGCAATCGGCCGGTGTCAATCTCGGAAGCAGGCCTCCCATCAAATTCATTCCACCTGAAACCGAAGAGCTCCTCGCTCAAGCAGAGGCTCGCTACTTCAAAGAAAAGCGGAGCCCGAACATTCGCATCGCCGAGATCGCCAAGACCGTATTCGAATGCAGACCCGCTGCAGTCGGCAAAGGTTTCGAGTTTGTCGTCGTGGATCAACGCTATCGCAACGCAGGAAAGAAGTAGTACCAGCTGATATGGACTCACCCGCATCCCGCGTCACGGTCAAAACGCTTCAAAACATGAAACAGAAGGGTCAGCCGATTACGATGCTGACCGCTTACGATTTTCCCACCGCGCAGCTTTTGGACGAATCGGGGATCGATTGCATTCTCGTCGGTGACTCCCTCGGAATGGTCGTCCAAGGAAAAACGACCACCGTACCCGTTACCGTGGAAGAAATGATCTATCACGGCGAGATGGTCACGCGAGCCACTCGCAGAGCCATGGTAATCGTCGATTTACCTTTTCCGGTTGGTCAACTGGGAGTAACGCATACCGTATCGGTAGCGGCCGAGATCATGAAAAAGACGCAATGCCACGGAGTGAAGATGGAGGGGGGGCATCAGCAGTCCGACTCGATCCGCGCCATGGTCGATGCGGGGATACCCACCATCGCCCACATCGGACTTCGTCCCCAAAGCGTTCACGCATTGGGAGGGTATCGTGTTCAAAGAAATGGGGAGCAGCTTTTGGCGGACGCCAAAGCGGCGGTGGATGCAGGAGCATTCGCCGTCCTGATCGAATGCGTTCCTGCGGATTTAGCCGAGCAAGTCACCCAATCGATTGCAATCCCAACGATCGGGATCGGCGCCGGCAAGGGATGCGATGGTCAAGTGCTCGTGACCAACGATATGCTTGGCTGGAACAGCGGTTACGTCCCCAAATTCGTGCGGCAGTTTGCAGACTTGCGGTCCCAAGCGACGAGGGCCGTGGAACGGTATCGCGAGGAAGTCAAGCAACGTACCTTTCCCGGTCCCGATGAATCGATGAAGTAATCTAGCGAGGAATAAGCCATGTCCAAGGTGCAACGATCGAACTCGAATTCTTCAACTCTTGGTAGCGTCTCTGCGGTGCTCATGGGAGCGGCCAGCGTATTGTTCACCGGAAGTGGGACCGTGGTAGCTCAAGAGTCCGGAGCGAAGGCTGCTGTTCAACCAGGTGCGGAAGCTATCCCCAAGGTGGGGGAGAAAGCGACCGATTACCAATGGACGGAACTCAGTGGTCAAGAACTGTCCCTTGCAGAGCTGCAGAAGAAAGGGCCGGTTGTCATCGCCTTGCTCCGAGGTTATCCCGGTTATCAATGCCCAGCCTGCACCAAGCAAGTGGGGGATTTGGTCAGTCACTCCAAAGAGTTCGAGAGCCGTGGAGCTAGCGTGGTCCTCGTGTACCCGGGGGCGGTGAAGGATCTTAAATCCAAGGGGAAGGAGTTCTTGGGAAAGACCGAGCTACCTGGGCACTTCCATTTTGTACTCGACCAAGACTACGGATTTACGTCTCGCTATGGATTGCGATGGGAGGCGGAGGCCGAAACGTCTTATCCGTCGACACTTGTCATTGGGAAAGACGGCAAGGTCCTTTATTCGAAGATCAGTCGAACGCACGGCGGTCGGGCGGAGGCCAAGGAAGTTTTGGCCGCGATTCCCCAGTAGTGGTCACTCATTGCCCGTTGGCTGCGCCCATCCGTAGCATTCTTTTGTAGCGCTCATGCGCAGCGCCCCGCCAGGGATGGGATTGTTTGGTTGTGGACGGAAAGCAAGCTTCCTCGCTTTCCGATCTTTTTTGGGGCCTGTTGAAATAAGTCTTCTTCGCTGGTGACTTGTTAGTGTAGTGTCCGATCCGCCGTTTTCCTGGCGGTTGATTCACCTTGAACAAGTCGACGGGAAAGCATGTCTTGGAATGCGGAGCGAGAGATTCGAAGCTTTGTGGAGCAGCATGGCTCCGCATTGGTTCTTTATGCTCGCCAGTTCTGCTCGAATCCCGACGATGCGTTGCAAGAGGCGTTGATCGACCTGGCGCGTCGTATGGAGCTACCCGACAATCTGCTCGGTTGGATGTATCGCGTTGTCAAGAATAAGGCGATGAACCAGGCCAGGGCCGACCGAAGGCGAGCCAATCATCAAGCGGTGGTTGCGTTAGCAGGGGACTCGTGGTTTGAAGAGGATCCGGGCGTTTCCTTGGATGCGCAATGCGTTTCCGAATGGATAGGCGAGTTAGGCCCTTTGGAACGCGAGATCGTTACAGCGAAGATCTGGGGGGATCTTACGTTTGAGCAGATCGCCGAATTGACTGACACCTCTACATCGACCGCGTATCGGTATTTCGTCAAGAGTATGGAGAGGTTCCGTGAACGATTTCATAGTCCGTCAGGAGACCTGAGATGAATATGGATTTCAATAGCGAGCATGGAAGCGATGTTCAGCGATTGCGACATCTGCAGCCGCGAGCTCCGAAACTGGATTGGGAGTTGATACAAAACGCTTCAGGCGATCGTCCGGCATCGCATCAGAAAGTGGTAGAACAAACGGTGCTTAATGTGCATCAGCCCTCGAGGTCCGCATGGCTGAGTTGGTCATCCGGAGTTTTGATTGGTGCCGCCGCGATGTTCATGGCAGTGAAGATGATGCCGGTCAAAGTGGAGACGCCGAAAATGCGAACGCTGCCATCGGTTGAGTCGATTGTGACCAGCGATTCCAAATCGATGGGTAAGTCCGATCGATTTGAGAAGGGGTGGGAAGAGATTTCGATCCGGCGAGCCGATTTGCGACTTGTTGATGAGTTGCTGTCTCTACGAGAAGGATTGGAACTGCGCATTTTGACGGCGACGAAGCTAGGTCCTGTGGAGGAAGCCTATAGGACCAATGAGGAGAATGCCAAAGCCGCGATTCAAGCCGACGAGCGGATGAGTCAGCCATTTGGTTTACGTAAGACGCTTACTCCCAAGGCTTGGGAATCGCTTCTGAGCGAGTGGGATAAGCCTACGACTTAGAGGGGGCGAAACCCCTCACCCCCAGCCCCTCTCCCCGAAGCGGGGCGAGGGGGGCCAAGTTCGCCATTTCGCGGAGCGAAATGCGACTCTAGGCGGGAGCCGAGGGGCGAGCTCAGGCTGTTCAAGGGATCGAGGGCTTATTGTTTCGATACTGTTTTATTTATTTGATACTGAAGGTGCATTCATGTGTTCTCAAATCAGTCTTGTACAACGTTTGCGTCGTGTTCTATTGCTCGGTTGTTTAGCAATGCCCGCAGGTCTTGCGATGGGTTCCATCTCCATGGCAGATGACTACGAAACGGTGGTAGATCCAGAGAGTGGCATAAGCACTCGGAAGCGGTCGCTTGTCCTGCATCCGATGGCAGAGACGGTTCCTGCGTTACGTATTCGGTTACTACCGGAGGCATTTCATGCAAAGCCCGGAAATGCAGCGACTTACTATCTGAAAGCGACAGGGTTTTTCGAGCAAAATGCAGCGAGAGATGAATTGAGTCGCTTGCAGAAGGAGGCGGCCATCAAAGCCAAGGAACAAGGCAAAGAGCTTGCTGACGTCGCCCCCTATTCGTATCTGGAAATGGACCCCAGCGAGTTGCCAGTGGAGGAAGTTCGCAAGTATCTCGAATTGTTCTCGTTCCAGCCATTCCTGCTCGAGGAAGCGAGGATGCGATCGGTGTTTGAGATGGATAGGAACATCAAGGAATCCGATAACCCGATCGGCTATCTGATACCCGAGATCCAAGTGATGCGGGATCTTGCAAGTACCCAAAGCATTCGCTGTCGACTGGCGATCGCTGAAGGAAAAACGGATGACGCGATTCGCGTTCTTTCGCAGCAGTTCGCCTTGGCTCGGCATTTAGGTCAAGACGATTTCATCATTTCGGGTGTGGTGGGGATAGCAATTGCGTCCATTGCGCAGTCCGACGCGCTGCATGTGGTTCAGCGAGCTGATTGCCCGAATCTCTACTGGGCGATTGCGACCATGCCAGACCCCTTGGTTAGTTTCGGTAAGTCGATCAGTATCGAGGCGAATTTTATCGAGATGCAGTTCAAATCTTGGCGCTCCATCACCGAGGAGCCTAAACCGGATTCCTTTTGGGAGGGAGTGATTCAACAGTTCGCAACCTACACCGAGGACTTTCCTGTCGAAACACCTGAAGACCGCGGGCTCGATGTTAGCGAGACGTCTTTCGGGAGCTTGTCACGCGATGAACGGGAGGGAGCCATCCGGAAAGCGATTGAGTCGGAGCACACTGCAGCAAGAGTCTATCTGGTAGATGCATGTGGAATGACGAAGGAGCAAGTTGAGCGATATGGGAACGCGCAAGCGATCTTTCTCGCGATGAAGCTGCACTACGAACGAATGCGAGACGAGTACTTCAAGTGGCTCTACGCGCCGACCCCAGACTGTCTGAAAAATTTGGAGCAGGTAGAGGCTCGAATGGGAGATCAAAAGAAACACCCGCTGGGGCGTTGGACGCGAATGCCTTGCTCGCTGCTTCCTTCGTTGATTGGCATTCAAAAGGCGTCTATTCGACTGCAGCAGAATCTCGCGATCATCAAAGCTTTAGAAGGGATTCGGATGTATGGGGCCTTTCACCAAGGTCAATTACCGAGCGACTTGGGGCAATTGCCTGTCCCAGTAAGCGTGGACCCGGCTACCATGTCGCCGCTGCAATACAAACTTGAGGGAAGCTCCGCGAGACTAATGACAGTCCCGGTTAATGGCGTGCGCTCTGAGCTTTCCATACGATTTGCTAAATAGCTATCTGGACAAATCAGCCGCTGGCGCATTGAATTCACGAGGACTGGACTTTCGCTCACAAGGTGGTTTTGGTGAAATAGGAGAACGAAAATCCACCGGAACCAATCTTCCATGAACCGAACAACCGTACACGCTTCTCACACGATGATGAGCTGGCAGCATCGCGAAAGGTTGCTTCTAGCGCCTTATGCGATGTTCAGTGCCCAGAGCGCGGGGCGCGAGTTCCCGGAAGAGGTGCACCCGTATCGCAGCCCGTTCCAACGAGATCGGGATCGCGTTCTCCACAGTGCTGCTTTTCGGCGACTGAGTGGCAAGATGCAGGTCTTTACGGGGGATATGGGGGATTATCACCGTACGCGACTGACGCACACCAACGAAGTCTCGTCCCTGGCGAGAACGATCGGTCGGTCGCTGCAACTCAATGAAGACCTCATCGAGGCAATGGCGTTGTTGCATGACATCGGGCACCCACCGTTTGGGCACTGCGGTGAAGACGCTCTGGACGAATGCACGCATAGTGTTGGCGGATTCTCGCACAATCGATTTGCGCTCGAGTTGGTGACCAAGGTGGAGCAGCGATACACCGAATACTCGGGCTTGAACCTAACGCGAGAAGTACTAGCAGGGCAGGAGTTTCGTTCGGACAAGGATTCCGGGCGAGCTCCTATGTTGGAGATGCAGGTGGTGGATGCCGCCGACAGCATGGCCTACGATGCGCACGACGTCGATGATGCGATCAAATTGGGGCTATTGAGTTGGGAGCAATTGTCGGGACTGAGTTTGGTGCAAAGAGCCAAGCAGATCGCTCCGATCGAGGACGCGGCTCCCGAGTGGAAACGGCAGATGTTGGTGCATGCTCTGCTCGACGTGCAGATGCGAGACTTCCTCACGAATTCCTTGGAGACACTTCACGACGTTCGGAATCTCGATACGACGGGTGTCCAAGATCTTGGGATTCGTCTCTCGATGTCCTCCGAGTTCGAATCGGACAAAGAGGAGTTGGAGGAGTTTCTTTTCGACCATGTGTACCGGCATCCCAAGCTCACCGAGATTCGGCAACGGGCTGCTACGCGTATTCATCAGTTATTCCGATTGCTCAAGTCGCATCCGGACCGGTTGCCAATTCGATTCCAGGCTTGGGTGACTACTTGGGGGTTGGAGCGAACGATTGCGACTTACGTGGCGGGGATGACCGATCGATTCTGCGATGATCAGTATTTGCATCTTGTTGAAATGGGGCGACCCCGCGGGGCCGATTGGAGCTAGTCTCCGGGGAGTGACCAACCGTGTGCGGGCGATTTACTCTGAAAACCCCGGTCGCTGATTGGCTGGAAAGTTTGTTTCCCTCGGAATCGTTCCGCAAGCTGATCGACACGTCGCGCGTCACGGGCTGGGCACCTCGCTACAACATCGCTCCGACGCAGTCCATTCTCATTCTTCGAGAGCAAGGGAACGGGAGCTATTGCATCGAGCCAATGCGCTGGGGGCTGGTACCTGCTTGGGCCGAATCTCTTCAAAGCGCCTACAGCATGTTCAATGCGAGGAGCGAGACCTTGCTGGAGAAGAGTTCGTTTAAGAACTTGGTCCAAACCAATCGATGCACCATCTTGGCGGACGGGTATTACGAATGGCAGGCAACGGAGAGTAAGCAGAAGACCCCGTATTGGATTCATGCACCGGAGGAGAAACCGTTTGGAATGGCGGGATTGTGGACGACGAATCACCGCATTCATCCGGAGCGTGATGTTTCGAGTGCGACGGTTATTACGGTTCCTGCAAACGACGATACCCGCAGGGTGCATGATCGGATGCCGGCCATGCAGTGGACAGGGGAAGAGGTAATGGCTTGGCTGGCCGATCGGGGCAAAGTGTTGGGGGAAACCGATCTTCACGATTCGCTGGCACCAGCCCCGTCGGGGTCCTTGCACTGCCGTCGCGTGAGCCGGGAGGTTAACCGCGTGCAGGTCGATTTGCCGGGGCTCGTCCTGCCTGAGGAAGGGCTTTTCGAGACGTAGTCGAACGTTCGTTTTCGGGAGAGTGAGCAAGCTGACGAAACTTTCCCGGTTTTGCGGGTCGTAGCTGATTCTCTTGGAAATCGTTCCTTGGCGATTCTTCTTTTCGAATGAATTCTGCTTGCCAGAACACCCTAGGCACCCCTTAAAATAGGGGCTCCTCGATCGGTCGCTCGGATTCTGACGACTTTCGGATCGGGGAGAATGTAACCTCCTTCTAGACTTGTTGTTGAGATTCCCATGGCTGCATCGGATTCTGCCGTCGCTGAACCAATCGTTCGCCCCATTGCGAAAAAGCCTGCGCCCAAGAGGCCGCCACGATACAACGTGATTTTGTGGGACGATCCCATTCACACTTACGATTACGTCATCGAAATGATGCAACGTCTGTTCCATCATTCTGCGATCGAAGCGTTAAAGATTGCTGAAGAGGTCGATATGAAAGGTCGTGCCGTTTGCTACACCACGAGCAAGGAAGTGGCGGAGCTGAAGCGAGACCAGATACAGGCCTATGGGAGCGATCCCCACAGTTCGTCCCCGAACGGCAGCATGTCCGCATCGATCGAGCCGACCACAGCTTAGGTTTCGCGAGCCTAGGTTTCGCGAGTGGGGGCCATCTCACAACGAGGCGCGTGCGCCGTCCTCATCTAGATTTGTGAGGGAAGGTCAGGGTCTGCTGTATAGATGCTGGCGAGAGCAATCGATCAAGCATCGCTCGGCGAGCGCGGATCGGCCCAAAAGAAGTTTGCATTCCAGCGACGATCGATCGCACAGGGTTACTTCGATCGGCCACTGGAATCCGCCGATGTAGAGAATCGTTTCGATAGAAGGGCGTTGTTCGACGCAGCCGCTTGACGAACGGATGGTTCGATCCGCTAGCCAACGAGCTTCGCAGCGATAGGAGGATTGATCTCCGAAAACATCGCTCCAGGTTAGAAAGCGGATCCAGGTTTCTCCCTTTTTCCGAAAGCGTTCGATTCGGCTCGCGTGGAGGCTGGAAAGAACGGCCCCGGAATCCAATTTGGCGATCATTTTGTCGATGCCGAACTCTGGTAGCGAAACCGATTCTCGCCAACCCATAACCAGCAACTCATCCGCAGCTTCGGCGAATGGTCCTGCGTTGGATTGTGCTAGATTGAACGGTGGCATCGAGGCGATCGCGTTCCGATATCGGGTCAAGGGGGAGGCATCGGTTTACCGATTTGCCGGAGA
Source organism: Pirellula sp. SH-Sr6A (assembly GCF_001610875.1). Classification (NCBI taxonomy): domain Bacteria; kingdom Pseudomonadati; phylum Planctomycetota; class Planctomycetia; order Pirellulales; family Pirellulaceae; genus Pirellula; species Pirellula sp. SH-Sr6A. Next base: position 5,061,545 of record NZ_CP011272.1, on the reverse strand, counting down.
TACTCTATTGTAAATAGACCCGATGAGTGGCCATCCGAAAAACCAATGTTATAGGCGTAATTTCCGACGGGCCTCACTTCTGCAACGGAGAGAGGGACCGTTTCGCTGGGAGCGAGGATCGCCAAAGGATTAGCTGGTTTCCCATCGCTCGCTCGCTTTTTTTCCTTGCACGTCGCACAGGGGCACGCATCTCGCAGATGCCGAAACGGGTAATCGAGAACAGCGCCGTCGTCCCACTCGATTTCCAAGCTCCGTCGGGGGGACAGTTTCAACGATTTAGGTCGGTGCATCATCAGGTTACTCAGCCGTCGCGTCGTACAGGGGTAGGTGGCGGTAGTATACCTCGAGGGACAGAAGGTTTAAGGTGGTCACATACAGTCTTCCACCGTATTCGCCCCAAGCGTCTGGGATCGGCCCGAGCGGTTCCCAGGATCCGGACCACTCTCCATCTTGCATCTGGGTTCGAATCAACATGGGATAGAGATCTCTATACCACGCCTTCCACTTTTCTCCACCCGCATGGAACATGACTTGGGTGGCGTAATACCAGTAGTACGTATCGCGAGACGGATTGGAGGGAGTCCCTTCGGCAGGGAGAAATCGCAAAAGCCAATCGGTGCCGCGACGCATGTTCGGATGGTCTCTCTTCCAGCCGGTGTAGAGACGCATGAGGAGACCGACGCTCGTCATGGCAGGGGTGGGGATGCGGCCGTGTTGGGTGCTCGGCGTGTTGGCTTGCCAGTTGTATCGATATAAGTAAGGAGCTTCTCGCATTTGCGAATTCTCCAACCATCGTTCGATTCCTTGGTAGGCTTCTTTGGGTACGGAGAGACCCGCCAGTTCCGCGCTTTGAAACGCCATCATCACCCAGCCGGTCACGCTGGTATCCGATCCGATCTTGGGTGTGTAGCGCCATCCTCCCCCGTCGGGATCTTGGCTTTCGACGAGAAAGTCTATGGCGGCTTGCGCACCGGACCGGATCGATTCGTCCTGCGTCATTCCGTATGCTTCGCACAGAGCCAGACTTGCCATCGCGTGGCTGTAGAGCCACGCGTTCGCGTCGGAGACTTCGTCCTCGCGACGATACAGATCCCCATTGGGTTGTTGGCCTGCGAGGAGCGAGTCGATGGCACCTTTGCAGACCCGTTCGTATTTGAATTGCCGATGGGTGTAGCCTGCCCCTTGAAAGGCCAGCAGTGACAGCGCGGTGGCGGCAGTGGTGCTTCGCATGCGAACGGGCTGGTCAAAGTCTTCTAAATGCCAAGAGCCGTCGGTCCTTTGATGTTCGGCTAGAAACTCAAGTCCTCGTTCGATGGCGAGTTCGGTTTGAGGAGCCAAGGGGCCGAGGCTTTGAGAGGCTTGGGTTTCTCGCTCGCGAATGCGCTGGATCCGCTGCGAGAAGGCAGGAGTTGGAACCGGGACACTGGAAGCGGCGATGCGAGGACCGCCCGGGTCCGGGCGTTTCCATGGGAGCGAGGAGTCTCCTGCGGGTACGAGCGAGGGCAATTCCGAAATGCGAAAGGCGGGAGCCTGCAGTCCCGCCAAGGGAGGTTGGCTCCTTCTCGCCAAATCCGAGCTCGATGCAGGTTGGGGAGGCGCATCGAGGGGTAGTCCGGGGGCGGGAGAAACGGCGGTCTCTCCACCAGGTCGATTCGCACGCGGAGATCGAAGTCCCGTATCGCGAGGAGCTGTGGCATCGATTGGGCCGATCGGTGGGCTCGAGGGAGATGGGACATCGGGTACGGGAACCGACGATGCCAAGGGGGTGGAGGCGTTGGTCCCCATTCTGACGGGGCTGGATTGGAGCACCTCGGTCGTCTCCAGACGCTGCATACTCTCTGAGATTTCTCTTTCCACGGACTGCGAACTGCGGGGCGACAATGTCGGTGGCTTGGCGATAGAGGGTGTGCGATTCTCGATCGAGGTGGGATCTGGGGCTGGAGCGAGGGGTGTTGCCCCAGAGATTTGCGTTGGTGACGTTTCGATCTGCTTCGGTGCAACGATTTGCTCAGTCAAGGGCTCGATGGGGCGGAGTTCCGGGACTTCGATGGTTTCGGTGTTGAGAGTGGACTGGGGGATATTTTCGGGACGTTCCCAATCGCGAGCTTGCGAAGCGAGTGTAGGTTCCGCGGCGCTTTCACGCTTTCTTTCGACGGAGAAGGTTCGTTCGGCGATACGGCTTTCCGGTGCCTCTTGCGGGACAGCCAGGCTGACTTCGGCATGTTCGACCGTCTGTTGTTTTTCAGCGGGGACCGGTTCGAGCGGCGGCGGTTCCAATGGAATCGGTTTAAGATAGTCGGGTCTATCTGCAGGTTCGGATGGTGGGGTAGGTTCGTAAGTCACCGGAGTACGTTGCACTTGGTTGCGAACGGTCGTCTGCTGAACCATGGAATCGGGGGATCCCCAGCCGGAAAAGAGGATCCAATGACGGGCGGAAAGGAGCAGTGCAAGGTGAAGTGCAACGCTCGCTAAGAGTCCGATTTGCAGCGATCGTTCGACGATCTCATTGGAGAGGACATGGGTAAGCATGGAGAGGCCGATCAATGCTGTCGGAACCCCGAGAATGTACGTCCAAGCATTGCGAAGGGGATTGGGATCATCGAATGGCAGGAGCGTCAGAACAAGGTACAGTACCAACCCACCGAGCAAGAAGTAGGCCGTATCGAGCAGGAGTAGGCTGGTCGGATTGTTGGCAGATCGGGAGCTCATGGTTCTGGTTCCGGCTCCGTGGCGATTTTGTATTTTGGGACACAGAGCTTGGTGCACAAGTCCATGACGTAAACCACCGTTTGCACCTCCGCGGATTTGTCCGCGCGAATGATAACCACTTGTCCGATCGGGTTGTCCGCGACCGATTGTCGCAAAACAACTTCAAGCTCCCGCAGGTTCAAGGTCTTTCCATTGACGGTGTAAATTCCTTGACGATCCACGTGAACGACCAACTCGTTAGGTTCCAGGGTCATCGGTAGCGCATTGGCGGCCGAGGGGAGTTGGACGGCCAGTTCTCGGTCTTCTTGGGCAAAGCGGGTTGCGACGAGAAAGAAGATGAGGAGCAGGAAGACGACATCGATCAGCGGAGTCAGGTTGAGCGACTCCAACGCTTTCCCTTTGCGAATCGAGATCGGCATAGGACTGATTGGAAAGAGTGGATTTGTGTGATCTCGGGTGCCACGCGCTCCCTCGATAGATCCCAAGTATATCGGAATACCAGCTTATTCATTCCGAAAAATCGTTAGTCAGCCATTCTCCGGGATGGCGAGAAACCTTCTCAGGGCTTGACTTTTTGTGTAGGTCGAGAATGATGCTTGCGGCTAGGCCGGCGCCAAACGATTACAATAACCAACCGATCTGATGCGACTTTTTTCCCGACAGGGAGTTAAGTCGCATCTTTTTTTGCGTTGAAGGAGAAGAGAGAGATGACTGAATTCGTGTCGATGACTCGGGATGGATACAACCGGATCAAGGCAGAGATTGAGAGGCTGGAAACGGTCGAAATGCCGCTGATTGCGGAGAAGATTGCCGATGCGCGAGCCGAGGGGGATCTCAAGGAAAACGCGGAATATCACGCGCAGCGAGAGAACCAAGGAATGCTGCAGGCAAAGATCAATGCTCTCAAATCCAAGCTGAGTCGCGCGCACATCGTCGACACAAGTGCTTTGCCAAAGGATCAAGTCGCTTTTGGAGCGACAGTGAAATTAAAGGACTCGTGGGGCGATGAAGAGGTCTACACGCTCGTTGGCGCCGGCGACGAAGACTATGAGAACGGGAAGATTCTCTCGAGCAGTCCTTTCGGCGTTGCCCTGATGGGCAAAAAGGTCGGCGAAACGGTCGAGATTCAAGCTCCGAGGGGTACTCTCAAATACGAAGTCCTCTCCATTGCATTCGAGGAATAAGCCGGACTATGGCCAAAGCATCCATGCCTTCGGAAGAGGGAACCAAAGATGTATCTCTCGGACCAGCCTGCGTGGTCCTCGGGATTTTCTTGTTGGTCGGCGTGAGCATATTCTTCGTCTACATGTCGATCATGTTGATGGGGAATCAAGGAAAGGCGGCTGCCCGCTCGGTTCGCGAGCAATTGATACCTTGGGTGGAACAATCCCTTCTGAGCCAAGGGGATCGGCAGTCGATCATTTCCAAACTGGATGACGTTGCCGGCCAGATGGAGCGAGAAGAACTCACTGGCCGTCAGCTCACGCGACTGGGGATCCGTCTCACCGAGAGCACTATCCTTCAATGGGGTGCCGTGGAGCAATTGAATTTGATCGCGCAACGCTCCGAACTTTCGGCGGAAGAAAAGGCTGAATTCGCACTCACCTGCGATCGCTGGCTCCACTGCGCGGCCACGGGGCGATTGAACATGCAGGATATGGAATTTGGAACTCAAAACGTCTGTGTGAAGGAACATCCATCAGGGCGGCTCAAGCCGAGGGACGACATCGATGAGTCAAGTCTTCGGGAGTTCATGAGCCGAATATCCACGATGTGCGATCGATTCCAAATTCCAAAAGAAGAGTTCACAAAGAGCGTTTCGCAAGTCTTCCTCGAGGTGATTGAAAGTGGACTTGCAGAGAAGTGAACCACCTGAGCCGCTTCCTTTTGGTGCCGAGCATTTCATGCGACGGGCCATCGAACTAGCACAGCAGGCGTCCCTCGAAGACGAAGTGCCGGTCGGCGCCATCATCGTGCATCGGCACTCCATTATTGCCGCTGCCTACAACCAGCGTGAACAGCTGGCCGATCCCACCGCCCATGCCGAGATGATCGCTATCACGCAAGCCGCTGCGCAGTTGCATTCGTGGCGGCTCGAGGAGTGCGAACTCTACGTCACGTTGGAGCCATGTCCGATGTGCGCGGGCGCGATCCTACAGGCCCGTATTCCTCGTGTCTTCTACGGAGCCTTCGACCCCAAAGCAGGGGCCGTCGACTCTCTTTATCACTTGCTGACCGACAGCCGCCTCAACCACCGTTGCGACGTCTATGGCGGTATTTTGGCAGAGGAGTGCGGTCGATTGTTGACCGAGTTCTTCGAATCCAAACGAAGGCTTGGAAAGAAGTAGTTTCCGTCGGGAGCTACGCCGTTGTGCTGAACGCGGCATCAAACCATCGGACCAAGTCGCGGTGCAGCGATTTGCCCAAGAACCAGGCGTTTTGCGCATAGCGAGGTGCGAGACGCCGTGGATCGGTAAAGGTTCGATAGAGCCACTCCGCTCCAACGGTTTGGAGTAGGCGGGGTGCTCGCTTGGCTTTCCCTGCCACGAAGTCAAAGGATGCTCCGACTTGGATAGCGAGCGGGACTTGCAAAGCCTCCAAGTTGTCTTCGATCCAGAATTCCCCTTTGGGCTGCCCGAGCGCAATGAGGAGAACATCCGGCTTGGAGTCGCGAATGCTTTGAATCTGGTCCTGCTTTTCTTTCTCGCTTAACGTTCGGAAGGGCGGGCAGAGAACTCCGGCAATGCAGCAACCCGGGTACTTTTCGGTGAGAACGCGCGCGGCCTTCTCCGCGATTCCTTCTGCAGCCCCATAGAGAAAAATGCGAAGCTTGGTCCTCGCGCTTCGTTCTGCGATACGGTAGATCAAATCGGCTCCGGTAACCCGTTCCGGAAGCTGGACTCGTTCCAAGCGGCTTCTCCACTGAACCGGTTTTCCATCGCAAAGGACCAGTGCCGCGCGCTCGGTGAAAGCCCGCAATCTTGGGTGTTTGTCGCAAAGCATGGCATAGTTCAAGTTTGCGGTAATCGCGACACTAGGCTTGCCGGCGGCGACGATGGCTTCCAGGCGGTCGAGCGTTTCTTCCATGGTGATCGCATGGAATCGAACTCCCCAGACTCTCGTTTCGGGTAGAGGAGGCAACGGAGAGTGTAGGGGCTCGGGACGTTGCGTTTCTGTCTGAAGGAACTCATGTCGCGATCTTTCAATTTCCAGTAGGCGCGACTCGAGCTTCCTCTCTATCTCGTTGCCGTCAATGGATTGTTCCGGGGTACGGAATGGTGCGATCGCTAGGTCGGCGCTGCTAGAGGTCGGAGGCTTTCTGGGAACGCGCGGCAGGAAGACCGAGGTGGGTATGTGAGAGTAGGGGAGCGATTCGTTGGACTGGTTCGACATGATGGCATCCTCGCGGGAAGATTGGGGCTCAAGCCACCTTCGGACGAATCTCTGGCAGGTCGACGAAGCTGGCGCTGAACCGTAGGTCATGCCATCGCTGGACGCAAATCGACTTGGTATGCGTCCCTTAGCAGTCCGCGCAGATGGGACGGTTGAACCGATTAATCCATATGCGCGGCCGAGGGTGCTCGCGAGGCAAAGCCCGCTGGCGATTTCAAAGAAGATCGGAGCCTGGGTCAGCCCAATCGAGCATGCCAACCCGTCGCATGCTCCTCTGCCAACACAGGTGCATCAAATAGTTTTGAGAGATGCTCGCTTCGAAAGGATTCACGCTTCGGCATATCGGAAAAGATCGCGCCGCATTTCAGCATGACGACACGTTCGAGTTGTGGGATGACTTCTTCGAGATGGTGTGTCACTAGCAGTAGTTGAATTCCCTGCTCGGCCATGGCGGACAATCGAGTCAGCAAGCGACTTCGGGATAGCAAGTCGAGTCCAGCGGTTGGTTCATCGAGCAGGAGAGCTTGGGGGTTCAGCACCATGGCGCGAGCGAGCATCACGCGACGTCGTTCACCCGTGGAAAGCCAAGCAACATGTTTGACGCTGCTGGGGTCCAATTCAAAAAAGCGGAGCCAGCGTTGGGCTGCTTCGATCCGCTCGGGTGTGTTTTGCTGTTCGGTCGTCTCCAATTCCGAGGAATCGAATCCCGTGAGAACTGCTTGGAGAGGCGTCAGTCGGCCGCTTCGGCCTGAGGTGAAATGAAAATCGATTTCCGACGAAACGAATCCCAGTTTTTTCCGGAGCTCCCAAACATTCCAATCTTCTTGGCCGAAAAGCTTCACCGTCCCGGTCGATTGTTCCAGGACCGATGGGTAATGGAACCGCATCAGCAGTTTCAGGAGGGTTGATTTGCCCGATCCATTGGGGCCGAAAACAACACAATGTTTTCCCGATTCGATGCGGAGAAACGGAATTCCAAGCAAACGGACACCATTTCGTTCGACCGCCACATCGGAGAGCTCAGCAAGAGGCTCGGGCATCAGTTGATTCCGAAGGGCCCGACCCATTGATCGCGGGATGGTTCTGGGGCCAGGTTGCAAGGCGAACCGGTGACGATACTCATCATGAAACGATTCGCAGCGAGAAGCATCGCGGTCGAGAGTTCGTCCGATTCGTCAAAGGAATCCAGTTCACTTTGAAGTTGCCAGAATGTGTAGTTCAATGCGGCGCGGTGAGCTAGACGCATCGCCTGGTTCAAGCATTGTTCCGAGCAAAGGTTGGAGCCCTTGCGTTGCGCGAATAAGAAAGGTAGGTCTCGCGCGTCTTTCCAGTTGGAAAGCGAACCACCCAAGACTGGCGCGGGGCCGCTTAACGACACCACACCTGCGATCCGTTCGGCGTACTGCAATCCAATCCATTGTGCGAGGGTCCCGCCTCGGCCAAAGCCAGCGAGAAAGATTCGACCAGGATGGACGGGCAGGGTTTCCAGGGCAGCTGCAATGCACTCCCAAACGATGTCTTCCGCGTACGCATAGTCAGCGCGGGTATCGCCCCAGCGAAAAACGCGACGCTTCGCATGGCTCCGAATATTTGCTCGGGGAGCGACACCGATGTAGTTCTGATCGCTCAGGGACTCCATGACCGGAGTCAATTCCATCTCACTGCTGTCGTCACTATGAAGCCAGACGACCAACGGGTAGTCGTAGGTGGGTGTGAAGCTTTGGGGCAAGAAGATTTGGTGGGCAACCTCGATGGGCAGAGAGGCTTCGAAATCATCGATCGGTAATCCTACGGCTGGCTTTCGGTCGGAGTAGGAAACGGACGGAGCCAGCAGAGTAGGAAGTCGATTCATCGAAAGGTTCCTGTGAGTGCCTATTCGTGGAGTCGCGTGGGGTCGCGGCTGGGATGGTGAAGGTTTTAGAGGAGGAAATCCCGTGCCGTCAATGGCGTATGCAGGAAGAAATTCGGTCGGCGCTCCGTCCGACCGAATGCTTGCATTTGAACAGAAGAAGCTACGCCGAAGCGAGCAATTGACCCATGGTCGCCACGAGGGACTTGACCGCATCGACGCTCTTTTGGAACGCTGCTTTTTCGGAGTCGGTGAGTTGAAGCTCCACGATCTTCTCGACACCGCCGCTGCCGATCACAACGGGCACGCCTACGTAGTAACCGCCAACGCCATATTCGGCGTTGCAGAGAGCCGCGCACGGAACCAATCGCTTCTTGTCACGGACCACGGCTTCCACCATTTGGGCGGTTGCTGCGGCGGGCGCGTAGTAGGCCGATCCTGTTTTGAGGAGGGAGACAATCTCGGCCCCGCCATCGCGCGTTCGCTGCACGATTTGTTCAAGTCGTTCGGGGGTGATGAGTTGGGTGACTGGGATCCCCCCCACGCTGGTGCAACTCGCGATGGGAACCATCGTATCGCCGTGTCCGCCCATCAGCATGGCCGAAATGTCTTCGACGCTCACGTTGAGTTCCATCGCGAGGAAGGCGCGGAAGCGAGCGGTGTCGAGTACGCCTGCTTGGCCGATGACGCGGTGCGAAGGGAATCCAAGAACTTGGTAAGCGCGCTGGACCATCGCATCGAGGGGATTGCTGACGACGATAACCACGGCGTTCGGGCTCGTCGCTTTGACTTGCTCGGCCACATTCGTAACGATCTTCGCATTGGTGCTGAGCAGATCGTCGCGGCTCATACCGGGCTTTCTCGCAATCCCCGCGGTGATGACGACTACATCGCTGTTTGCGGTCTCGGCGTAGTCGGTAGTCCCGACTAGGCGACTGTCAAACCCCATGATCGGGGAGGCTTGAAAGAGGTCCAGCGCCTTCCCTTTGGGCATGTTCTCCGTTTGAGGGACATCGAGCAAAACAACATCGCCCAGTTCGTTGGCCGCGCACCAATGAGCACAGGTTGCACCGACATTACCAGCCCCAATGATCGTAATTTTCGCGCGTCGCATAAGATATTGCCCTGTAGTGAGTTGTCTATGACAATGGAGGTCGATTTGGATCGACGAAGTATGTCGCTGTGGGAGCGACCGTCAAGAGGCATTGAATATCCCGAGAGATCGGCAAACCGCTTCCCCATGCAGTTCTATCAAACCCGAATCCAGTTTCCGGCGGTGCGCAGAGGCTGCCATCTCATCACGGAAAAAATCCTGGAGTCCCTTCCCGAGTTAAGGAAAATCCAGGTCGGAACGCTACATTGCTTTCTTCAGCACACATCTGCCAGCTTGAGTATCAATGAAAACGCGGATCCGGATGTTCGAGTCGATATGGAATTGGCCCTGGATCACGTGGCCCCCGAATCCTTGAACTACATTCACACCATGGAGGGGCCCGATGACATGCCCGCTCATGTGAAGTCGACTTTGATAGGCTGCAGTTTGCAGATTCCCGTCACCGCTGGCCGCCTCGCCTTGGGGACGTGGCAAGGCATCTACCTTTGCGAGCATCGCAATCAGGCAACTCCGCGGTCGATCGTCTTAACGTTGATGGGAATCGAGCGAGCCTAGGGCGGCGGTAAAAAAACCGGTGCCTATCGAAAAAAATTTGCGATCCCAGAACAGTCCGTTCAGCCGGCAACTTACGGTCGCATAGTTCGCTTGGCGGCCGGATGATGGAGGTGTTTTCCACCTCCGCTCGCCCGATCTGGGGAGAAACCTCTTAAGCGAGTGGTGTGAAGCGTGAATCTTGGGTGAAGGTCTGTTGAAGACTTTCCGAAGCCCGCTACTCTACAGAGATTCCGTTCCCTTCTTCTCCAGGGCACGGTTCCTTTCTTGGCACGGCGGCCGCTATCTTCTTTCCGAATTTCGATTTTTATATCGGAGTAGTTATGCCTTTCTTTCGTCGACCACGCCGCGGTTTTACGCTGGTGGAGTTGTTGGTGGTTATTGCGATCATCGGTATTTTGGTTGGGTTGTTGCTCCCGGCCGTGCAAGCAGCCCGGGAGGCGGCTCGCCGAATGGCTTGCTCCAATAACATTCGCCAGCTTGGGCTGGCCATTCACAATTTCGAGTCTGCCAATCGCAAGCTCCCCCCGTCGAGCGTTCAATACACCAACACGCAGACCTTCACCTCTCCGGTCACGGAGCTCAGTCAATTCATCAAGGCTGGTACCACCGGCTTGAGCGGGGCCCACTATGCCAAGGGGTGTTTCATGGGTTCCATCCTTCCGTACCTGGAGCAGCAGAATGTGCTGAATCAGGGCACGGGTTATGACGTACGTCTGGACTGGTTTGATCCCGTCAACCGACCGGCTGCCTCCAGCGTGATTCCCGTGTACATCTGCCCGTCCAATCCACGATCCGATCGGTTTGTCGACACAGCGCGGCTTGGTTCCGGGGATCGAACGACGTTCGCAGGAAGCGTGGATTGGCGTCCCGCGACGGCCGACTACATGGCGGTCACCCGCGCGTCCAATAACGCGACGGTTTGGAACAATGTGACGGGAAGCAATCCCGCCTTCCCCGGAGCCGATGGAGTCTTGGGGATCTTGGCTGCCAATCGATTTTCGCGATTCGGTTCGGTATCGGACGGATTGAGCAACACGATTATGATCGCGGAGGCCGCGGCCCGCCCCGCTCGTTGGGAAATGGCGCGACAACTGGAGGAGTACGCCGGTGGCACCACGGCGTATATGAACGGACCGTGGGCGCACTCGGGCAACGATATCGCCGTCGACGGTGCGTATCTGTGGACCGATACGACAACGGGATTTCGCCGCGCTTCGAATCTCAATGCGAGCAACTTGACGGCCCCTCGCTGCGCTTTGAATTGCACCAACCAAGGAGAGATCTATTCCTTCCACACCGGGGGTGCCCACGCCTGTTTGGGAGACGGATCGACTCAGTACTTGAGCGCGAACATCGACCTGCGAGTCCTCTACTTCCTGTGCGTTCGCAGCGATGGAATGGTCGCGAGCATGAACGAGTAACAGTCGCTACAGACGTTGCAATGAAACCCCTTTTTAATGGTTAGAGCCCAGCATTCCGCTGGGCTCTGTCTCTTTCTGGGGCAATCGGTTTGCAATTCAAGTCCTGGTGTCGACAATGGAGGGACCGCATCGCCAAGGATCCCAAACGTGAACGACCCCCGCATCCGCCCCGACCAAACGCCTGAGTCCGATATTCCACCTCCGGGCGGTCCGGTTCGATTTCGGACCTTACGCTATTTGTCATCCTTAGGGCCGACCGAACTCATCAGCGAACTATGGGATTTCCTGGGGGCTTGGTATGCCACGCGAAACTGGAAGGCGATTCTCGCGATTATACCCCCGCTCGTTCTTCTCATGACGCTCGGCGGTTTCGTCCTAGCGGGGCGATTGCGATCGAAGGAGTCTCTCAAAGCGTGGTATCGCGAGCAGGCCAGCCAGGCGGTGGGGCTTCAGTTGGATGGCACTCCCGCGGAGAACACCGATCAATTCCAAAAGGAACGAACTCCCGAGGAAGAGGCCCGTATCGACCTTCTTTTTAAAAGGATCTTGCAGTTAGGGGACGACAATCAAGAAGCCCGTTACTTCGTCGCCGTTCACAACCTGCGCCAAGGAAAAGTTGCAGTTGCCCGCTCGATGATGGAGAGTTTGGCCCCCGCCGACGCGATGGGGCTCGATCTCGCTCATGCTTGGCTCGCCGAGGACATGTACCGCAGATCGGTGCAAGGGGAGGCGATCAACCCGGTGGTGATCAAGCACCATCTCAAGTGCTCGCTCGAGAATCCACGCATCCAATACGATCCACTTCTATACGTTCTCTACGCGAAGCTTTTGGAACAGGATGGGGATGTCGATGGTGCGGCGCGGGTCCTAAGTCGAGCGAGCGATCAGGAGCCCAAACTGCAGTTGGAACCGATTCTCCTCTACGCTCGACGAGGGCTGGGGAATCAAGCCATCGTCGCGGCCGATGCTCTCATCGCTCGACTCAGTGCCAGGACCAGCGATCCGCGGATCAGCGAGGAGGATCGCATAGCGGCTTTCTTGACGATCGCGCGCGCCTACCAGATTACCAATCGCGTGGACGAGACCGTACCCGTGCTTCAAAAAGGTCTTACACTTGCTCCCGATCATCCGGATTTGCGGCGAACACTTTCCGACACCTATCGGATCAAATTCCGTATGAGCATGTCGAGTGCGCAGGGACGAGGGCAGGCCTCCATGGATACGCTCAATGCTGCCATCGCCGCCGACCCAACCAATGTTGCCATCCAATCGGAGCTTTCACTCCTGAGTCAACTTGGGATAACATCGACGCAGGCCAATCGCGACGAACTCATCAAATTGATCGCCCGCCAGGGGGCTTCGACGACGGTCCGAATGCTTCTCGCGGAATCCGCCTTTGGACGAGGGGATTACGCCGCTGCGATCAACGATTACGAACTGGTTTTGGCCGACCTTCCCACCATGACGATCGCGTTGAACAATCTCGCGATGCTCTATACCAAGGTCGATCCCCCTCGTTTGGATAAGGCGAAGGAGACCATCGATCGCGCCATCGCTTTGTCGCCCGACGTCGCCGAGTTTCTCGATACGCAAGGAGACGTTGCGGCAGCATCCGGAAACGCCGCGGCGGCAATCGAGGCGTACATCAAAGCGTTGGAACGGGGACCGGAAAGAATGCAGACTCGCGATAAACTCATTGCGATCTACGAGAAAGAGAATCGTGCCGAGGAGGCGCAAAAGCAAAAGGAGATTCGCGTTCAAGTTGAGAATCGAATCAAAGCGATGCAGGAACAGATGGCCAAAGCGCAAGCGGCCAATGCAGAGGCGGTGAAACAAGACGCTGCACCGAACACCTCGCCGAATTCGGATCCGCCAACGCCACAGCCAACAACTCCGTCAGCCGATCCCGCGGCGGATTCTTCCGCAGAGCGAGAGAAGCCGCTTCAGTAGGCTGGAGCCATCGGCCTGTTTATTCGTCGCGGAGACCTAATCGAGAGAGCCAGTTGCCTCGGGGACGCCGATTTGGAATGGACTCTTCCCCGTTTTCTGGAGTGCTTTGCATGGGCTGCATGGCTTCCAGGCTTCGCAGTTTCTCCTGCAGCTCCAGTCGTTCGCGCGCCAGTTTTGCGCGCTCGAGCGACATTTCGATTTCTCCTTGACGCTGCTTCTGCTCCCACTCTTCCTGGAGTTGTTTGAGCCGCTGTCGTTCTTCGACGATCAGCTCATCGGCTTCGATGATCTGGGCAACAGCAGCCGCTCCGACCGCCATTCCATTCGACGCAACCGCTTGCTGTTCTAGCAGACTTTTCAGGTCGGCGATTTCACGGTCTCGTCGCTCGACTTCATGGGTGGTACGTTCCAGGATTTCTTGGATTTCCAGCGTTTTCTTTGCATCCGCAGTGCCTTCGTTCGACTCCTCTTCCAATTGGCGCAACCAAGCCTGTTTTCTCTCTTCCCAGCTCCAAGCCTCTGTCGAGAGACTTTTTGGCGATTGGAATTGAGCGAGTCGGGTGCTCAAGTCGTTGCACTGAAGTCGCAACTCGACGCTTTCGTGACGAGCTTCGATCAACTGGCTTCGTACTTCCGCCAACTGCTCCTGCAGTTCACTTTCGTAATCGCTCCCGATGCTGGGACCGACTTCGTTCTGCAGCAAAGCGACTTGCTCCTGCAATCTGTCCACTTCCAAACGCAGCTCGCGCTCCCGCTCCATCGCATCATTGCGAATGGAGTTGGTGAGCTCGGCGATATCGTCTTTCTCAATAAAGTCGAGCAATGCTTGGTATTCGGTGCGGGCGTTGGCCAGCAGATTGTTCAGTCTCGCGTTTTCGAGCTTCAGCGATTGGATCAATTGGTCCATCGACTCGAATTCCACCTCGCGATGGAGTGCAGGCGATTGCGCGAGCTTTGCCTCGGCCGTGTCGATCGCATGCTGCAATTGTTTTTGCATACGCTCGATGTCGATGCGTTCGCGTTCTAGTTCGCCGGCCTTGCGAACGATTTCGGCTAGCTTCTCATCGATGCGAAGAATGAGAAGATCGGAGATAACCACTTCGGCCTCTGGGGGAGCATCGGTCTCTTCGAGCTCGGTGGCCTCTTCGGGCCCAGGGGCCTCTTCGGAATGGACCGAGATCGCGTCTGCCAGGGCCTGGATTCGTTCCACGGACTGCTCCAACTGGAAAACAGTCGGTTCGATGGGGGCAGGGGGATCTGGAATGGGCGAGTCAGGGGCTGGCGAATCGATGACCGGATTTTCGTAGCTGGTCAAAGTCCGCACAGCTTCGCCACGAACCGGCATTACCGGTTTGAGTTTTCTTTGAAGCTTTTGGGATCTACGCCGACTGCTTGACATGTTATCAATTCAAAAGGAATCCAGCGGGTCTAGAATTTTCCTATGGGAACGATAGGTTACTTCTGAGCGATGCAAGCCAATTCATCGCGAGTTGGTGAAGTGGGACCGAGAATCCGTGGCAAGCTTTACCGATTATTCCGACCGCGCGATTGGAACTGATTAACCCATGAGCCCATCCAGTGCACAAGATTTGTCCGAACTGAGCTTTGAAGATGCGATTGCCTCGTTGGAGCAGTCGGTACGAAAGCTGGAAGGAAATTCGCTAGGCTTGGAGCAATCGCTCGCGGAATATGCCAAAGCGGCGACTCTCATCGCCCACTGCCAATCGAAACTCCATTCCACCAAAAAGAAAATCGAGCAGCTCAAGAGTGTCGCGCGGAGCGGCACCGCTGTCACCGAAGCTTGGGAGGATCCTGAAGATACCGAGGAGCCAAAATCGAAGAGGCGCAAGCCTACCTAGCGGTTTTTCCAAGCCCATCGATGTAGATTCCGCGAATCGGCATACCGTGCTGCCGATCCCGACGCACCCAGCACGACGATGAGAATGCGTTCGCCCTCTCGCTCGCTGCATGAAACCAAGCATGCCCCGGCAGCGTCGGTCGTTCCGGTCTTCACCCCGAGATACCCGTCGATGTCGAGGAGTTGGTTGGTGTTTCTCCATAGGACTTCGCGCTGGTAGCCTACGGTGCTCGATAGGGTGCAGCGATACTCGCGGCACGAGATGATTCCGCTGAGAATATCCGACGCAATCACTTTGCTGGCGAGCGTAGCCAGTTCCGCACAGGTGCTCTTGTGGTCCGGGTGTGTCAAGCCGTGTGGGTTTTTGAAAGTGGTCTTCTTCATCCCGAGGGTTTGCGCTTCGTGGTTCATCGCGGCGACAAACATGTCGAGCGGGTCGCGAGACTCGTCCCAATCTGCAGGTTTGAGACGCTCGCCAAAATGCTCCGCAAACGCAACCGATGCATCGTTGCCCGAGGGAAGCATCAGGCCGTACAGGGCTTCGCGTACCTTCAGGGATTCCCCAGATCGCACATCGGAGGTCGAGCCTATGGTTCCATCGGCTCGTTCCGAATAGGTCATCACTTCGTCCAAGATCGCGGGGTTCTTTTCTGCCTCTTTGGCGATGAGCCACGCGGTCATCATCTTGGTCGTGCTGGCGAAGTCCAAGGGGGTATCATGCTGGCTTCCGTCGATGATCTTCCCTGTTTTCGTATCGACAGCGACCCACGCTTTGCACGATACGAAAGGAGCTCCGTCGAGCGTGTCCGCCGCCCGTTTCTCCGGCAAGGGCCGAACGGGTTCCGGATCGGAAGATGCGATCTGGATCGGTCCTAGTTTCTCCCAAGTATTGGCATCGACCAGTCCCGTCTCGGGGAGTTGGTTGGCGGTTTGAAAGCGTTTGACAGCGGATTCGGTCATACCGCCGAAATCGCCATCCACCGTCAGATCGGGGGAGGGGCTGAGTTTCTCGTTCAGTGCGCGCTGCAAGGCTTTGACGGTGTCGCCGCTCGCGCCGATCTTGACGACCTCAGGTTTGACCGCAGTCGAGGTCCCGGGTGGATTGAACCATTCATACGCGGTGGAGCCTATCTTCGCGCAGAGCAGTTCGGCCGCGTTTGCATTGCCCCAACTAGTGTCCTGATTCTTGGCCGTCAGAACAACAATCGCGAGGGTTCCTTTCGGGGTCTGAAACAATCCTGCATCGGTCCGGACGTCGTTGACGGAGCCGGTTTTGTGGAAGGACTTTACGGCTTTGGGCAAATCGCGAACCAGTTTCGAATCATCCTCGCAGCTGGCGAGATGGGTGAGCATTTGCTCCGACGCTTTTTCGGAGACGAGCATTTTCGCATGCAGAAGCTCGAGCAAACCGAGCATTTCGGCGGCGGTGGTACTGCCGAGACCGTACTTCTGGCTTCGCTCGGGTGCGACAGATGTGTCGCGACGAAAGACTTTGGAATGAAGGCGGGTTTCGCGGAATCCCAACTGGAGCATGGTCTTTGACGTGTTCTCCATTCCGATTTGATCGAGGACCAAGTTGGTCGCGGTATTATCGGAATAGCGGATCATGAGGCGCGCGATCGTTTCCAGCGGGATTTGAGAGCCCGATTGAAAATGATCGGTCAAGATGCCAGAACCGGGAACCTTGTCGGAATCTTGGAGGGTGACCAAACGATCCAATCGCAGATTACCTGCATCGACTTGGCGGTATAACTCCACCAGTACAGGAAACTTGATCAAGCTCGCCGTGGGCATGACAGTCGTTTCGTTATGTTGGTAGAGCTCGCCGGTATCCAGGTTTTTGATCGCGACGGCAACTTCTCCCTGGTGATTGCGAATCAGCGGGTCGAATTGGGATGCGAGCTGCGCATAGCTTATGGCGCTAGGATGCACCCAAGCGATCGCGATACAAATAGCTATCCAGTTCATTCGGAGATGAAACATCGAATGCAGCATCCTTATAACCCTTGCGAGTAAATTCCCAACACGCAGTACACTATTTGATCGGTTGATTGTCTTGATTGATCGGCTGATTGCCTTGATAGAACTCGAGCAGATCGCGACGAAGTTTTTGTAGAGAGGGTTCGTAAATATACATCATGTGTCCTCCCTCGTAGAACTTGGCCGAAATATTAGGACGCAGGGATCGATCGAGCATCAAGTGATCGACGGTGTTCATCATGGCAAAGTGGGGTGTCGCGAGATCCGTGTAGCCGCAGGCCAAGAAGAGTTTCAAGTACGGGTTGGAGGTCATGGCCTTTCGGAGCGTATCGGTACCGTCCACGTATCGGCCTTCGAATCGGCGATAGCTCCAGGGTTGGACGTTCCCGGTCAAGATCTCGTAGACGCGATCTTCGGTATAGCGTAGTTCTGTGCGAACATAATCGTTAAAAGTCGCGGTAAAAGGACCGAAGATCGCGGCACCGCTCGCATCGTATTCGTAGGACTCCCCTGCGTTGTCGCGATCGATCCCTTTGTAGCGACTATCGAATCTCCCGACCGTTCGTCCTTCCTCGCGAAGCAGTTCCTTGGCGAATCGGTCCATGTCAATTCGAAGGTTGGATCGCTGGATGAACTTCGGTGCAAGACCGGTTAAACGAGAGGTTTGCTGGGCGATCGATTCGATTTCCTCTTCGCTTAATCGGGTGCCATTCAGCAGGGCGCTCGCATAGGGCCCCGATGCGAACTTCTCAGCTTGAGCGACCACGTCGCCGACCGGTTGAGATTGCAATTCCGGAGCGAGTCGTTTGTGGTACCACGCGGTCGCCGCATAGGAGGGCAGGAAGGCGATGTAGGGGAGATCGTTGCTCCCGCCAAATCGGAGCGTTTGGAAATTGATCACCCCTGAAACGATCACGATCCCGTTAAGTTCCATGTAATAGCGGTCCTGCAGATAGCCAGCCAATCCAGCGGCTCGGATACCGCCATAGCTTTCACCCAGTAGATACTTGGGGCTGAGCCATCGTTCGTATTTCGAGGTCCAGTCGTAGATGAATTGCCCGACGCTGCGAAGGTCTTCTTCGTAACCATGGAATTGCTCTTTGGATTCGCCATCGGCGGGACGCGAGTAACCCGTGCTGACCGGATCGATGAACACCAAGTCCGTTGTGTCGAGAAGGCTGTAGGTGTTCGATACCAGGCCATAGGGAGGACGGATCGGAGTCGCGTCGTCGGGAAAGACGATCCGTTTAGGCCCCAGCATCCCCAGGTGAAGCCACACGCTGCTGCTTCCGGGGCCGCCGTTGAAGCAGAAGGTGACAGGGCGTTTTTCCTTGTGCGGAATGTCGGTGCGCGTGTAGGCGACGAAGAACATCTCCGCCTTGTTTTTCTTCCCATCCTCTTTCAAGACCAATTTGCCGGTGATGGCTTGATAGGGAACTACTTTTCCATCGATTTCGACTTGCCCTTCCGTGACAACCGTCTTGTCGCCGGAATCTTTCTTTTCCTTTTCCTTGGCATCGTCTTTGGACTCGGAGGAGTCTTCTGCCGCTCTCGCATCCTCTTTCGTGTCTTTTTCTTGGCCGGAGCCTTGCGCGGTCGCTTGGGTTGGTGCGAGGACGGTATTGAGAAGGAGAAGGAGGGCGAAGAGTCCCCAAGGGGAGAATAGAGTGCCGAAGCGAGACATAGAGAAACCTATCCAGAAAGGCAAAACACGAAGGTCGGCGAGGGGGCCGAGTCAAACGAGAGGAGATGGCGGGAGCGATCCCACTCCAACATGGTAGTCCGATGCGATCGATCGAGAAGCGGTCTGGGGCGAGCAAACTTGTTTTTCAGTGAGAGGGATTCCTGTTAAACTGTCGGGGTTGCCCGCGGCTTTTTCGTTGCGTGCCCTGTTCGATTTCCCTCGCTTTGGCTGACCCATGTATCTTCGACTCGCCAAGAGAATGCTGCTTGAAACCGACAAGCGACTCCTTTGGAAGCTTGCTTATCTTGCTGGCTGGCGCGGTTTGTGGAGTGTAGTGAAGCACAAACGGCGACTGAAACGGGGTGAGTTTTTTCCACCGTTTCTGTATTTGTCCATCATCAACACCTGCAATCTTCGTTGCCAAGGTTGTTGGGTCGATGTGGCGGGAAAGCAGACGAAGATTGAATTGGACGCCATGAACCGGACCTTGAACGAAGCCAAGGCGATGGGGAATGCCTTCTTCGGGATTCTCGGAGGAGAGCCTTTTCTCCACAAAGAACTGCTCGATATTTTTGCGGCCCATCCCGACGCGTATTTCCAAGTCTTCACCAACGGCCACTTCATCACCGATGAGGTCGCCAAGCGGCTTCGGGAGCTAGGCAATGTCACTCCCTTGATTTCCGTGGAAGGGTCGGAGATTGTCAGCGATCAGCGCCGAGGCAGGTCGGGGGTTTATAGCAAGACGATGGAGGGCCTGCAGAATTGCTTGAACAACAAAGTTATGACAGGTGTGTGCACCAGTGTGTGCAAAACCAACATCGATGATTTGCTGAACGATCGATGGGTCGATCGTTTGATTGAAATGGGAGTGATGTACTGTTGGTTTCACGTCTATCGCGTGGTGGGGCCGGAGAGTTCTCCCGAACTAGCGCTCGACACAGAAGGGCTGCGACGGGTTCGTGAGTTTGTGGTTTCGACACGCGTTCGCAAGCCGATCATCGTCATCGATGCGTATCACGATGGAGAAGGGCGAGCGCTTTGCCCGGCCGTGACGGGGTTCACACACCATATCGGACCGAGCGGTTCGATTGAGCCATGCCCGATCATCCAGTTGGCGACCGAGTCGATCCACGATGAGCGGCCGCTGCGAGAGGTCTTCCAGAAGAGCGAGTTTTTGAGGGATTTCCGGGAGACGGTGGCCCAGAACACGCGAGGTTGCGTGGTTTTGGAACGCCCGGACTTGCTTTTGTCCCTCGTGGAAAAACATGGCGCAAAAGACACCACGCAAAGGCAAACAGCGCTCGAGGAAATTGCTAAAATCACTCCTAGGCGGAGCCAATACGTTCCGGGAATGGAAATTCCTGAGCGATCCTGGGCTTATCGACTGGCAAAATGGTTCGCCTTTCACGATTATGGAGTGTACTCCAAGAACTTCCATCCGTCCGATTGGGTCGATCCCGACTCGTGCGGATGCGATCCCGCCTCCAGCTCGAGTTGTTCGAGCGAAACGCGCTTGTCGTCCAGTGCGCCTGCCGATTATTCCCTTTCTCACCCCACCCCAACCCCTACCCACGAATAATGATGAGACGATTTAGAAATCGAATGGCCCGCAAAATGGGTGCGCTGATTGCCGGCGCAGCAATGCTTTCCTCTTCGATGGCTTGGGCTGAAGACGTCCAGCTCTTCAACGGAAAGGACTTCAGCAATTGGCATGGCCGGTCGACGATCGATCCGAAGGTATACGCCACCAAGCCCGACGCGGAGAAGATGAAGTGGAACAAGGAGATCGATACCCACTGGAAAATCGATGGGAACGAAATCGTCAATGATGGAAAGGGTGCATACCTCACGACCAACGACGACTACGCAGACTTCGACTTCGAATTCGAGTACAAGATTGTCGCCAACTGCGATTCCGGCATTTACTTGAGGGGGATTCCTCAAGTTCAGATTTGGGACCCCACCTCGGAAGCCAGCAAGGTGCATGGTGCCGAAAAAGGAAGCGGAGGATTGTGGAATAACCCTGCGGGATGGCCTGGCAAAGATCCCGTCGTTCGCGCTGACAAGCCTGCTGGTCAGTGGAACAAGATGAAGATTCGTCTCATCGGTGAACGATGCACGGTGTGGTTAAACGATCAGACCGTAGTCCAACATGCTCGGCTCCATAACTACTTTGCCAAGGGAGAGCCTTTGCCCAAGTCGGGACCGATTCAGCTTCAGACCCACGGCGCGGAGATTCGCTTCCGAAATCTGAAGCTCACCACTCACGACGCCGATGCGGCTAACAAGCTTCTGGTTCAGGACGAAGTGGCTGCGATGGAGAATGCCAAGTTCGAGAGCTTGTTCAACGGCAAGGATCTTACCGGATGGGCCGGTGCGAAGGACAATTACACGGTCGTCGATGGGGCGATCCAATGCTTGAAGGGCAAAGGTGGTGTGCTCCATTCGGAGAAGGTCTACAGCGATTACGTCTTCCGAGTCGATTTCAAACTGCCACCCGCCGGAAACAACGGTTTGGCCATGCGATACCCGACCAAGGAAGAGCGCGCTGAAAAGTACAAGAACAACGCGGACGGCGCGTACATCGGCATGTGTGAATTGCAAGTTCTCGATGATGGCCACGCCAACTACAAGTCAATCGATCCTCGCCAAGCCCACGGAAGCGCCTATGGAATGGTCGCGGCAAAACGCGGTTACTTGCGACCTACCGGCCAGTGGAACCACCAAACGGTTCGCGTCGCGGGATCCAAGGTGACGGTCGAGTTGAACGGCACGACGATCTTGGACACGGATTTGAGCCAAGTCTCCGAGTTCATGGCCAACACCCCTCACCCAGGCAAGGACCGCACCAGTGGTCACGTTGGATTCGCGGGGCACTCGGATGAAGTTCAATTCAAGAATGTGGAAATCCTCCCCTTGAAGTAGTCTTTCTGGACATGGCGTTGCACCGGAGTGGGATAGCCTGCTTCGGTGCAACGATTTCACTATCGATGAGTTGAAGGAATGAAGAAGCTTTTCTGGGTTGGGTCGTTCGGAGTTTTGTTGACGGCCATCGCATGGGCGGAGGAACCGGGCAAGGTTCTGCCGGTGAAGGATGCGCAAGCGACCGATGCGGCGAGCATGAAGCCGTATAAGGAGTTGATTGAGCACACCAATGCGTCGCTCGAATTGCTCCCTATTCCAGGGGGCAAATTCCAAATGGGGAGCCCCGAAACGGAGCCTGGCCGCCGCGCGGACGAAGGTCCGGTTCACGAGGTAGAAATCTCTCCATTTTGGATGGGCAAATACGAAATCACTTGGGATGTGTACGACGTCTGGATGTCGGACTTGGACGTTTTTGCCCGCGAAGTGAATCAACTCCAAGAAACGACGCGCGACAAGCTGGCGGATACCTATCAAAAGAGCCAGCCCACCAAACCGTATTGCGACATGTCGTTTGGCATGGGTCTCAAAGGGTACCCGGCGATTTGCATGACACAGCATGCCGCGAGAACTTTTTGCAAATGGCTTACGGCGAAGACAGGTCGCTATTACCGTCTCCCGACCGAAGCGGAGTGGGAGTACGCGTGCCGAGCAGGAACGACATCTGCTTATTCGTTTGGCGACGATCCCGCATTGCTGGAGGAGTACGCTTGGTTCGAAGACAACTCGGAAGAAAAGTACCAGAAAGTCGGTCGAAAGAAGCCCAATCCCTGGGGATTGTACGACATGCACGGCAATGTCGCGGAGTGGGTGCTCGACGAGCACCAACCCGAGGGCTTTTTACTGGACAAACTACGTAAGAAGAATCCTTTGCTGGTCCCGATGGTTTTGTATCCCCGCGTCGTCCGTGGTGGGGGATGGGACAAATCGGCCGCCGATTGCCGCAGCGCAGCCAAAGAGGGATCGACCGAGGATTGGATTGCCCAGGACCCCCAGGTTCCTGTGAGTATTTGGTATCTCACCGACGCGCTCCATGTCGGGTTTCGAGTGGTCCGTCCACTGGAAGAGCCGACCGCTGAAGAAAAGGAAAAGTTGTGGGAGTATTCCGAACCGATCCTAAAAGAAAGACCTGTGCCGCTCGAGCGGTAGAAGTCACCTCATTTCCACCTACCCACTCTCGTACCTTCCCAATAACCCACCTCACTTTTAAACAATCCGGTGCACCGATGACCCTCTCCCCTGATTCTCCCAATTCGACTCGCAGGACATTTATGAAGACCTCGACAGCGGTGGCCGCGACAACGAGCGTGGCCGCGTCGAGTTTCGCTCGTAGCGTGCATGCTGGCGAAGACAACACCATCCGCGTTGCATTGATCGGGTGTGGAGGCCGAGGATCGGGCGCCGCAGCGAATGCGTTGTCGGTCGACAATGGACCGATCGAGTTGGTCGCGATGGCGGATGTCTTCGACTACAAGCTGAAGCAATGTTATGAGAGTTTGAACAAGCAATTCCAAGACAAAGTGAAGGTGCCGGACGATCAGAAGTTCATTGACTTCGAAGGCTACAAGAAAGCGATCGATTGCCTTCGCCCGGGTGATATCGCCATCATGGCAACCCCACCGGCTTTTCGTTGGGTGCAGTTTGAGTATGCAATTTCGAAGGGGGTCAATGTCTTCATGGAGAAACCCGTCACGGTCGACGGTCCTTCCAGTGTGAAGATGCTTGAACTCGCCAAGAAGTCCATTGAGAAGAACCTCAAGGTGGGGATCGGTCTGATGTGCCGTCATTGCGACGCACGGCGCGAGCTCTACAGGCGGATTCAGGACGGCCAAATCGGTGATATCCTCATGATGCGGGCCTACCGAATGGCAGGACCCACGGGTTCGGCAGCGACGACGAAGAAGCCGGAAGGGATGAGCGAGTTGCTTTACCAGATCAATCGCTTTCACGGCTTTCTCTGGGCCAGCGGTGGAGCCTACAGCGATTTCTTGATCCACAACATCGACGAGTGCTGCTGGATGAAGGATGCTTGGCCTGTCAAAGCTGCAGCCTCGGGTGGTCGTCATTATCGCAACGACGACGTCGACCAAAACTTTGACACCTATTCGGTTGAGTACACGTTCGCGGACGGCACCAAACTCCTTCTGAACGGCCGGACGATTCCTGGATGCAAGAATGAGTTCGCCAGCTATGCGCACGGGACCAAAGGCTCCGCGGTGATTTCCACCGCAGCTCATACCCCGGCCAAGTGCCGCATTTACAGCGGACAGAATATTGGCAAACGAAGCGAGTTGGTTTGGGAGTTCCCTCAGCCCGAGAAGAGCCCATACCAACTGGAGTGGGACCACTTGGTCGCCGCCATTCGCGACAACGAACCGTACAACGAAGTCGAGCGCGGTGTTCAAGCGTCGGTGGTCACCAGCATGGGACGTATGGCAGCTCACACCGGGCAAGAGATCACGTACGACGATATGCTCAATTGCAAGCACGAGTTTGCACCGGGAATCGAGAAACTGACGTTCGATAGCCCAGCTCCCTTGCAGCCACTCGCGAACGGCTTATACCCCGTTCCGCAGCCTGGGATCGTCACGGATCAAGAGTATCAAAGCTAGACACTCTTGGGGTCGTTTCAAAAAACAATCGAGCGTGCCGGAGCGGCACGCTCGATTGTTTTGCGATGATGCGAAGTGGATTCCGCAGAGTGCGAAATCATCACATGGGTTGGGTCGATTTGGAATCGCTCAGAGGCCCGAGAACGATCGTAAAGTCTCCGGTGAGTAGTTGCTCGCCCTCTTTTTTAGTTGGGTCGACCGGCTTTTTCTCAAGGTGTGCCGTGACGGCATCCCGTTGTGCGACGTTGAGCGACATGTAGATCCCGTCTTTGCGATTCCATTCCTCGAATTGCCCAAAGTAGAGTTGGGTGATCAGTTCCGGGCGATCGGGAGAAACGACTCGGAAGTGAATATGCGGGGTTCTGCCTGGATATTTGCCCGGTAGAATGGTTTTGAATCGAAAGGCCCCGTCGTCCCCGGTCACCAATCTTCCCCAGTACTGGAAGTTAGGGTCCATCGGGCGATCGTTGCTATCCTGTGGGTGGTTGTAGCGTCCCGTCTTGCACGCTTGCCACACCTCGACGATGGTTTTCGAGAGAGGGCGTTCGGAGTGGCTGACAACTTTTCCGCCGATTGCGATGATCTCGCCATCGGCTACCGGAGACTTGTCATCCCGGCGTGTGAGGTCGAAATCGAAAAAGGGTTGTTTTTCGATTTCGGGGATCGGGTAGAAGGGACCCTTCGTTTGGCTAGGTGTCGAAACACGATCGTGTCCCCAACCATTCCGTGCAGAAAGGATTCCCAGCAATCCGCTACCGGATGCTGCTCGGAGGAAAAGACGTCTGGAGTTCGCCATCGGATTGCCCTTGATTGGAGAAGAAAGATATTCTGGGTAGGGAACGGGCTCGACCCAGTCGATTATTTTAATTGTAACGAATCGTCCGAGAAACATTGTCGAACTAATAGAGGAAGTTCTTCCGAGGCTTTCCTCCTGACTCAGTGTGTTCTAACTTTGAGTCGATCGACCGTTTGGGACAAGCTTCCTTAAGGTTAGCCAGGATTGAATTTTGCAAGTGCGCCCTACCGAACCATCCATTTCCCAAGCCCCTTCGTCGCCCCAGGAGACTTCTGTTTCCTGGCGGTGGGTGGCTAGCTCAAGCCGCCGTGAAAAGTCGGTCGAGGGGATGATTCTGGGATGTGCAATAGGTGAAGCGTTGGCGATCCCCCGTGACCGAATGCCACGCCGCCGAGCTCTCAAGATTTTCGGGGCAACTCCAATCCGTTTCCAGTTTCAACCTGGTGTTGGCGTTCCAGCGGAGCGAACACATGGCTTGTTGATGACGATCCAAGCCATGTTGGAATCCCGGGCAGACTACCGAGCCTTTGGTCGCAAGCTGCAGCGTCGATTGAGTTGGTATCGCATTTCCTTTCCCATTCGAACGCTCGGGAGATCGCTGCGTCCCGCTCTTGCTTTGACCGATAGACTCGCTATGCCGAAGGGATTGGCGGGCGATCCTCTGATTCGGAGTGTTTCGATCAGCCTGTTGATCCAAGGTTCTCAGCATGCTCTTCCTTGGATTGAACAAAGCACTCGCATTTCCCTGCGCGACAGCAGGGCTGAAGAAGCTTGCTTGCTCATTGCCCATGCAACGCAGCTCGCACAGATGATGGACCCGGGCGAGACTCCCCTTTCCCCCATCGATGCTTTTGCGAAGCTGGAGGGAATGACCGAAGACAATGAACTAAGACAAGGCCTTGAGCGGTTGCGAGGATTTTGGAAAAAGGGGTTGAGCGTCGGCCGAGCCGCCAAGGGGATGGGTTGGGGGGAAGGGATCCCGAGCGACCTTCGCGCTATTGCGCTGATTGCGATTTACGCTTGGCTGCGACATCCGAATCGATTCCGACTGGCCGTCGAGCGAACGGTCCTCTTAGGAGGCGAATGCTCATCAGCCGCAGCCTTGGTCGGAGCACTGAGCGGCACGACCCTTGGAAAGCGAGGCATTCCGCCCGAATGGCTCAAACGGATCAGTTTGTTCCCGCATGACAGGCACTGGCGGGAGGATCTGATCAATCGGGTCAAAGACTGGCCTCACGGCGTCGAGGATATTCAAAAAGCGCGTTCTCAGCCCTCTCGCATCCTCGGACAGCTGCTTCGAAACGCCTCTTTTTCGTTGTTCAAACTCATTCATCTTGCGATTCGCATCCCCTCGAGGCTCGTCCCCTACCGGTAGAGTCTGTTTGCTTAAAATGGGATGGCTAGGTAATATGGGCAGCCGCTTCGGCTTCTGACGGAAACACTGACTTCGCTTGTTTCGCGGTGCCGAACATGAACAGAGCACGGCGATCGAGTCCTCCTCCGCCACGCTCTCGTTTCCCAACCTTAGCGATTCCCATCATGGCGTCCGATTTTCGATTGAAAGAACAATTGCCGCGTCTGACCGATGCGATTGTCCGGACCTACACGCCCCACGACCGAATCAACCATTTGGGACATTGTCCTCTCCCCAAGTACGAAGTCATCTTGGAGATCCTCGAGGACCTCAAAGACATTCTTTACCCGGGCTTTCGCCGCCGAGAGGGGCTCCATGCTGGAAACGTGAGTTACCACGTGGGGGATTTGATCGACAAGTTGCACGACAGGCTCACGACGCAGATCGCTCGAGCCCTGCTCCATGCCGATCGTGTTGAGAGCAAATCGAAGCTCGCCAATCCCTGCGACTCGAAAGAGGATTACGAAGCTCGCGGACAACTCATTGCTATCGCACTCCTGGAACGCATTCCCGCTCTTCGAGCTATGTTGGCCAAGGATGTGGAAGCTGCGTACGACGGGGACCCGAGCGTTACCAATCGCGACGAGATCATCTTCTGCTTCCCCGGTTTGGAGGCAGTCACCATCTACCGAATCGCGCACGAACTCGTTCACTTCGGTGTCCCGTTCATCCCGAGAATGATGACCGAATGGGCGCACAAGCAAACGGGTATCGACATCCATCCAGGTGCGAAGATCGGCGAATATTTCTTCATCGATCACGGAACAGGCGTGGTCATCGGGGAAACATGTGAAATCGGAGATCGAGTTAAGATCTATCAAGGCGTGACGCTAGGGGCGTTGAGTTTTGTCACCGATGCAGATGGCCAGCTCGTCCGAGGTGCGAAACGGCACCCCACCATTGAAGATCGTGTCGTCATTTACGCCAATGCAACGATCCTCGGAGGTCGGACAACCGTTGGCCATGATAGCGTTATTGGATCGAGCGTCTGGGTCACGAGCAGTGTCGCTCCCCATTCCACAGTGGTTTTGGAAAAACCTAAGCTTCGGATTCGCAGCACCACGGAGGACGTTTTGCCCGAGCTCAATTACCAGATCTAGGAGTTATTGTGTCGAGTCTGGTTTATCAAGAAGATGCCGAGTCGGGCGATGATGTTGTTATCACCGGAATGGGAGTCTTTTCCCCGCTGGGGCATGACATAACTGAGCACTTTGAGAAGCTTGCTCAAGGCCTCTCGGCCGTTCGGGTGGTCGAGCCCATTCAGGGGGTCGATGGATCGTTTTGGTTAGGGGCCACCATCGAAGGGTTCGATCCTAAGCAGCATGTGCAACCGCGCAAGGCGATCAAAGTGATGTGTCGCGAGATCCAGCTTGCATTTGGTTCTGCCATGCAAGCCTGCCATGCTGCGGGAATCTCGTCTGGTACGGTCGAACCCGATCGCATCGGAACCGTGTTCTCCGGCGAGATTATCTTGAGCGATCTTCAAGACGTCGAAGAGATCGTTCGGCGCTGTGCCATTGAGGGAGTCATGCCTCACGAACGATGGTCCGTCGAAGCGATGGAAAACATGTATCCCCTTTGGATGCTGAAGTCTTTGCCCAATATGGCGGCTTGCCATGTCGGCATTGCGCTCGACGCTCGCGGTCCGAACAACACCGTGACCACCGAGGGGACCAGCAGTTTGGGGGCAATGTTGGAAGCCATCAACGTGATTCGCCGAGATAAAGCGGATGTGATGCTCGTCGGTTCGACGGCTTCACGCGTCAATCCCTCTCGTCTCCTTCAACGCC
Organism: Pirellula sp. SH-Sr6A; assembly: GCF_001610875.1. Lineage (NCBI taxonomy): Bacteria > Pseudomonadati > Planctomycetota > Planctomycetia > Pirellulales > Pirellulaceae > Pirellula > Pirellula sp. SH-Sr6A. The sequence continues at coordinate 5,033,498 of NZ_CP011272.1, read as the reverse complement.
ACGAAGAAGACTTTTCACGCAGGCACCTTGACGGTGCAGCCGCTTGCAAACCCTTTGATTCTCTTCGCGACGGAACGGTCCCGGGTGAAGCCAGCTCGTGCATGGTCCTTGAACGACGTCGACACGCGCTCGCCCGCAATGCACCCATCCTCGCAACGATCCGAGCCGGGGTAAGCAGGTTTAGCCCCTCCCCGACGGGCCGTTGGGGGGGAGTCGAGCGGGCTACCATGGCTGTCCTCCATGCTTTGCTTCAAAGTTCTGGGGCGCGTCCCGAGCACATCGACCACATCAATGCATCGGCAAACGGAACCCAAATCGGCGACGCAGCGGAGGCTCGGGGGATCGCAGCGCACCTGCCGGGTGTGCCGGCTGTTTCCTACAAGGGAGCGTTTGGTGACTCGATCAGTGCCTCCGGGCTGCTTGAGTGCATCTCTTCGTTAAAAGGGATGGGAGAGGGAGTCATTCCTCCGACAACCAATCACACCAGCACCGATTCGAATTGCCCCATCGATGTCATTCGCGGAAAGCCCAAATCGCGCACGGTCAATTCCTTTGTGAAGCTATCCCATACTCCAGCGGGACGGTGTGCCGGAGTTCTCGTGAGCGTCTCGAAATAGTTGGCGGACCGGTCGGACTACGCCAATCCGCGAAGCATCCCATGCCAAAAAAGTTTGGGAAGCGCATAAGCCTTTAACAAATACATCGATAGTCGCTCTTTGGATTGGTCAATGGGGAAGGTCTCTCGCGGTGTTCCTTCATAGTCGAATTCCGCCAAGACGAGTCTTCCGTATCCTGTAACGATGGGGCATGAAGTGTATCCATCGTACTTTGCTTCCAGAGGCTTGGACTCGAGGGCTGAGATCAAATTCGCGACCACCACGGGGGCTTGCTTGCGAATGGCGGCCCCGGTTTTAGAAGTTGGGAGTCCGCTGCAGTCTCCTACTCCGAACACATTCGGAAATTTCGGCGACTGAAGCGTAAACGGATCGACTTCCACCCAACCGCTCGCATTGGCTAAGGGGCTCGCTTTGATGACGTCGGGTGAGCTCATCGGCGGGGTAACGTGAAGCAGGTCGAAGGGGAGAGTAACGGTGTCCCCGATATCGATTCGATCGAGTTCCACGGTCTTTTTCTCTGGATCGATGGCGCGAAGATTGTGTCGCAATCGAACGTCGATCTTCTTGCGTGCAACGACTTGTTCAAGGGTCGTGCGGTATTTTTCGATCGCGAACAGAAATGGCTGGGCCGTTGCGTAGATGATATTGGCTTTGGCCCTTACTCCGCGTTTTCTCATGGCATCGTCTGCGAGATACATGATTTTTTGGGGAGCACCTCCGCATTTCACAGCGGTGTTTGGCATGGTGAAAAGTGCGTTTCCACCGCTAAAGCCCCTGATGCACTCCCAAGTGTAATCGACGTGTTGATACGAGTAATTGCTACAAATCTGCTGACTCCCGAGACCTTGACGCAGGCCAGGGATCAAGTCCCAGTCGATTTGGATCCCCAGGGCAACGATGAGAAAATCGTAGGTGATACGTGTCCCCTCACGAGTGAAGATGGCATTTTCACCCGGCAGGATATCTTGGACCGATTCGCGGACCCAGGTCGCGTCCCGAGGGATAAAGGCTGATTCGTCGCGTTCGCTCTGCTCCTTAGGAAAGACTCCGGCCCCGGAGAGGGTCCATAGAGGTTGGTAATAATGCTTTGTCGATGGCTCAACAATTCCGATCTGCACCTTGGGGCGCTTTCGCTGCAATTGGGCGGCTACTGTAATCCCGGCTGTCCCGCCACCCAAGATGAGTACTTGGAAGTGATTGGTGCGATCTAAACGATTCATGGTTTCAATTTCTACGAATGGAGTAAGCGCATCAGCTCAGAGCTTGGTAAAGCACCAGGCAGGCCACGGCGAGGATTGCTGCTGCAAAGAGACGTTGCAAAACGGGACCAGCCAATCGCGTCGCTAGAGCCGTTCCTGCAAACAGACCCAAGACGCTCCCCAAGGTAAAGAGCGATGCGATTTCGACGGAGAGATTCCGACCTCCTGCGATTTGCGAAACCACTCCTGAAAGACTGACCAGGGTGATCACGAGCAGCGATGTTCCGATCGCCCTTTGCATTCCCATACCCGCAAAGGTAACCAACGCCGGAACGATGATGAAACCGCCTCCGACTCCAAACATTCCGGTTAGAACTCCTGCACCCAAACCCACTACCGCTAAGAGAATGGCGCACGGGGAGGTCATTCGCAGCTTCCCCTCCGGATCTCGTTTGCAGGTCGGTCCAGGATCGTCATCGCGATGCGGTAAAATGGGGAGTTGAGAAGACGGTGTCTTTGCCTTCCATGCCATTCGGCCAGCGATGGCGATCATCAAAATCGAAAAGAGAACGATCAGAATGTTCTCGGGAACGGCATCTGCGATCTTTGAACCAATCGGTGCACCGATCATGCCGGCCAGCGCGAATACGACACCAGTTAGTATTTCGACTTGCCCTTTTCTCGCTCGGTAGAGAAAGCCGACGAGCGAGGTAGAGCCAACGGTAAGAAGCGAGACGCCAACGGCTTCTCTCGTGGGTAGACCGATCAGATACACCAAGAGCGGGACCGCGAAAATCGCCCCTCCGCCACCGGTCAGGCCCAAGGAGAAGCCGACCAAGGATCCAGCTAAAAGCGTGATGACAATCATCATTTCGTTTTCTTCCTAGATCGAAGGGGCACAATCGCACGCAACTATGCGGTGGCTGTGGGTAACCCCGATGCGACCCACGCTCGGTAACCACCTTCCATATTGGTTACCTGAAATCCTTCTCTCTGCAGGATGCTGGTAGCGATGGCAGATCGTCCGCCTCCCAAGCACTGCGCGACCACGGGTTTCGATCGGTCGATGGTTTTGATCTCTTTGAGAAGTCGCCCCAGGAACCGGTGTTCCGCGCCGGGGATGTGCCCCTCCCGGAACTCCGTTTCTGCGCGGACATCCAGCACTCGGACCTCCTCGGATCGAATTCGATCCGAGAGCTCCTGCGGGGACGCGGATAGGTATTTCTCGGTCATCTGATTCGACTTCGACACGTCGTTAACGTCTGCAAATCCTCGCACCGAATCGATTCCAATCGACCGCAACCCGACCAAAAGCGACTGCAATCGATCGGGTGACGCGATGAGGTAGGCTGGGCTTCTATGGTCTGCTAGAAAGCCAGCCCACTGCACCAAGCTTCCCTCGGGCAAATTGATCGTGCCGGGCAAATGCCCAGCCGCGAACTCCTTCGACGGTCTCACATCGAACACGATATGCACCGGAGCAAGCTCAGCGGCTTCTTGAGGTGAGAGTTTCTTCAACTCCGGAAGATTCTTGATCAATTCGGGGCCCACCTTATTCACATGCTTCATATTGGCAAAATAGAAGGGTGTCTCGGGTTGATCTTTTAGGATGTAGTCGATAAACGATTCCTCATCGTGGAACTGCAAGGCAGGATTGAACAGCCTTTCGTAACCGACGGTCGAAGAAGGGATCGCACCAAGTCCTTTGCCGCAGGCGCTTCCCGCTCCGTGAGCGGGCCAGACCTGCAAGTGATCGGGAAGTGAACGAAACTTTCCAATCGAACGATAGAGTTGTCTCGCCCCGACATCCGCGCTTCCCACCACGCCCGCTGCGGATTCGAGAAGGTCTGGGCGACCGATCGAACCTACGAACACGAAATCACCCGTAAAGATCCCCATCGGGACATTTGCACCACCACCCTCGTCGGTCAAAACAAAAGAGATGCTCTCCGGAGTATGTCCCGGGGTATGCAATACTTCGAGTTTGACCTTCCCCACAAAGAACGTGTCGCCGTCTTGGAGAAGCCTCGTCGAATGCTTGTCTGCAAACAAGTACTTCCAATCGGCCGGCCCCTCATCGGATAAAAAGAGCGTTGCACCGACGCGGTCCGCAAGTTCTCGTGAACCGGAAACAAAGTCAGCATGGATGTGAGTCTCTGCGGCTCCAGTAATCTTCAGGCCTTCCGCCTCAGCGGCATCTAAGTAAGGATCGATGTTGCGACCGGGATCGATCACGATCGCTTCCCCGGATCGCTGGCATCCGATCATGTACGAGGCATGAGCAAGCGACTTGTCGTAGAAATACTTCAGCAACATTTAGAACCTCGGATCATTCTGTCTATTGATGTGTAAATCGTTTCCGCATTCGCAGCGGGACGAAGGCAACGCAGTTCGTGTTTGTGGATCATCGTTATCGGGAGGCGGGTGCTTTGACTGAACAGCTAGTCGGCGAGTTGGAGTTGCTAGCCCCGACGCGGTTCCAGGGCATCTTGGCGATCAACATGCCCATGGCGCAGCTATCGGTGATACCGGCGAAGATCAAGCCTGCACCGACAAACCCGGAAAGTCCGATCCAATAGGGATGAACAAATCGGCTGAGCAGTATCCCGGTCAGGACGAGCGATCCTGCGGCGATGCGAACTTGTCGTTCGAGAGACATTGCTTTCTTACCGCGGACCACAGGCAACCCGGCTGCCACGCACGCATTAGTTCCCCCTTCAACATTCACCACATTCAATCCCGCTTGCTCCAGCTTCGCGCACGCCTGCTGACCCCGTGACCCTGAGCGGCATATGACATAGATGGGTTTGTCGCTGGAGGACTTGCGCCCCGCTGTCACTTCTTGGGCTCGCAGCTGATCGAGCGGCATGTTCTTGGCGACGGACACGTGGACTTCGCGAAACTCAACAGGCGTTCGGACATCGACCAAATCGATCGTCTCGCCCGACTGGATCAATTGATGGAGTTCGTTAGCTTGAATCGTTTTCATCGTCTTGATAAACCTTGTGAATAAAGTGAGTTGCGAACAACAACGAACGGAACCGTCCGAACGTGCCAGTTCAACCGGCACGAAGAGGGTAGAGCAGGCAAGCCCGAATTGGTTACAATCTTTTCCGTGAAACAGAAGTTTCCTACCGTAATGACTTCCTTGAACAACCAGACCGTCCTGCTACGAATCCATCTACTCGGGAGCACAAATTGAGCGAAAAACCAGAAGCCACAGAGCTTTTGCGACTCGCGAAGCAAGGTGACTTTCAAGCGTTTCAGTCGCTGATTCATGAGTTGCAACCTCGTGTCTACGGGTTGGCTTACAGAATGCTTCATCAGTCGCAGGATGCGGAGGATGTCACGCAGCAAACGTTCGTCGCGATGATTGAACATCTTCGCGACTTCCGCGAGGAATCATCTCTGTCGACTTGGGCGTTGAAGATCGCAAGCAACTTTGCCTTGAAATTGATTCGAAAAAGAAAGGGACACGCCGCGTTGTCGCTCGACAACGGAAGGGAGGACGGATACTCCGACATGCCCCACCCCGAGTACATCGCTCCATGGAGCCGTCCCGCGGATGTGATTGCGGCCGATGCAGAAGTCCAACGCGAAATCCAAGCAGCCTTGCGTCATTTGGACGACAAGTATCGAACGGTATTTGTGATGCGCGACATCGAAGGCTTCTCCGTCCGGGATACTGCAGAGGCGTTGGGACTGACCGAATCGACGGTCAAGGTCCGGCTGCTTCGTGCGAGGCTTGCATTGCGAGAGATTTTGACGCGTCGCTTTGGGGATGAAACCCAGGTGATGATTCCCGATCACAAACACGTTTAATCTTTTATTTCCTGTAACTATTTCTCCTCTCGCAGATCCAACACACAGGGTTGGCAATCTGGGGGGACAAAACTATGACGTGTGAAGAACTACTCAAAGCATTGAACGAATACGTCGACGGTGCGGAGCTTACCGAGATTTGCGAAGAATTCGGCGAGCATTTGGCGGGTTGCAATCCTTGCCAAGTTGTCGTCGACAACATTCGTCAGACCATTGCGTTGTACAAGGCGGGGGTGCCGTACGAAATGCCTGCCGAATTTCAAAATCGTTTGCAGTCCTCCTTGCGATCGAAATGGCTCGATACCTTTGGAAAGAGCTAAAGGTGTCCATTGCTCCCAATGGGGTTTGAAAGGAAGTCGAATGACGCGAATCGCAGTTTTGCTCAGTCGTTATTCAGGACGCGGGGCGCTGATCGCGATCAGTATGCTTTCTGTTCCGTCCCTGGCGCAGGAGAAATTGCCGAACAAACCGTTGCTCCCTCCTGGCGAATTGGGGGCATGGGTTCGGTTAGGCGAAGAGATTGTCGAGAAGACAACCGAGCATCCGCTTTCGAAGCCGTTTCTCGGCAACGACTTGAACTGCACGAGCTGCCATCTTCAAAACGGTAGGCATCCTTCTGCGGGCAGTTTTTTAGGAACTGCCACAGCGTATCCTGCTTGGGCCCCTCGCGAGCAGACCGTGGTCACTTTAGAAGATCGGGTCCTCAATTGTTTCATGCGGAGCTGCAATGGCGTCCGCCCACCTTTGGGCAGCAAAGTCTCGATCGCCATCCAGTCTTACATCACTTGGTTGTCCCAGGGGGAATCGATGCGGATGAATCCTCAAAGGCCGGTTGGCCCCCGAGCCGTCTCGCTTTTAGCCGCCAAGCCGGACAGCGGGAGCCTGGAGCGTGGACGCGCCCTTTACGCCCAACGCTGCGCCGATTGCCACGGGGCGGATGGAAAAGGGGATACCGACAACCCACCGGTTTGGGGTGAACGCTCTTACAACGATGGAGCCGGCTTGGCAAAAGTGGAAAACTTAGGAGCTTGGCTGAAGGTCGCCATGCCATTGGACGATGCCACACTTACGGAAAAGGAAGCGATCGACATAGCGGTCTTCGTCAACAGCCACGAGCGACCCCGTTTCGAACTCTCCGCCCACCTACCCCCCGCTGCGGAAACAGGCGTTTACAACGGCGAAAAGCCGTAGCGTGCCATACGACCCTCCGTTTTTGGCCAATCGGAATAGTCTGGGCACCCAGACGCGGAACAGTGTATACTGAGGGAGAACCGCTTCCAGGTTCCCCCCCACCCACCCCCCCTGTCTTTCTGACAACCCCTCCTATGCCTGTCCCCTTCTTCGCTCGAAAGATGCTTGTCCTCGCGATGACTTGGCTCGCCCTGGTTATTGCATGGGCCTACTCGATTTCTATTTCGATTGCAGCCGATCCTCATGCGGGTTACGTTCCAAAATTCGAACTGGATATCCAGCCCATCTTGACCGCTCGGGGCTGCAACTCCGGACCGTGCCATGGCAAATCGCGCGGTCAAAACGGGTTTGCTCTCTCCCTGTTCGGCTTCGACTCCAACATGGATTTCGACTCCGTAGTCAAGAACGCTCGCGGTCGTCGGATTCACGCGGCGGTCCCATCGGAGAGTTTGCTGCTCACCAAAGCGACGGGGAAAGAACCGCACGGGGGCGGAATTCGGATCCAGCCAAACGATGCCGATTTCCAAACGATCGTCAGTTGGATTCAGACCGGAATGCAGCGTGCGACTCCCGAGGATCCCACCCTCGCGTCCTTGAGAATCCAGCCTGATCCCACAACCTTGTCTCCCAAACAAGAAATCGATTTGCATGTCGAGGCGACTTACTCGGATGGCACGGTCAAAGATGTAACCCACGTTGCCGCCTTTCAATCGAGCGACTCCGGGATCATGCAAATCAAGGAAGGGAAATTGAAGGCTGGTGAGCATGTCGGAGAAGCCACGATTATGGCTCGCTTCATGGGGCAGATCACGACTTGGAACACCGCGGTGCTCAAGGCCAAGTCGATCCCAGACGCGGCCTTCGACAATCTCCCACGACAAAACTTCATCGACGATCTCGTCTATCAAAAGCTCCAAATCTTGGACATGCTCCCTAGCGAGCCCGCCTCGGATACGACTTGGCTTCGCCGTATCTATCTGGATGCCATTGGACGGGTCCCGACACCTGCAGAAGTGGAAGAGTTTCTTACGGATGCGAGTCCAGACAAGAAGCTTCGTTGGATCGATCGCGTTCTAGACCAGCCGGAGTATGCCGACTTTTGGGCTAACAAATGGGCCGACTTGTTGCGTCCGAATCCCTATCGAGTGGGTATCAAAGCCACCTATAGTCTGGACTTGTGGTTGCGAGAAGCGTTTCGGCAGAATTGGTCCCACGATCGGTTTGTACGCGAATTGCTTACAGCCCAAGGGAGCACTTGGAAAAACGGCGCCACGACCTTTTTCCGCGATCGGCGCGAGCCCGATGAGATCACCAGCGTGGTCAGTCAGCTCTTTATCGGTGTTCGGTTGGAATGCGCGAAATGCCACCAGCATCCGTTTGAAGTTTACGGTCAATCGGACTTCTACGGCCTTGCTTCGTTCTTTTCCAAGATCGGGCACAAGGGAGTGGGGCTCTCGCCCCCCATATCGGGAGGGGAAGAAATCTTTTTTGTGAAATCCAAGGGGGAGGTTCGCCATCCGCTCACCCAACAAGTCCTTGCACCGAAGCCCCTTTTGAAAGACCCCGTCACCCTGTCCGAAGACGATGACCCTCGTATTGCTTTGGCCGATTGGCTCGTTTCACCGGACAATCCTTACTTTGCGAAGGCGGCTGCGAACCGAGTTTGGGGGGAAGTCATGGGGATGGGAATTGTCGATCCGGTCGATGATTTCCGGGCCACGAACCCTCCCAGCAATGCTCCCCTTTTGGAGGCGCTCGCGGAACACTACAAAGCGGTTGGATTCGATACCAAAAAGCTTTTGAAGGCGATCTTCACGAGCCACATCTATGGACTTTCCTCGATTCCTAATGAAAGCAACGCGTTCGATCAACGCAATTTTTCGAAGCACGTTCGCAGGCGGATGCGAGCCGAAGTGTTAGCGGATGCCGTTTCGGATGCCACGGGGGTGCCCACTTCCTTTTCGGGAATGCCGCATGGAACGCGGGCCGTGCAGCTATGGACATTCCGGATCAATTCGGATTTCCTGGATGCGTTTAGCCGTCCCGACCCGAACCAAGATCCTCCCTGTGAACGCATTGGTGACACGACGATGTCCCAATCGCTTCACCTGATGAACTCGAGTCAAATTCAGGAAAGATTGACTTCGGCCGACGGGAACTGCGCCGCGTGGGCTAAGGAGTCTTCGCCCGAGATCGCCCTTCGAAAGATCTATTTGCAGTTGTACGCACGATTGCCGAATCCGCAGGAAACGGAGACGCTGCTCAGCATTCGGAAGGATCTACCCGACGCAAAACGCTGGGTAGAGGATGTTGTTTGGTCGATGATCAACTCGCCCGAATTTCTATTTATCGATTAAGAGGATGATGACCATGAAGCGACGAACCTATTTGCAATTGGGGCTGGCGGGGTTAGCGGGCGGTAGCTTTTTGGATCTCCTCGCGCTGCGTAACGCGACGGCATCCGACACGTCCAAAGCTGGGGCTCCAACCAAGCAATGCAATTGCATCTTGATTTGGATGGATGGCGGCCCCACACACTTTGAAACGTTTGATCCAAAGCCCGACGCTCCGTCGGAGATCCGGGGGGATTTCCGACCGATCTCAACCAATGTGCCTGGAATCCAAATCTGCGAGCACATGCCCAAGCTCGCTTCGATGGCGGACAAATACGCGATCATTCGGTCCGTGTGCCATAACCAAGGAAACCATGGCGCCGGCAATCACTATATGATGACAGGTGCTCCCCCCCGCATTCCGGTTGGTTGCGGGGCTTTCGTCAGTTTTCACCCCAGTCTCGGTTCGGTGGCAGCATACGAGCGAAGCGCCCCTCACGGATTACCCGCGTACTTCACGATGCCCTCGATGTCTCGATCGGGAGGACCGAATTTTCTTGGAGCAAAATACGCACCGTTCATCGTAGGGAACGATCCCAACAGCAAGAACTTCCGAGTGCGAGATGTCGAGCTTCCGGGTGGTCTCGCGGAAGACCGCTTTGCGGCTCGCAGGGACCTGCGCAAGCTCGTGGATCGCATGCCGCGCTTCGAAGTCGGAGCTGCGATCGATCCGGTATCTTCCTACGACGACAATTACGAGCAGGGCTACGAATTGGTCCAGACTCCGGAAGCTCAAAAGGCTTTCGATGTTGATTCCGAGCCAGATGTCCTTCGAGAAGCCTACGGCCGCAATGCTTTCGGACAACGGGCACTGCTCGCAAGACGACTTGTGGAAGCAGGGGTTCCCTTCGTGACCATCTACGATGGCGGATGGGATCATCACTCCGATTTGTTCGGAGCTTTGGAAAAACGTTTGCCTTCGTGGGATCAAACCGTCGCCACGCTGATCAACGATTTGGATCAACGCGGTCTTTTGGAAAACACCATGGTCATCGCGTTGGGCGAATTCGGACGGACGCCGAAGATCAGTACCTTGGCAGGGCAAACAAAGCCGGGGCGCGATCACTGGGCCAACGCCATGTCGATCTTGTTCGCAGGAGGTGGGGCGCGAGGTGGGCAAGTCATCGGTGCAACGGATCGTCAGGGCTATGCGCCAATCGAGCGAGTTCTTTCACCGGAGAACTATGTCTCGACCGTCTATCACAAACTGGGAATCGATCCCAATAAGATCTATTACACACCTGCGGGGCGACCAACGCACCTTGTCAGCGACTCAACACCCATCGCCGAATTGATGTAAGGGAATTCCGACATGAAGTGCCGAGCCGGTTTTCGTGTTGCGTTCGCGTTGCTTGGGATGGCCGCGATTGGGGCGGGGCCCTCTTCACTCGCCATCGGGCAAGAAGGCTCGGGTGCAGGTCTTCGTTCGGCTTTGACCTTTCATGCATCGTTTGACAAACATGTCAACGCAGACTTTGCAAAAGGGGATGGGCGATTGCGAACAGCCGTCTCTTCTGGCAAACGGGAGTCTGCGTCCGTGGGGCTACCGCGCGAGGGGAACGTGATTCACGAACCGGAGCGTGGCAAGTTCGGAGGTGCCATTCGCTTTCAGAATGCGATCCAACCGATTGTTTTTTACGAAGGGGCGAAGAACCTCCCGATGCCCAAGCCCCATTGGGAGTGCACGGTTTCTTTTTGGCTTCGTACCAAGCCACAGGCCGATCTCCGCGAGGGGTTCTGCGATCCCATTCAGATCACTTCCAAGCAGTGGGATGATGCTGCGGCCTTTGTGGAATTTGAGAAACGCGGGGATCGAATTCCCTTTCGATTGGGAGTTTATGCGGACAAGAAGGTTTGGAACCCGAATGGGCGTCCTTTTGAAAGCATTCCCGCGGAAGAGCGTCCTTTGGTGACTGTCGACGATTCCCCTTTTCATTCGGGGGATTGGACCCATGTCGCGTTCACCCTCGATGGATTCAACACGGGTGAACCGACCGGCGTGTCGAAGCTATATCTCAATGGGAAACTCGCGGGTCAGTTGTCGTCCCGCGTGCAGACCTTTACTTGGCAGGAAGAGCAATCGGCCATCATGATCGGCCTCAGTTATGTGGGTCTCATGGATGACCTTGCCGTGTTCCACCGAGCTTTGACGGCTGAGGAGATTCAAATGCTAGTTGGACTTCCTGAGGGGATCCGCAGCCTTCCGTGAAGGGCGATACACCACTCTGAGTGATGAGGAACCGAACGACGGTTCGGTCGCAACGCAGAATGAGCAAAACGGGTGTTGTTTAGCGTTTGGCATGCTGCTTGCATCCATCGTCATCAGGGCTACACCGGGCGATTGGGACTTTCCTGCATCGCGGTGCTAGCAGAATTCTCTTCACGAAACGGGAGACTGCGATGAATACAGTAATCGGTGCATTTCGCACGCAAGCAGAAGCTCAAACGGCGGTCAATGAACTCCTCGCGATCGGGCTTGATCACAATCAGATTGGTGTCATAGCCAAACGGCCGAGTGGGGATGCTTCGCGTCCCATCAATGGAGTCTCGCCTGACGATTCCACCGAGGGAGCTGCGATGGGGGCGGCCACCGGTGCAGCCCTTGGTTTAGGAGCTGGAGCTTTGTGGGGATTGGCCGTTGTCGCGGGAATGCTCCCCGCGATCGGTCCGGTGATTGCCGGGGGGACGTTTGCGGCTCTCCTCGCGAGCGCGGCGACGGGCGCGACCGCGGGAGGGGTTGTCGGGGCGCTAACGGGCTTCGGGCTCTCCGTCGAAGATGCGGAGCATTATGAGCAGGAATTGGACAGCGGACGAGTGGTCGTCACCGTTCGCACCGATCGAGTCTCCGAAGTGCAGCAGATCCTTCGCAAGCACGGAGCGTACGAACGAAATCCGGTTTCTGCGTAGTTGCCTTAGATTTCAGGCTCCAAATCGGGGGTATTTCCATGGAGGAAATCGAAATCGCATCCCAAGTTGGCTTGGGTGGTGTGTTCGGCGAAAAGCTTCAAGTAGCCTCGCGACCATCGCGGTTCAGGTTTCTTCCATCGAGCCTTCCGATTGGCTAGGGTTGCATCGTCGACGAGCAGCTGCAGCGTTCGGGCTTCGACATCGAGCGAGATGAGATCGCCGTCTTCCACGAGTCCCAGTGGACCACCAATGTAGGATTCGGGAGCGACGTGCAGAACGCAAGTTCCGTAGCTAGTTCCGCTCATGCGAGCGTCGGAGATGCGAACCATATCACGGATCCCCATTTTCAGAATCTTGTCTGGAATTGGGAGCATGCCCCATTCTGGAAACCCTGGCGCTCCGATCGGGCCGCCCGTCTGCAGTACCAGCACGGTATCGGGCGTTACCGGCAGTGCTGGGTCATTGATTCGTAGTTTCATGTCGGCGTAGGACTTGAAAACCAATGCCGGGCCAGTGTGAGAATGCAGCTTGGGATCGGCGGCGACCGTCTTGATCACACATCCATCGGGTGCCAAGTTACCGCGAAGGACATAGGTTCCGCCCGTAGGCCAAATGGCCCGATCGCGGTCTCGAATCACCTCGTTGTCGATCACTTGGGCTGGCGCGATCTGTTCTCCCAACGTCACTCCATTGACGGTTTTGGCATCGAGGTGCAGCGTATCCCGCAATTGATTGAGCAATGCAGCCAAGCCGCCGGCGTTGTAAAAATCCTCCATCAAAAATCGGCCACTGGGGCGAAGATCGGCGAGGACCGGAATGCGTTTGGAGATGGAATCATAATCGTCGAGCGTGATTTGGATGCCGGCTCGTCCCGCCATGGCAATCATGTGGACGATCGCGTTGGTTGAACCGCTCAAGGTGAGTTGCGTGATCATCGCATTGACGAAGCTCTCACGCGATAGAAAGTCGAGTGGTCTGAGCTGGGTGGTTGCTAATTCCACGGCGCGGCGGCCTGTTGCGACGGCCAGTCGGCTGTGTTCGGAGAGGACGGCGGGGATGCTACCCGCGTTGGGGAGGGTGACTCCAAGTGCTTCAGCGATGCAGGCCATGGTGGAAGCGGTCCCCATCGTCATGCATGTTCCCGCCGAGCGAGCGATGCAGTTTTCGATCTCCTTCCACTCGCCATCGCAGAGGTTACCTGCGCAGCGTTCCGCCCAGAATTTCCACGCGTCGGTTCCGCTGCCAAGGGTCTGGTCCTTCCAGCGTGCTTTGAGCATGGGGCCAGCGGGGAAGAAGACAAAGGGCAAGTTGGCTGAGATCGCTCCCATGATCAAGGCAGGGACGGTTTTGTCGCACCCTCCCATCAGGACAACCGAGTCGATCGGATGGCATCGCAGGACTTCCTCGGCCTCCATCGCGAGCAGGTTTCGGTAGAGCATCGTGGTGGGTTTCATCAGCATCTCCCCCAAGCTCACGACGGGGACTTCGACGGGAAACCCACCGGCTTGGAGGATGCCACGCTTGATTTCTTCTGCCCGGGTCTTGAAGTGGGAATGGCAGGTATTCAAGTCGCTCCAGGTATTGAGGAGGGCTACCACCGGCCTGTCCATGAAATCCGCATCGTCGTATCCCATTCCCTTCAGCCGGGAGCGGTGTCCGAAGCTTCGCAAGTCATCTTTCGCAAACCAACGAGCGGACCGAAGGGGGGGACTCGGTTGGGAGGGGGAGGGCTGGCCTGACATCTAGGTTTCCTGTTGCTTATGGGGAACTTGACACCATAGTGATACCAGGAATCGCCTTCTTGTTCTATCCACTCCCTCCACCGGCAGAAGCCCCCCCTCTTGGGGGGCGAGGTGCTGAACGACAAGGTGTCGGGGCTGGAAAAGAAAGTTTCCACCAATTCTGTCGATAGCTAGCAACGGCCTTTCGCTTGGAGTATCTTGGGTGCACGCAGGTGTTTTATCTAATTTTTTGAGCAGCGCACAACATGGCAAAGTCGATCAAAGGGATAACGCGGATTGAGTACGAAGGTGTGACAACCCGCGGTTGGATGGTGCGGTTGACACGCGCCGGCGAACGGCAGCAGGAGTTCTTCAATGATCGCGCCTATGGTGGAAAGGCCAAGGCGCTCGCTGCTGCGAAGAAGCGGTATGAAGAGTGGGTTGCCATCGCTCCTCCGATCCAGACCTCAAAGAATCTGAAGTCATCTCGCAACACGAGCGGCAAGGTTGGGGTTCACTTGGTCCGCAACGTGGACCCGCGTTGGAAGAATGCAGAGTCGTTCGGCTACTGTGCGATGTGGACCGACTCCGACGGGAAGCGTCGAAAAGTGAGTTTCGCATGGAATACGTACGGTAAGAAAAAGGCGTGGACCCTCGCTTGTTTAGCGCGCGACTTGGAAATCACCGATCGCGACGCACTCGTAGCGCAGGCTGAGAAAGCGCAGAAGAAGAAAAAGAAGTAGACGGTGTCGCTCGCCTTGCAAGAAACGGATGACTTCATCGGCGAGACCCTCTCGCGTCCTCTGCATGTCCTCTACCAGGACGAGCACATCCTCGCTGTGTTCAAGCCTGCTGGGTTGATCGTTCACCGCAGCAAGTTGACTTTGCCGCACGAACCTGTGCTGCTGCAAGCGTTGAGAGATCAGATCGGGAAATTCGTATATCCGGTCCACCGATTGGATCGTCCTACGGCGGGAATCGTTCTATTCGGGCTTCACAGCGAAGCTGCCGCGAAACTGGTACAGCGATTCACCGATCGCCATATTGCCAAATACTACCAAGCTCTCGTGCGAGGTTTCACCGACGATACCTTTGTGGTGGATCGTCCGTTGCAGGACAAATTTGGCGAGGAGTGGGATCCTGGTAGTACGGAGGGGAATCCTCTTCAAGAAGCTTGCACGGAGTTCCAGTCTCTGCAACGTTTTGAGGTGCCTTGGGAGTCGAACGGCTTTCCCTCCAGCCGCTATTCGTTGCTAGAGATCAAGCCCATTACAGGGCGATGGCATCAGATTCGCCGACATCTCAATCATGTTGCCAATCCCGTCATCGGCGATCATCGTCATGGCGACCATCGCCATAACCAAATGATGCACCAAATGACAGGCGTGTATCGAATGCTGTTGACCGCCGTGCGGATTGACCTACGTCATCCTTACACGGATGAGATGTTGACCGTTGCTGCGGGGAGAGGTTCGGAGTTTGATCGAGCGATTGAAGCCTTGCGAGCGTTGTCCGTTTCATGACCGTTGCTAGGAGAATGGGAGACTGGTCCGTTCCCGCGTCCGATTCCTCTTGAGATTGGGAAATGCGTAGCGCATGAGTGATTGGTTTTCTTTTCTGTACCATCGATTCAGAGAGCGTCTTTGGATCAAGCCTGCGGCGATCAGTGGAGTTTCACTCGCCGCGATCTTTTTCGCTAAGTCTGCTGATGCATGGGGGCTGGCGTCCGTGGCACCAGAGATTTCCGTTGAGTCCGTTAGAACTCTTTTGCAGGTGATCGCATCGAGCATGTTGGTGATGGCAATATTCGCCGTCGGGTCGATGGTTTCCGCCTACGCCTCCGTAGGTAGTTCTGCGACGCCTCGCGCGTTTCCACTCATCATCGCCGACGATGTTTCCCAGAACGCGCTAACAGCATTTATCGGGGCATTCTTGTTCAGCATTGTCGCCCTCTTTGCGTTGGAGAATGGGTACTACGATCGAGGCGGGCGTTTTGCGCTGGTGTCGCTGACGTTTATCGTGTTTGGAGTCGTCATTCTCACCTTTTTATGGTGGGTGGATCGAATCGCGCGTCTTGGGAGGTTGAATGCGACGATCGATAAAGTGGAATCGGCAACAGCTCGAGCGATGAAGAGACGTCGCAAGTCTCCAAGGTTGGGAGGAGCGAAATGGGCCGAGCCTGATGGGCCATCTGAAGCGATTTATGGAGAGGAGATCGGTTATGTCCAGCAAGTGAAGATGGCTGCACTGCAGTCGATCGCAGAGAAGTATGAATTGCATATCCATGTCGGAGCGTTGCCAGGGACCTTTGCCACTCCGGGCCGACCCTTGGCATACGTTCGCGTTTCTCCCGACCAGTTGGAAGATGTGAAGCGTGGGATTACGGCGGCATTTGTCGTCGGTCGTGATCGGGTATTTGATCAAGATCCGCGATTCGGATTGGTCGTGCTATCGGAGATCGCTAGCCGCGCATTGTCACCTGGTATCAACGATTCGGGATCTGCGATTGCCGTGATCGGCGCATTGGTACGACTGCTTGCTTTTTGGTGTGAGCCCGTTGATTACGAGCAGGCCGAGGGGGTTGAATTCGATCGAGTCGCGGTACCTTCACTGAAACTAGATGACCTGTTCGACGACGCATTCACCATGATTGCACGGGACGGTGCCCGGGCAGTTGAAGTCGTTCTACGGCTGCAAAAGGGTCTGGAATCTTTGGCGGTTGTCTGCGAGGCAGAATCGAAGCAGATTCCTCTGAGTCATGCAAGGAAATCGATCGCGCGGGCGGAAAAGGCGATGGAACTTTCCGATGACTTGGAAGCCGTGAAGAGCGCAGGCCGATTTGCCAACGCGGGATAGCCATTTTGCATCGTAGCTGCCAAGCCCCTTTCGGTTGGAGCTTGTACAGCACGGCGGCCTCGATCGTGGCAGCGTCTCGTCCGATTAGCGGATGATCTGCTTTTGTTGGAGCAGCGCGATAACCGCTTCCACGCATTCGGAGAGCGATTGTTGGCTGGTGTTCAGTACCAAGTCAGGAGTTTCGGGAACTTCGTATTCCGATGCGGCACCTTGTTCAAGCGATTGGGCTGCTTCTGATTTCAGCGAAGCGAATCGTTGCGCTCGGACCGTTTCATCCGCCGTGCAGTGGATGACGAAGAATCGATCCTTGCCAACCACGTCGGAGACTCGATCGCGAACCGATTGGCTTGGGGCGACGAAGGCGGCCAGGCAAAGAAGTCCGTGTTCGTTGAAGAGCTTGGCGATGTGTGCGGAGCGTCGAAGGTTTTCACTTCGCTCTTCGACTGAGTATCCAAGGTCCTTGTTCACTCCGCGTCGCATGCGTTCACCGTCGAGCACGGCGACAGCTCGACCGTTTTCGAACAGGGAGCGTTCGAGGGCGAGAGCGATGGTGGTTTTGCCGGAGCAGGGTAGGCCCGTGAAGAGGAGAGTCGCTGGCTTTTGTCCGAATCGAGCGACACGTTCCTCATCGCGAACTTGGGAAACTTCGCCGTTGGTGGCGGACTGGTTTTCATCGGAGGTTTCCCAAGCGGCCAGCGTTTGTTTGGCGGAATCTCGATCGGAGATCATGCCAGCGCCGACGGTCGCATTGGTGATTCGATCGATGATGATGAAGGAGCCTGTGGCGCGATTGCGTCGATAGGCATCGAAGTAAATCGGCTGGCTCAACGTGACGGCGCATCGACCGATCTCGTTGAGTTGCAGGTCGGGAGCGGGTGTTCGGTGGAGGGTATTGACGTCGACTCGATACTTGAGGGAATCGATCTGTCCGGTGACGGTTTGCGACGTTTGCTTGAACAAATACGTCTTGCCTGGGACCATGGGTTCGGCGGCCATCCAAACGATGGTGGCATCGAAGCTGTTGGAGACCTTGGGAATGTTACCCGGACGGACGATCATGTCCCCGCGTGAGCAATCGATTTCATCTTCGAGCACGACAGTGATAGATTGGGGCGCAAAGGCTTCCTCGAGGTCACCATCGAATGTAACAATCCGCTTCACCTTGCTCGTTCGTTTGGAGGGGAGGACCATGATCTCGTCCCCTTTGCGAATGATGCCCGAGGCGAGAGTACCGCAGAATCCCCGGAAGTCCAGGTTGGGGCGGTTGACGATTTGGATGGGGAGTCGGAAGTCTTCGAGGTTGCGATCGGATCCGATGTAGACCGTTTCCAGGAAGTTCATGAGGGTGCTGCCTCGATACCAGCTCATATTGGGGCTGGGATCGACCAAGTTTTCGCCGTGGAGCGCGGCGATCGGGATGAAGTGCAAGTCGGGCAAATCGAGTCGAGAAGCGAAGTCTCGGTAGTCGCTGCAGATCTTTTCAAAAGTCTCTTGGCTGTATCCCATCAAGTCCATCTTGTTGATGGTCACCACGACGTGGCGAATACCCAGGAGAGAAACGATAAAACTGTGTCGCTTCGTCTGAGTGAGGACTCCATGTCGCGCGTCGATCAGGATGATCGCGAGATCGGCGGTCGAGGCACCGGTTGCCATGTTACGGGTGTACTGCTCATGGCCGGGGGTATCGGCGATGATGAACTTCCGTTTGGCGGTCGAAAAGTAGCGATAGGCCACGTCGATCGTGATTCCTTGCTCCCGTTCGGCGCGCAAGCCATCGGTCACGAGAGCGGGGTCGAAGCCACCGCCGGTCGTTCCGTGTACTTTGCTCTCGGTCTCAAGTTGGGCGATCTGGTCCTCATAAAGCATCTTGCTGTCGTAGAGCAAGCGTCCGATCAGGGTGCTCTTTCCGTCGTCGACGCTTCCGCAGGTGATGAAGCGGAGCAGCTCTTTGCGTTCGTGCTGCTCGAGGTAGGCCAGGATATCCTTGGCGATCAAATCACTTTGGTGCGACATATTGTTTAGAAGTACCCTTGAATCTTTTTGAGTTCCATGCCGGCTCCGCCGCCATCTTTGTCGATCACGCGACCTTGCCGCTCCGAGGTTTTGGTCAGAAGCATTTCCTGGATGACTTGGGGCAATGTTGTCGCGTCCGATTCGACCCCTCCGGTGAGGGGGTAGCATCCGAGGGTTCGGAACCGGACCATTCGTTCTTCGACGACTTCGCCGGGTAGCAGTTGCATGCGTTCGTCGTTGACGTGGATCCAGATCCCGTTTCGGTTCACCACTTTGCGAGGTTTGGCCATATAGAGGTCCGGGAGAGGGATGTTCTCCATGTAGATATATTGCCAGATGTCGAGCTCGGTCCAATTGGAGAGAGGAAAGACCCGAATGCTCTCGCCCGGGTTGACCTTCGCGTTGTAGAGGTTCCAGAGTTCGGGGCGTTGGTTTTTGGGGTCCCAGCGGTGGAATTTATCTCGGAAGGAGAAAACCCGCTCTTTGGCGCGGGATTTTTCTTCGTCGCGTCGGGCACCTCCAAAGGCGGCGTCGAAGCCGTACTTATTGAGAGCGGCCTTCAGCGAATCGGTCTTCATGACCTCCGTATGCTTTTCGCTGTTCTCGAACGGGTTGATCCCCAGTTTGAGACCTTCTTGGTTGATATGGACAAGAAGTTCGATCCCCAGCTCGTTTTTCACGTAGCTGTCTCGAAAAGCGATCATTTCCTTGAATTTCCAAGTCGTATCGACATGGAGAAAGGGAAATGGAGGTTTGTCCGGGTAAAACGCTTTGAGGGCCAAGTGGGTCATGACGGCGGAATCTTTTCCGACCGAGTAGAGCATGACGGGGTTTTTGAATTCCGCGGCAACTTCGCGAATGATATGGACGCTTTCGGCCTCGAGTTGCTTGAGGTGAGTCAGGTGATAGGAGTTCATTCCATCCTCGGAGTTCGGTTTAGGCGATCTGTAACGGTGGAGTGTCGAAATTTTGGGGCCAGCGTCAACCCGAGAAGGAGGATCGCGACCATTCGGCCCAAAAAGGTTCGGACTTGACCGACTAAAAAAATCGTTTTGCGATTGACGACTTTTCCACCCCTCCCTATCTTTTCCCCTCCCGCGAGCGACGTGGGGTTTGGGCCGCTGGCTCGTATTCCAATGCCAGCATTTTCGGTGTTTTTCTGAAAACGGTGAGTAGAGTGTCCGGAACGCATGAAGTTATTCGAATCCGAATGGAGGCTTACGACCATGCGGTGTTGGATCAAAGTGCTCTGGAAATCGTAGACACCGCAAAGCGAACGCACTCCGAGGTGCATGGACCCATTCCGTTGCCAACCAGGATTGAGCGTTATACCGTTCTTTCCGGCCCAAATATCGATAAAAAGGCTCGTCAGCAGTTCGAGATCAGAACTCACAAGCGATTGATCGATATCAAGCAGGCAACCGCCAAGACCATTGAGGCTCTGAACAAGCTGAGTTTGCCTGCAGGGGTAGACATCAAGATTAAGGCAACGTCGCGATAGTTCGCGGTTTTGAAAACGTATCCATCAGGTATTCCACAATGAACGGAAGCTTGAGGGGTAACCACCAAATGGGCGGCTGCAATCTGTTTTGAGCTGACCCCGGTCGACCGACTGCAATGGTGAGTCCCAGCAAGCAAACGATTTACGGAAAAAGACGATGAGCAAAGGTATTCTCGGCCGCAAGGTCGGTATGACGCAAATTTATGAACAAGATGGCCGTGCGGTCCCGGTGACGGTGATCGAGGCTGGGCCTTGCCACGTCTTGCAAGTCAAGACCGTAGATCGTGATGGGTATGAAGCGATTCAGTTGGGTTTCGCGGACAAGCCTCGCCGTTTGGCGTCCCGTTCGGTGCGTGGGCATGTCGCTGCAATCTCGAGCAAGCGATCGGCGAAGCTCAAGGCGGCGGGTGGTGCACCGGCAACCAAGCCTGAGTGCGAGCCAAAGCGATTCATCAAAGAGTTTCGTGGTGCACCGGCTGCGGAAGTGGGTTCCGAGATCAAGGTTTCTGTGTTGGACGGCGTGCTGGCTGTCGACGTAACCGGCACCAGCAAGGGTTACGGATTCTCGGGTTGGATGAAGCGGCATAATTATTCCGGTCAGCGGGCAACCCACGGTGTGAAGAAGGTGCACCGCCATCCAGGGGGTACGGGCGCGGGGACTTATCCCGGTCGTGTTCGCAAGGGTCGCAAGGGAGCGGGTCATTACGGTGTGGACCGTGTGACGATGCGAAATCTCAAGGTTGTGCGGGTAGATGCCGAAAACAACCTTCTTCTGGTCCGCGGTGCTGTTCCTGGCCCGACGGGTGGTTTTGTGATTGTTCGTGAGACCAATATGCTCGGTTAAGGGCTGTGAGGCTGAACTGGGCGACTCGAATAGAGTAATTCGAACGCAGAATTCGAAAACACGATTCGAAAACAGTGCTGAGCTGTCGGAATTAAGGCAAATAAGAAATGACAACACTTCCTGTATACGACCTCTCGGGCAACAAAGTCGGCGATTATGAAATCGATCCGGCTTCCATTGCTCCGAAGATTAGCAAGCAGTTGCTGCACGACGTCGTCGTGATGTATTTGGCGAACCAACGTCAGGGTAGCAACAAGACGAAGACTCGCGGCGAAGTCGCCGGGTCGACCAAAAAGCTTTACAAGCAAAAGGGTACGGGTAATGCCCGTGCTGGTGCTAGGCGAACGCCAGTGCGACGTGGTGGTGGGCATGCGAATGCTCGTCAGCCTCGATCGTATTACTACCGATTGCCTCGCAAGGCCGTTCAGGCTGCCACGCGAATGGCCATCGCTGCGAAGATCAGTGCGGGCTCTGTTGTGGTTGTGGACCAATTGAAGATGGATGCACCAAAGACCAAGGTGTTGGCGGGTGCGTTCAAGGCGTTGGGGCTGGAAGGTCAGACCAAGACGCTAGCAGTTGGTTCTCTGGACCGAAACGTTTACTTGAGCGGCCGAAACATTCAGGGTTGCACCATTAGCCCTGTCTCGGATTTGAACGCATTGGTTGTTTTGCGTCCTCGCAAGTTGGTTGTGACGCGTGAAGCGTTGGATTGGTTGAAGACTCGGGCAACCGCCTAGTTTTTGGCCTGAATGCTAGGTTGGGACGACGACAAATAGATGACGCCGTGACGAGCCCTCGGGTGGTCGGGCGAATTAACAGCAAGAAAAGCGGACTCGTTTAGGCGAGAGAGAAAATGGCAAAGCAGCCACCGAAAACCAGTATGACCTTGACCGCTCACCAGATCGTCATTCGACCTTTGGTGACCGAAAAGGGAGTGCACAAAGCGACCCGTCAAAACCGTTACGCATTCGAAGTGAATCCGTTGGCGGACAAGACTGAGATCAAAGAAGCGATTGAAGAGCTTTTTAACGTCAAGGTAGTAGCCGTTGCGACGCAAAATCGCGCTGGCAAGACCCGGCGGTACCGAGCCAAGGCAGGTGTGACGAAGGCTTGGAAGAAAGCGATCGTCAAGTTGAGTAACGAACACAAGATCGACTTCTTCTAGGAGACGACTGAGATACCATGGGAATTCGAGTATACCGACCAACATCGCCAGGACGACGCAATTCGTCTGTTAGCGATTTCGCAGAGTTGACACCAGGCGCGAAGCCTGAGAAGTCCTTGCTCAAGCGATTGAAGCGACACGGCGGACGAAACAATCAAGGATTCATCACCGCGCGACACCGTGGTGGTGGGCACAAACAAATGTACCGGGTCATCGACTTCCGTCGCATCAAAGACGGGGTTGCTGCCAAGGTCCATTCGATCCAGTACGACCCGAATCGCTCGGCTCGCATCGCGTTGCTTCATTACGCGGATGGTGAGAAGGCATATGTGGTCGCTCCGGATGGGTTGAAGGCAGGCCAGACCTTGCTCAACGGTGCCGATGCACCGCCGACGGTCGGGAATTGCTTGCCGATGCGAAACATTCCACCGGGAACGGAAGTTTGCTGTGTGGAGATGACTCCTGGACGCGGTGCGGCTTTGTGTCGATCCGCGGGGACGTCAGCTGTTCTGATGGCTCGAGAGTCCGGATGGGCTCAGTTGCAGTTGCCAAGTGGCGAAGTTCGCCGTGTACCGGGGCAATGTCGAGCGGTCATCGGAAAGATTGGAAACAGCGAGCACGATGCGATTCGGATCGGTAAAGCGGGACGAAATCGTTGGAAGGGCTGGAGGCCTCACGTTCGCGGTACTGCGATGAACCCGCACGATCACCCGCACGGTGGTGGTGAAGGACGAACGAAGGGTGGACGCCACCCAGTGAGCCCGACGGGCAAGTTGGCGAAGGGTGGATCGACACGTCGACCGCGCAAGCCAAGCAACACGGCGATCATTCGTCGCCGCAAGTCGGTTCGTTACGGTCAATTGAAACTTAAATAGTTTGTAGGGAAGAGTTCTGACGTATGGGACGTTCGACAAAAAAGGGGCCTTTCGTAGACCCCAAGCTGTTTGCGAAGTTTGCGAAGCTCCGTGAAAAGGGTGATAGCCAGCCTATCACCACTTGGGCGCGTCGCTGCACGATCGTTCCAGAATTTGTTGGGACGACCTTTATGGTACACAACGGCAAGGCCCACATCAAAGTGTTCGTGACCGAAGACATGGTCGGTCACAAGCTGGGCGAGTTTGCCCCGACGCGGACTTTCCGCGGACACGGTGGCAAGGGCGGCAAGAAGTAACGACGTTTTGAAATAGGGAATCATCATGGCTTTTCGAGCCGTTCATCGATACGCACGCATCAGTGCCAGAAAGGTCCGACCTCTGGCAAACTTGGTACGTGGCAAGTTTGCGGACGAAGCGCTGGAGCTCCTTCAGTTCCAACCCCATCGCGGTGCGAGGATGTTGGAGAAGGTGATCAAGAGCGCTGTCGGGAATGCACAAGACACCGAGCAAAACGGCGGTCGATCGTTCTCCGCGGAAGAGTTGGTGGTGGTCGATGCCCGCATCGACGGCGGACCGATGTTCAAACGCTTCCAGCCTCGCTCGCGAGGACAAGCGTTCACGATCCTAAAGCGATCGGCCCACATTTCGGTAGAACTCAAACGACTTGAAGAGCTGTAGGAAACGGAACATGGGACAAAAAGTAAATCCAATCGGCTTCCGTACCGGGATCGTGATGGGCTGGAAGAGCCGCTGGTATGCAAGCAAGAAAGAGTTTGCGGAGCTGTTGGTCGAAGACCAGAAGATTCGTAAGTTCATCAAGAATCATCCAACCAAGCCAGCCTACCGAGAAGCGGGCATCGATCGGATTGAGATCGAACGCACCCGCGACGAAGTCCGGTTGATGGTTTTCGTGGCCAAGCCAGGTTTGATCATTGGTAAGAAGGGGACCGAAATCGAGATCCTTCAAGAAGAGCTTCAGAATCTGATCGGTCGCCGAGTGAACCTCAAAGTAGAAGAGGTTTACCGACCCGAGATTCAAGCACAGTTGATCGCAGAGGATATTGCGAAGCAATTGATGAAGCGAGCGAGCTTCCGTCGGACCATGAAGCGAGCCATTGAAACAGCGATGGATTCCGGTGCACTCGGGATCAAGATTCAGATGTCGGGTCGGCTCGGTGGGGCGGAAATGGCTCGTTGCGAAAAGGGCAACGCTGGCGCACTGCCTTTGAGCACGATTCAAGCGAAGATTAGTTATGGGTTTGCTGAAGCCGCTACTCCGCAAGGAAATATCGGTATTCAGGTATGGGTAAATCAAGGTTCTTACGCGGGAGAAGCTAACGATGGCGCTGATGCCCAAACGGGTCAAGCACCGAAAAAGCCAAAGAGGACGTATAAAAGGTAACGCGACCCGCGGTAACAAGGTTGTCTTCGGTGACTTCGGTCTCCAGTGCCTACAAGGCGGTTGGATCCGAGCACAGACAATCGAAGCGGGCCGTATCGCCGGTAATCAATACGTTCGTGGCGAAGGTCGACTCTACATTCGAGTATTTCCAGATAAGCCAGTTTCCTCCAAGCCTTTGGAAACCCGGATGGGTAAGGGTAAAGGGGAGCCGGAGTACTGGGTGGCTGTGGTCAAGCCTGGGACGATCCTTTATGAGCTGAGCGGTGTTTCCGAGCAGCAAGCGAAGGTTTGTTTCGCGAGATTGGCGGCTAAGATGCCGGTACCTGTCCGGATGGTTCGACGCCGCCCTGCATAGGGTGGTGGCAAGTCGTTCGGTTCGTCCTGGCGACATTCAATCCGGAATCCAGTCGAGCCGGAGAAAAGTCGGCGGGGACTTGGTTCCACATAAGATTTGCGAAGAAGATTGAGATCATGAAAGCGTCAGAACTACGAGAAATGAGCGACGAACAGTTGGAGCTGACAGCAGTTGATGCTGCGGAAACGATGTTCAAGCTTCGTTTGCAATCGCAGACGGAACGAGTCGATGTCCCGACCCAGATGCGACACAACCGTCGGTTGATCGCTCGGGTCCGAACGATTCAAACCGAGCGGGCAAATAAAAAGGCTTAGTGAGCACGAGCCTTGACCATAGTCCCTTCCGAAACAGTTATTAACAAACGTTAACAGATTATGCCACGTCGAATTTTGATCGGTGTAGTAACCAGCGATAAGACAGCGAAGACCCGTCGGGTTGAGATTGAGCGATTGGTGCGACACCCACGCTATTCGAAGATCATCCGTAAAAAGACTGTTTGCCATGCTCACGACGAGAACAACGAGTCGCGAGTAGGGGACAAGGTTGAAATCGAAGAATCGAGACCTTTGTCGAAGCTCAAGCGATGGAATTTGATTCGCGTCGTCGAGAAGAGCAAGTCGGTTGAGAGCGTTGCGAACGACGCGTAAGGCGACCTGGGTTCGGGGCTTAGCATTCATCAGAAATCAAACGGACAGAAGTTCGGGATAGTCGAAAATGATTCAACAAGAAACACGATTGGTGGTTGCCGACAACACCGGTGCACGCGAGGTGATGTGCATCAAAGTGTTGGGCGGTACCCGTCGCCGCTACGCGAGCTTGGGCGATGTCATCATCTGCTCCGTGAAGAGTGTTATTCCGGGCAGCGAAATCAAGAAGAAGGCTGTGGTTCGGGGCGTGATCGTGCGAGTGTCGCAACCTTCGCGTCGCGCTGACGGCAGCTATGTCCGATTCGACACCAACGCGGTCGTGTTGGTCGACAAGGACAATAACCCCCGCGGGACGCGGATCTTCGGTGCAGTCGCACGGGAGCTTCGCGAGAAGAGTTTCACAAAGATTGTTTCGTTGGCGAGCGAGGTAGTTTAAATGTTGATCAAGGTAAACGACATCGTCGTCATGCTCTCCGGTAGTGACAAAGGTCAAAAGGGTCGCGTTATCAAAGTCGACCGAACGGAGAACAAGGTCGTCGTCGAGAATCTCAACAAGATTTTCAAGCACGTAAAACGATCGCAACGGAATCCACAGGGTGGTCGGTTGTCGAAGGAAGCGCCTGTCGATGTTTCGAAAGTCGCTTTGGTTTGTCCGCAAACCGGAAAGCCGACACGGATCGGTGTTCGGTTCCTTCCCGATGGCACCAAAGAGCGATACAGCAAGAAGAGTGGGGCGACGATTAGTGTTATCGCTCCGGCGCGTGCATCGCACGCACAAAAGTCTTAATTCATTCGGTAGGTCCTTAGAAGATAAGAGCCCTTTGGCTCGTTAGAAACATGGCACCGCGACTTCAAGAACTGTACTTCCAAACGATTCAGTCCGAACTCGGCAAGGAGTTGGGCATCAAGAACGTTTTGTCGATCCCTCGCATTGAGAAGATCTCCATCAACATGGGGGTTGGAGAGGCGATGCAAGACAAGAAGTTCTTGGAACTGGCTGCCGACGCGATGACGGAGATCGCAGGTCAAAAGCCGGTCCTGACGATAGCCCGGCAATCGATCGCAGGATTTCGATTGCGAGAAGGCGTTGCGATCGGTTGCAAAGTAACGTTGCGACGGGACCGCATGTACGAGTTCTTGGATCGACTGATCAGCATTGTTTTGCCTCGGGTGCGTGACTTCCGAGGAGTGAGCCGAACCGCCTTCGACGGCAACGGCAATTACTCCATGGGACTTTCCGAGTGGTTGGTGTTTCCGGAGTTGACCGGGGACAAGTTCGCGAAGGCACAGGGCATGAATATTGCCATCGTTACTTCCGCGTCCACAGACGACCAAGCGCGTCGGTTGTTGGAGATGTTCGGGATGCCTTTCCGGGCTCCCAAGGTAAAGAAGACAGCCTAGTTTAACAGTCGAAAGTATGCGTCGATTTGGGTAGTCTCGACTCGAACGCAGTAACCCTAACCACCCGTTTTCCTAGTACTAACCGGATAAACTACCCGTGGCAAGCAAAAGCAAGATTGCAAAAGCCAGTCGAGAGCCAAAATTCTCCACCCGTCGCGAGAACCGTTGCAAGTTGTGCGGTCGGCCTCGCGCTGTGTATCGCAAGTTTGGCATTTGCCGAATTTGTTTCCGTCAGCTTGCTGACAAAGGTTTGATCCCAGGTGTACGCAAGTCGAGTTGGTAAGAAGCGGGGAGCTATAGAATATGATCAATGACCCAATCTCGGATATGTTGACCCGAATTCGAAACGCTGTTCGCATTGAACGCCGTTTCGTCGATGTGCCTCTCTCTCGTCTTCGCAAGGGAATTGCGGACGTTCTGAAGCGAGAAGGCTACATTTGGGATTACGCCGAAGTAGAAGGAGAGCCTGCCAAGATTCTCCGAATTGAACTCAAGTATGGACCGAATGGTGAGAAGATCATTCAAACCGTCCGACGTGTGAGCAAGCCAGGCCGACGCGTTTACGCCAAGTGCGGTGAGCTCAAGCCGGTTTTGAACGGCATGGGTATCTCCATTGTTAGCACATCGCGAGGTGTGATCAGCGATCGGGAAGCTCGCCAGCAGAAATTGGGCGGCGAAGTCTTGGCTGAAGTTTGCTAGTGGATTGAAACAAAGAAGTTGACGGTCGAGGTGATCGTCGATGGATTCTCTAACGCAACAGGAAGACTGGTGAGCCAAAGCTGCACCATACATTCCGAAGGTAATTAAAGATGTCGAGAATTGGAAAGTCGCCCATCGCTGTCTTGGATGGCGTCAAGGTATCTGTGGATGGACAGACGGTGAACGTGGAGGGTCCGAAGGGCAAGCTCTCGTTTACCCATCAAGAAAACATATCGGTGTCGGTTTCCGAAGACGGAAAGACGCTCACCGTAAACCGAGCCAACGACAATCGCGACTCGCGAGCGTTCCATGGGTTGACCCGCGCTCTGATCAATAACATGGTCGTGGGTGTGAAGAACGGTTACGAGAAGAAGCTTGAGATCATCGGGGTTGGTTATCTCGCCGCCATCAAAGGAAAGATTCTGCAGCTTCGGGTTGGTTTCGCCAACGAATTGCAAATCCCGATTCCTGAAAACTTGGAAGTGACATGCCCGGACCAAACGCACGTGACGGTCAAGGGTTGCGACAAGCAAGCTGTCGGTCAGTTCGCAGCCTACGTTCGAGCCCTTCGCAAACCTGAGCCTTACAAGGGCAAAGGGGTTCGTTATGTCGGAGAGCAAGTCAAGATTAAGCCTGGTAAGAGTGCGACCTAGTCGTACACTTAGAGTTTGGACGGGGGCGAGAGGTTTCTGGTTCCCAAAGGTGCGGCTCGGGGCCGTTTGCATGGAAGGCGTAGGATCCTTTTCGGGAGCGCCCTCTGGTTGTGAACGGGAAGCTGCGTTGGTTTTAAGAAAACAACTGGTGGATTCGAGGTAAGTCGTGGATATTCGAAAAGTAGTGGATGGTCAGCGTCAGCGGCGGGCCTACCGTGTGCGGAAGAAGGTTCGTGGAAGCGCCGAGCGCCCACGTTTGTGCATTAATCGATCCTTGACGAATTTCGGATGCCAAGTGATCGACGATGCGAGTGGTTTGACGATTGTTTCCGCCACGACGCGTGACAAGGATGTTCGGGGATCGATCGGCTACGGCGGAAATTGTGAAGCAGCAAAGAAGCTTGGAAAGATCGTCGCAGAGCGAGCGATTGCCAAGGGGATCAAGACGGTTTGTTTGGACCGCGGGTCTTGTAAGTATCACGGTCGCGTGGCGGCTTTCGCCGATGCGGCTCGCGAAGCAGGTTTGGAATTCTAGTTCGGAGTGATCGATAGAGTGGCTAACAATACTGCAGAGAATACTCAAGGCGATCAGCTCATCGATCGCGTGTTGAAGATCAAGCGATGCGCCGCCGTGGTAAAAGGTGGTCGTCGTTTTAGCTTCGCAGCTTTGGTTGTCGTAGGGGACGGGAAAGGTCGCGTCGGCTATGGATATGGCAAAGCGAATGAAGTTCCACCGAGCGTTTCGAAGGCTCAGAAGGCAGCCAACCGAGCGATGATCAGCGTCCCGGTTCAGAACGGGACCATTCCTCACGCAGTGTCGGGTCGATTCGGCGCTGCTCACGTTTTGTTGATGCCAGCCAGCCCTGGCACAGGTATCATTGCAGGGCAAGCAGTTCGTGCTGTTTGCGAAGCGGTCGGAATTCAGGACATCCTGACAAAGAGTTTCCGATCCAATAATCCAACGGTGTTGATCAAGGCGACGTTCGACGCGTTGTCACAACTCCGAACCAAAGAAGATATCGAGCGACTCCGAGGGGTCAAATTGTCATGAATTTAGAAGACATCAACAACGGCATCGTCAAGAACCGTCCTCGCAAGCGTATTGGCCGCGGGGTTGGTAGCAAGACGGGCAAGACAGCCGGTCGTGGTCATAACGGTCACAAGTCACGAAGCGGTTACTCGCGGCACCCCATTTTCAATGGTGGGGATTTGCCGATGGTTCGCCGCATTCCAAAGCGAGGCTTCCACAATCGTTGGGCAGCCACCGTATTCGGTGTGAACTTGAGCGCCATCGACGCGTTGTTCGTTGCAGGCGAAGAGGTGAATCCGACCACGCTTCGCGAGAAGGGATTGGTCAAAGTCCGCTGCGACGAGGTCAAGATCCTTGGCGATGGCGAGCTGACCAAGGCGTTGAAGTTCGTCGTGACCCGAGCGAGCGAGACGGCGAAGGAAAAGATCGCAAAGGCTGGCGGCACCATCGAGATTGTCGCTGCGAAGCGAACCCCTGAAGAGCGCGTTGCGGCTCTCAAGGCGGAGTAGTCCTGCGAGGTCCAGTTGACTTCGAAGGAAATCGAATTCAAAGCACCACGCATTCCGCGTGGTGTTTTCGTTTAAGGAAGGTTGAATTCGGCTAGTCACGATCTCAATCTTTCGAAACAATACAGCCTCTACGTTGTGAACATCACCTGTTCAGGATCAAGCCTATGTTGGAAAAACTTCGGGTTGTTTTTTCGATTCCCGAGCTTCGTCAGAAGATATTGCTGACCCTCGCTTTGTTGGCAATTTACCGAATCGGATACCACATCCGTCTTCCTGTGTTGCAGGAATCCAGCATTGCCATGGGCGGGCAGGTCCAGAGTTTTCTTGACAAGGTCGCTGTCTTCTCTGCGACAGACTTGCGAACCTTGACCATCTTCGGTCTCGGTATCGCCCCTTACATTTCGGCGTCGATTATCTTCCAATTGTTGGGAACGGTTTGGGGTCCCATAGAGCAGCTTCGCAAAGAGGGGCCCGCAGGTCGAAAGAAGATCAACGAATACACCCGTTACCTGACCGTATTCATTTGTGTGATCCAAAGTTGGGTGTATCTGCGGTACATGATCATCGGTCAGTCGGCCGGCTCCATATCCGAGTTCTTTTATGCGAGC
The DNA here is from genome assembly GCF_001610875.1 of Pirellula sp. SH-Sr6A. NCBI lineage: Bacteria > Pseudomonadati > Planctomycetota > Planctomycetia > Pirellulales > Pirellulaceae > Pirellula > Pirellula sp. SH-Sr6A. The sequence continues at coordinate 5,003,090 of NZ_CP011272.1, read as the reverse complement.
GGATCGAACGAACTTTCCTTCGGTTGGCAGATCACGTCTGTCGCCATCATGACTGCCGGTTCCTTGTTCTTGATGTGGCTCGGTGAGCAGATCGATGAGTATGGGATCGGGAACGGGGTGTCGTTGTTGATCATGGCTGGGATTTTGGCCCAGATGCCGAAAGCTTTGTGGGATTTGCGACAGAACATGTCCAGTTCGTTGAGCGGTGGTAGCGGTAGCAACATCGGACCCGACGTGTTGTTGGTATTGGCGTTCCTTTTCGTTGCGGTGGTGTTTGCCGTCGTGTTTATCACCATGGCACAGCGACGCATCCAGATGCAAAGTGCAAAGCACGTTCGCGGCCGACGTGTGATGGGCGGATCGAAGCAGTTCTTGCCGCTTAAAATCAATCAGTCCGGTGTGATGCCGATTATTTTCGCGGGAAGTCTTTTGATGATCCCCGCGTTGGTGTTCGGCATGTTGGCGAGCGCGAGTGCATCTTGGTGGCCCGCGTTGACCTCCGTTTTCAACGCGTTGTCTGCGATGCTCAATTCAGGTTCGTCGTTTGCTTATAACGTCCTCTATGTTGCTTTGATCTTCTTCTTCTGCTTCTTTTGGACATCGATCATGTTCAATCCCAAGGAGATGTCGCAGAACTTGCAGGATTCAGGCGCGTTCATTCCGGGTTATCGTCCTGGGAAGCGGACAGCGGATTACCTTGAAAAAGTGATGGTTCGGATCACCTATGTTGGCGCAGCGTTCTTGGCTGTCGTCGCAATCGTTCCGACGATTATCACTTCTCAGTTTGGTGTTTCGTTTAGCGTGGCCTCCTTTTACGGGGGTACGGGTTTGTTGATCGCGGTGAGTGTGGCTTTTGATCTGATCCAAAAGATCGACAGTCATTTGCTCATGCGAAACTACAAGGGTTTATTGGAAGAGTAGCCCCTGGATCTTGATTCCTACCACCAGGACAGCCAGTTAGAAAGGGCCGCTCCGTGCGATTGGTTTTTATCGGCCCTCCCGGCGCAGGGAAGGGAACGCAATGCAAGCGGTTGGTCGAACTGCTAAACATTCCCCACCTATCGACCGGCGAAATGCTGCGAGCGGTCAAGAAGCAGGAGACCGCCCTTTCCCGTTGGGTCGCTTCCTACATCGATGCGGGGCGCTTGGCCCCCGATCACGTCGTGATGCGCATTGTCGCGCAGAAGCTTCAAAGTGAAGAGTGCGTCAACGGTGCGTTATTCGACGGCTTCCCTCGTACGCTCATCCAGGCTCAGTTGCTGGATGACTATTTAGCTGACCAAGGCCTCAAGCTGGATATGGCCTTGGAGTTAAAGGTAGAGGAAGAGGAGTTGATTCAGCGATTGCTGAAGCGGGCACAGATCGATGGTCGCGTCGACGACAATTACGATACGATCCGCGAGAGACTCCACGTGTTTCATACGCAAACCGCGCCGCTCACCGAGTATTACGCCAAGCAGGGCAAGCTCGAGGTGGTAAACGGGATGCAATCAGCGGATCAAGTGTTTGAAGACATCAAAGCCTGCGTAGAGCGACATCGCTAACGCCACCGTTTACTGAAAGGTCGATCTCTCATGAGTCGTACCCCTCCGTCTGTTGGTTACGGTTTCTGGAAGGTCGAGAAAGATCGAGCGGCGGCACTGACCGTGCAGGCGATCGAAATGGGCTATCGCCATTTGGACTGCGCCTCCGACTACGGAAATGAAGCGGAGGTTGGGCAAGGGATCGAGAAGGCATTGTCGCAAAGACTATGCGTTCGCGATGCATTATGGGTCACCAGCAAGCTTTGGAATACGAATCATCGCGCCGAGCATGTTCTGCCGGCACTGAAGCGTTCGTTATCGGATCTACGCGTCGACTATTTGGATCTATATCTCATCCATTTCCCGATCTCGCTGAAATACGTACCGGAGAGCACTCGTTACCCAGCCGGATGGTTCTGGGATCCTGAGGCGCAGCCTCCGCGAATGGAATACGACCCGGTACCGATCCGCGAAACCTGGCAAGCAATGGAGGAGTTGGTTGATCAGGGGTTGGTCAAGCAGATTGGAGTGAGCAACTTTAGCGTCGCTTTGATTCGCGATCTCTTGGCTCAATGCAGCATTCGGCCGTCGGTTCTTCAAGTTGAAGCGCATCCCTATTTGGTGCAAGCCAAACTGCTGCGTTACTGTCAGCAGGAATCGATCGCGATGACAGCCTTCTCGCCGTTAGGGGCTCCTTCCTATATTCCTTTAGGGATGGCGACGAAAGGTGATTCGGTTCTTGAGCATCCTGTGGTCGTAGGGATTGCCAAGTCGCATGGCAAGTCGCCGGCTCAAGTCGTATTACGGTGGGGTGTGCAGCGGGGGACGTCCGTGATTCCGAAGTCGAGCAATCCTGATCGATTGCGAGAGAACTTGGATGTGGATGGTTTCGTGTTAAGCCAGGAGGAGATGGGACGCATTGATGCGTTGGATCGCCATCAGCGCTTCAACGATCCAGGGGTGTTTTGTGAGCAAGCGTTCAACACGTTCTTCCCGATTTACGAATAGGGAAATTGACGCGACATCTTCGAGGCAGCGATCTCGAGAGGACGCAGAGAGCCTAGGTCGGTGAAGAGAGGCCTGTGGCCGTCAACCGCTGGGCGCTAGCGGTAGAGGTGAGAAAGGGATCGGGCGTGCGTGAGAGGTTAGCCGATCGCTACGCGTCGGTACGCCACGATTTGGGCTTGGTCGCCGAAAGCTTTGATGGCAGCATCGACCGTCTTCGTTTCATCGAGAACGTAGAACTGGTTGAGCAAGCATCGTTCTTGGTCGAGCAGAGTGTTGTCGGCAACGAAGCGATCGATTTTGCCTGGAACGATTTTGTCCCAGATCTTCTCGGGCTTTCCTTCGGCTTTCAATTCCGCTTTGATCGCATCTTCTGCGGCGGTCATGACCTCCGGGGTTAGTTGCAATCGGCTCACGAATTGAGGAACCGTCTTGAGAGGTTTGCCCAAGCGAGCGCGGTCTTCGTTTTCGGTGATGATGCGAGCTCGCATCGATTCCGTTTCTTTAGCAACGAACTCTGCATCGAACTCGGTATAGTTCAAGATCGTAGGCTTCATTGCGGCGATGTGCATGGCAACTCCGCGGAAGAATTCATCCGCACCTGGTTTGCCCCCATCTTTGAACGCGAGGAGGACTCCAATCTTGCTTCCTGCGTGAATGTAGGTCGCGATCTTGTCGCCGCTGAGTTGGTAGAGTTCGGAAACAACCATCTTTTCGCCGGTCTTGCCCGTTTGTTCGACGAGTTTCTCGGCGACAGTCATTCCGTCGATCTTCAGTGCATTGAGTTGTTCGACAGATTCGGCATTGCTATCAAGCGCCAGTTGGCCCAATCGTTTGGCCAAATCGGTGAAACCTTCGTTTTTGGCGACGAAGTCTGTTTCGCAGCAAAGGGCCAAGACGACACCTTTGGTCTTCGAAGGATCGACAGCGGTTACGACGCAGCCTTCGCTGGCCGATTTGTCAGCGCGTTTCTCTGCAACTTTTTGTCCCTTCTTTCGAAGGTAATCGAGAGCGCCTTCGTAGTCGCCGTTGGATTCCTGCAATGCTTTTTTGCAGTCCATCAAACCGGCACCGGTTTGCTTACGAAGTTCAGCGACGTCACTTGCGGAAATAGTCGACATGGTTTGTATCCCTGTATGGAAGTCGTTTCGGATAACGAAGCGACGCCAATCCCAAGAGCAGGATCGGCGCCGACGCATGGTTGAATCTTTGGTGGACGGAGCGCCTGGCGATTAAGCCATCGATTCGGCCTTAGCGACCATTTCGGCGGTTACGTCATTTTTCGCTTCGCCGCCGGCCTTCTTTTGCATTTCTGGGTTTTCGGCCCGGCCTGCCAGAACCGCATCCGCCAGTTGTTTGATGATCAAGTCGATGGAGCGGATCCCGTCGTCGTTGCCTGGGATTGGCAAGTCGATTTGGGTTGGATCGCAATCGGTGTCGATCAATGCGACGGTGGTGATTCCGAGCGCTTTGGCTTCACGAACAGCGTTCTTTTCCTTTTTAGGGTCGACGATGACCAAGCACTCGGGCAAGCGATTGAGGATGCGAAGACCGTTCAAGTTTCGGTAGATCTTTCGATACTCGCGGTTGAGCGAGGATTGCATCTTCTTCGAGTACTCGTTGATGCGTTCGCTGTTCATGATCGTTTCCAATTCGTCCAATCGCTTCATTCGATCACGAACGGTTCGGAAGTTGGTCAGAGCGCCACCCAACCATCGTTCGCTGACGAATGGCATTCCGCAGCGGAGAGCTTCCCGTTGAACGACTTCGGATGCTTGACGCTTGGTTCCGACGAACAGCACCAAGGAGCCTTGTGCGGCGACTTGGTTCAGGTATTTCTTCGCTCGAAGCATTCCGCGAAGCGTTTCGCGGATGTCGATGATGTGGATGAGGTTTTTTCGGCCGTAGATGTACGGCTCCATCTTGGGGTTCCAGCGGCTCACTCGGTGTCCGAAGTGAGCGCCAGCCTCGATCAATTTTTCGACTAACTCGTTGGCCATATTTCACTCTCCGTGGTCTGGTTGTTCCTGCAATGCAAGCCCCGGCCAAGAGGCTGTGCACAGGCAACGGCATTCGCCGTCACCTTCTGCGGTATCGAACAACGGGTAAAAAAACAAATCCCCCGGAACTATCGGGGGATTCTCCATCAAAAGATTAGCCTATGTAAGGGAGTTTCGTCAATCCGTGATTGCCGTCCCAGGGGGGCGAATGTCAGGCAAAACGTTAGACTTTCCCGCCTCCACGCCGGAGATCGAAGACCCATCGAGCGAGGGCCACATCTCCTTCGAGCCCGAGTTTTTCGAGGATTCGTTGGCGATGTCGCGCAACGGCTTGGAAGCTAGTCCCAGAACTGGATGCAATGGTCTTCATGGAGTTCCCGGCGACGAGCAACTCGAGTACTTCACGTTCTCGAAGGGTGAGGCTGCTAAGTTTCTTCTCGGCATCGATTTGGGCCTGCAGCTCCTGTTTCCGTTTTTCCGATGCGTCGTACGCGTTCCGTATGCAACTGAGAAGCTTGTCCGGGTCGACCGGTTTGGCCAAGTAATCGCTGGCTCCGGCGTTGAAGGCGCTCGCGCACCAGCCAATATCGTTTTGGGAGGTCACGATGAGAATGGGAATCTTCCAGCCCGCATCCCGGATCCGGCGGATCAGAGAAGTACCATCGGTATCCCCAAGCTCCAATTCCAGAACAATACATCCAAGAGGCTCGGACTGGATTAGGGACAAAAACCGTTCGGCAGAGTCAAACTCGATGACCGTGTAGCCCGCCCCATCGGCAAGCTTCTTCACCACCCCTCGCGCCTTCGGATCGCTATCGACGATGTAAACGGTCATGTAGACGTTTTCGAGTGAGGGCACGGAAGAGGCTGCGTACGAGTGCGAATCCAGATATTGAAGAGAAGTTGATGCTGTTAACGAGGAGCTCATTGCTGGTCTTTCGATTGGTCACTACCAAGTTAGTTCACGAACTGCGTCCGAGCTCACAAGCCAGCCGCACGAACGAGAGGTTGCATCGTTTTTTGGCCGATACTTAAACACAAACGCCTACGAAAGGTTTCGCGCATCGAAGAAATCTTCCCTTCGGTTCCGCTCGAAAAGTCAGGCTTGTTCCTCGATGCTTCCATAGCGATCTCGTTTGAAAAATAGTGCAAAAATGCAGGGAAAGTACTCGTTTCCATAGAACGGCTTGAAAAGTCCCTCGATGGCCGTTCAATTATTCAACGCTCTCGGCGATGTGTCGCTTTGGGTTGACGCAAGGGCGTCGTTCAAGCATCGGTCTATTCGGTGCATAAGTTTGTTCGATGCCGGCCACGATTCCATGGTCCATGCGGTTCTACGCGCGAAGATTGGTTCCGACGGTCCGCTTCGTGTCTCATCGGGAGGGGAAGAAACTGCACGGAGTAGTTTACATTTTGGGCAAGTGACGGAGAAGGCAATTCTTCTCGAACTTCGTCCAGACCGAGCAACTCGAATAGGAATCCCGCGCAGAGCGTCTATCATACGGATTCCCTTCCTATCCGCTTTTTCGACGATCAAGTTATGAGTGAAACCCCTACTTCCTCCGACGGCTACGAACCGGTTGCCCGCCGTTTGCCTCCTCGAGCCGAAGAAGCCATCTTGGCTGGCACGCTCCTCGACTGGGACTGGCTGGGTCTTCGTAAGAAACTTGGGATTCCCGATCTCGAAGGATTGAAGTTGGTCAGTATCTCCTCCGGGCGGCACCAGGCCGCCGAAGGGCTGGCTCGTCACACGGCGGGGGAACAGCTCCGGCTTCAGGTCCAATGCTTCCACATCGATTCCTTCCAGGCCAGTCGGACCGAAGGGCATCTTCAGCTGGCGGAAGATAATTCCCCGGTCCCATCACCTGGGAATGTCGAGGTGTTGTGCGATGCCGATCTTCCCGACTCCCGCTTCCACGCCGGCCTCCTTTCGCTGGTGACGACAGGCGAAGGAGAGCTTTCCAGGGATTACATTCAGCAGCTTTTCCATCACCTGGTGCTCGGAGGGGTGCTCTTCGTGTCGGTCGATAATCCGGACGATCGCTGGGTTCTCGATCAGCTCAAGACCTTCGAGCGCAGCGTGAAGGTTCGCAAGCACGAGCAGGGAACGGTCTACTGGATTGAGAAAACAGCAGAACTCAAGAAGCGCAAGGATTTTGCTTGCGAGCTCGCCTATCGGGACTGCGATGAGCTGATCAAGATGGTGACGCGTCCCGGAGTTTTCTCCCATCGCCACCTCGACAATGGAGCTAGGCAGCTGCTGGATGCGGTCGACGTCTACCCAGAGTCCAAGCTGATCGATATCGGCTGTGGTGCCGGTTCGGTGGCTCTCGGCCTAGCGAAAAGGGATCCGAGCGCCCGCGTCCACGCGGTCGACGCCAACGCCCGTGCGATCGATTGCGTGCAGCGGGGAATTCGCCTCAATGGGCTGACCAATCTGACGACCGAAGTGAATTGGACAGGCGTTTACGGGGAGCCCGGCTCCTACGACATGGCACTCGCCAACCCGCCCTACTTCGGCGACTTTCATATTGCCGAGAAGTTTCTTGCGGCCGCTCACCGTTCGCTGAGGCCTGGCGGGAGGTTGGTGTTGGTGACCAAGCATCCCAACTGGTACGAGGCTAATTTGGGAAGGTGGTTTGAAGAGGGTGAATTGTTTCCGTCCCGGCGATACCACATCGCATCGGGGGTGAAGCCGAAGGCCTAGCGGTCTTTTGCTTGGAACGCGTTTTTCTGGAAAAGCGATTCTGCACAGGCGGTCTGGGGGGAGGGGTCCGTGGAGATCCCAGACGGACGTAACGCCCGGAGCCAACAGGAAACTAAAAAGCCAACAGGAAACCAAAAAAGCCGGTTCGAAGAACCGGCTCTTTTTCAATGCAGGAATGGAGGTGGCTGGGTGAGGCTCCTACTTGATCTCGCCGTAGCTCCCCGGATCGAAAACTCGATTCGGAGACCTAGTTGGCGGCGGTCGGAACCACCCACACCTTGAGTTCGGTGCCGACTTCTTGGTGCAATTGAATCTTGACCGTGTAGAGCCCCAGTTCCTTGAGAACCCCTTCGAGTCGTACTTGCTCGCTGGTGATCGTAAAGCCGTTGGCCTTGAGAGCGGAGACGATCTCGGTTGCGCCGACGCTACCGTAGAGATGTCCTTCGTCGTTTGCATTGGCTTCGACGTTGATCGATTGCTTCGACAACTGATCGGCGAGTTGGCGGAGGGAAGCGAGTCGTTGCTTCTCGATTTCCGCTAGTTTGGCGCGGTGCTTATCGACCATTCGCTTGTGGTGGTCGGTGGCGACGATCGCCAAGCCTTCTGGGAGGAGATAATTGTTCGCGTGCCCAGGTTTGACTTCAACGACATCCCCTGCTTTGCCGAGATGCTCGACGTTTTGGATGAGCATCAGCTGAATACCGCCATTCGGTCCCTTGGGAAGACGAGGAAATGTCGGAGTACGCATCTTTCGTGTTGTCATTTCAAATCACTAACCAAAGCGGTTTTAAAATAATGTTCTGTATTAAAAGGGCATGTCTTCGTCGATGAAGCCACCATCCCCAACCTCCGACACGTGCATATCGGGAGAAACATGTTGTTCCTGATCTGCAAATCGGTTGCCGTTGCTTTGCGGCCTAGGAGCCCCCGAGCCTTTCGACTCATTGCGGCTCCCGATCAGCTGCATGCGATCGACGATCACATACAATTTGCTTCGCTTCTGGCCATCCTTTTCCCAAGTATCCTGCTTGAGTTTGCCCTCGACGAAGATCGGGGAACCCTTGCCTAAATACTCGGCGACGACCTCTGCGGTCCTACCGAAAAAGGTTACATCGACGAAGGAGGTCTCATCGACCCATTCGCCTGCTGCATTCTTTCGCCGCTCGTTCACGGCAATCGCGTTTTGACATACCGCCAATCGCGAGGTGGTGTATTTCAGTTCGATGTCTCGAACCAAATTTCCAAGGAGAATAACTCGATTGTAGCTAGCCATGTTGTGCACTCCCGGTCTCTAAGCCGTTAACGGCAACGTTTGGCCGAGCCCGAATCTCTTATTCGTCCTCAACCTCGGATTCTTCTTCATCGTCGGCACCCACGCCAACGCCTACGGGCTGTCGTTCGAGAGCATCAATGGGCACAACAACTTTTTCTTGGGCGTGCGCCACCAACGCATCGATCAATCGCGGATCGATTTTGGTGAACATGAAACGGAGCAAGCTCTCGTTGAGCTGGCAAGTCCGATTCAGTTCTTTGAGCTTCAATGTATCGAGTCGGAAATAGGCAAGCCAGTAGGTACCCTTGTTGTGACCGTTGATCGGGTAAGCAAGTCGCTGCTCGGCCCACAATCGGCATACCAAGATCTCCCCACCCAAATCTGCGATCATCGATTGAACGGAGGTGGCAACACCACCCGGGTCGCGGGCGTAGTGATTGCTATCAAACAAAAAAAGGCATTCGTAAATTCCGGTAGCCAACTTTTTCAACTCCTACGCTGTTATTCGCGATCCCTTCGCCGGATCGCCTGTGTTTTCGAAGCGACTAGTCGCTCCCTGGGGATGTGTCCGATGGTTTCTGTTTAGGTCTCTTCGGCGAACGAGGTTCCGACGCGTTGAACAAATTCATCGCAACGTCGATCCCATCGCTCCACCAACACGCAATGGCCGCATCCGCGCGAACCAACGCTTGGTCGACGACTTCTTTGTCGGCGGCCGCGAATTTGCTCAACACATAATCCGCGGTCTCCCACCTATCCGGCGTCGGGTCGATCCCGATCCGAAGACGCGGGACGTCTTGGGTGCCCAGGCAACGAAGGATGTCCTCCAACCCTTTTTGCCCACCACTCGAGCCCGATTTGCGAATCCGGAGCTTGCCCAAAGGCAAACTCAAATCATCGCAAACCACCAGTATATTCGCTGGCTCGATGCGGTAGAACCTTGCAAACTGTGCAACGCACCGTCCGCTCAAGTTCATATAGGTCAAAGGCCAAACCAAACAGACATCCTGCCCGCCCTGCTTGACCTTTGCAAACTGGCCTTCAAATTTAGTCTGCAAGCTCGGCGAACCAAGCTTCCGATGGACTAAATTTAAACATTCAAATCCAATGTTGTGCCGGGTCCAATGATACTTGGCCCCTGGGTTCCCGAGCCCTACCACCATCGACATTCGTGAGGGGGTCAACTCCACAACCGAAACCCACTAGCTAGCCGAATCGGCTGGCTTCTCCTTGCGGATCAACTCGGGCTCCGAAGCTCCCGACGCTGCAACGGCGGCTTCTTCACCCGCTGCTACCGCTACTTGAACCACGACGATCGAACCAGGCGTAACTGCCGACGCTCCCTCTGGAAGCTTCAGCTCGCTGACGTGAATCGACTGACCTAGCTGCAAATGGCTGATGTCGCACGAAAGGAACTCAGGAATCTTCGCCGCGGGGCAGCGAATCACCACTTCGTGTGCCACAAATCGCAATTGACCTGCAGCGGTCATCGCGCCAGGGGCTTCGCCATGCAAATGGACAGGCAACGTCACATCCACCGTTTCCGTTTGCGAAACGCGTGCGAAATCGACGTGGATGACGTAGTCACCCATGCTGCTCCACTGCACCGATCGCAACAAAGCTGTATCGGTCACGGACCCGGTCAGATTGACCAGTTTGGTGCCGTGCTTGATCAGCTTGTTGACCGTGTCCAAAGGCAGGGTCAAGCAAATGTTTTCTTCGCCGTGACCATAGAGAATTGCAGGCACCAAACCCTTTTCTCGGATCTTGATCATTGCACGCGAACCAACTTGTTCGCGCTTCGCTACTTCGATTGTTTCAATCATTCCTAAGCTATTCCGGTGCCAAAATAACGACACGCATGGACAAGTCCACGCAATTTAGGTTTACGATCGCCGCGCGGAGCGGCCGTCGTTTTCGTTTGGGGAAAGCCCAGGAGTATGACGAATTTGCCGGTCGACGCAAGTGCAAATGTACTTGTCGATTTCCGTTCCTCCCCTATGCTGGGGCCATGGCAAAAAAATCTACGAACTTTGACTACATCGAACCCATCGGTTACCGCGTGCTCGTCCGTAAAGACGAGCCAAAACGGGAAACTCGCGGAGGGATCGCACTCCCCGACGCGGCGGAAATCCCCACCATTACCGGACGAATCGTTACGATTAGCCAGCAGATCGAACACGATGAGGATGTGCCCCTCAAACAGTACGACAAAATTCTTTTTCACCCCAAAAACGCAATACCCGTCGATTTCGAAGTCGACAACCAACTTTATGTGATCCCCGTAGAAGATGTGGTTGCGGTCTTCCGCAGCAAGCCGCCCGCCGATCTCGACTAGTCGAATGCGATTGGCCAGCTGCGATCGGCACTGGACGGCTGCGGTGACCGAGTCGACCTTTTCAGGGATCTTTCATCAGGAGCAGGAATAGCCATGCACTCCCACCCCCATCCTGCTGATCCCCAACCTCCGTTTCCTCCGAAAGATCCGCGCTCGGTCACGCGTTCCGGGCTTCACCCAAAGGGTCGCAAAGTCTGCGATCGGAGGAATTGGATCGCTGCCGCGGCTGCCCTTTCGGTCCACACCCTGTCTCTAGGCTCACGCATTCGCTGCCTCGACGCTCAAGAGTCCTCCGGAACTTCAACAGACGCCTCCGTCCCTGACTTGGGCTTCATGACCTCTATCCGGTACCGCGAGAACGGAGAAGCCAAATCGGTTCAAGGAGAATTGGTGGCGGAACGGGATGGCTTCGGGCTCCTGGTCCTCGATGCCGATGGAGCACTCACCGCGATATCTCCAGAGGAATTGGTGGCCAAAGAATCCCAGACCGGTCTGCTCGAACCCACCAAACCGGTCGAACTGGGACAAAAGATGCTGCGTTGGATGCCCCCGAACAGCCGCGTCCTCGACAGCGATCACTTCCTCCTTTGCTACAACACAACGGAAGCCTACGCGCGATGGAATGTCGATCTGTACGAACGACTCTACCGCGGATTCCATCGCTTCTGGAAATCCAAAGGTTTCGAGCTCACGGCGCCCCGCTTTCCATTGGTTTCGCTCATCTTCGAAACCAAAGCGGATTACGTCCGCTATGCGAGCCAAGAATTTCAAGGCGCGGAGAATACATTCGGCTATTACCACCAAGGTACGAACCGTCTTGCCTCGTATGACTTGACCGGTGTCGAGGGAATGCTTCCCAGCAATATGCGAGTCAATCGCGATATATTGGTGCAACAAATCCTGTCCCGCCCAGAAGCGGAACGGACCGTCGCTACCATCGTCCACGAAGCCTGCCACCAAATCGCTTTCAATTGCGGACTGCAAACTCGACTTGGAGCTAGCCCGCTTTGGCTGAGCGAAGGACTGGCGACCTATTTCGAATCCCCTGACTTGACCAGCAAAGGAGGATGGGGAGGAATCGGGAAGATCAATCAACACAACTACAACAATCTCGTTCAATATATCCCGCTCCGAACCGCCGATTCGCTTGCCCTCCTTCTTTCCGACGATAACCGATTGCGAAACGGGGAAACCATGACCCACTGCTACGCGGAGGCGTGGGGGCTCACCCATTTCTTGGTCCAAACCCGCTCCAAAGACTTCGTCAAATACCTTCAGCTCATTCGTGAAATCCCCGTGGGAACCCAACCCCCCACGAGAGAACGGCTCGATCTCTTCCGCTCCTGCTTCGGCGAGGATCTGGCTAAACTCGACCGAGACTTCCTTCGCCACCTGCAGCGTCTTCGATAACCCGCAGCAGTCCCATCTTGACTTCTAGGCCGGTCTCACTATTCTCTTGAAACACAGTCTCAATAAGAGACGGCGAAGCCAGCGATTGGATTTTCTTTGACGTGTTCAAAGACGAACCTCAGCCAGCCACGTTTGACCGATCCTTCTGAGTGTTTCTGCGTTTGCGGGACGGAAGGAATCGCGTTAGGTCGATGCGTAGCGTTGGAGAGATGAGATGGCTTGCGCAAATGGCCGTGGGGTGATTCGGTCGAGGCCACTGCGAACGGGCTTCACCTTGGTGGAGTTGTTGGTCGTGATTGCGATCATCGGTATTTTGGTTGGATTGTTGCTTCCGGCGGTTCAAGCTGCCCGCGAGGCCGCGCGGCGGATGTCATGCCAAAACAATCTCAAGCAGCTCGGTTTGGCTCTGCACAATTACGAGGGAACTTTCAAATCCTTTCCACCCTCGACGATCACTTTGGGGGGATCGGCCGGTCAGCCTTGGTCGGGGCAATCATTCCTCCTCCCGTTTCTCGAAGGGGATAACACCTTCCGCCTGATCGATTTCTCCATCGGTTACCACACGGCAGGAAACAAAGCGAACTTCCCACCCAACGGCGTGGCGACGATCAAGGTTCCTGTGTTGATATGCCCGAGCGACACGAACGATCGGGCGCGGCTCGACGCCAATGGAATTCCTGAGCATTACCCGCTCTGCTATGCGTTGAGCGTCGGTGAGTATTTGATTTACAACCCGGTCAATCGCGCGGACGGCGGGGCCGCGTTTGCCCCCAACTTGCGATCTCGTGTCGGGGGTTTTAGCGATGGCCTCAGCAACACGATCGGCATGGCGGAGGTCAAAGCCTTTACGCCTCGCGTTCACGATGCCACGTTGCCTGCGACTGCACCGCTCACACCCGACGCTGTCTCCCCTTCCATCAGCGGTGGGGCTTGGTCCGAATCGAATGGTCACACCGAGTGGGTTTGCGGCCGAGCGATCCACGCAGGATTCACCACCACTTTTTCACCGAACACACGAGTCCCACACGTTGTCAGCGGTAGGACTTTTGATTTCGACGTATCGAGCAGTCGCGAGGGGCGGGATCAGACCTCCACGACCTACGCAGTCATCACGTCCCGCAGCTACCACACGGGAGTTGTGAATACGTTGATGATGGACGGATCGGTGCAATCGATCTCGTCCAATATTGAATTGCCCATCTGGAGGGCGTTGGGGACCCGTGCTGGGGGCGAAGCCAACACGTTCTTCCAGTAGTCCGATTTGCATGGCGATCGACCGAAAGGACGTCGCCCTGTCCTGTCATTCCAAGCTCGAAACGATCGGCAGGATCAGTTCGCTTTGATCGAGATCGATCGAAAGTTCGGTACCTGGCTCCTGCCAGAGCGTGAAATCCCGGTCGCTGGCGAAGAGCATCAAGCCGATGCTTTCGCCGGCGGGAATGATTTGATCTTCGGGTTGCAAATGGAACTCAACGGTCCGGAATTCGCCCGGCACCAGCGGCTCTTCGTTCTCGAGCGATTTGGCATTTTTGGGATCGGCCCACCCACGGGTGATCACGTCGTCGGTGATCCGTTTGCTTCCCGTCCAAGGTAATGCAACGAGCCAGACCGACAAGCATGCCGACGGTTTATTAGAAGCGACGCGCAATCGAATTCTGGGAGTGCCGGAGATGTGGACTTCCTTTTCCAAAGGCTTGGTGGAATAAAGGAGACGGTGATTGGACCACTCGGCTTGGGCGAGAGCCGAGCCAGGGAAGGAGAAGTTATCGATCAATGTTTCCTTGCCCTGGCTCACAATGGGAACAATCGGGTTCCCATTCGCGTTTCGATCGTTGCGCACGAGTGCACCGGAGCTGATACCTCCCTTTTCCAAGCGGAACGATACGGGTTTGGAATCGGGGTGTGGGTAATTTGCGTACGACTCGGGTTCGTCGCGAGGCTTTCCTTCGCGGACGATGCGTACCGGGGGATCTTTTTCCACGTCGTTCGGAATGTTGTAGAGATAGCGAGTGAACCATCGGTTCATTTGCGAAACGGGGGGCTGGCCGCCGTGCCCTCCTTGGTGCATGAACAGTTGTGTTGGCAATCCTTTGGCTTTGACTGCTTCGTAGATGCGGATGCTGTGTTCGGGCATGACGTTCCAATCGTTGAAGGCGTGGGCCATCAACATGGCCGCCTTCATGGGGCCGAGTTCGTGCAGGTAGTCCCGTTCCTTCCAAAACGCGTTGTAATTCCCGTCTTTGCGATCGAACTCCTTGAGCATACCCTTGTCGCGGACTTCGCAATTGCAGTAGTCCCTACGATCGGGATTGCCGCTATTGATGAAGTCGTAGAGGACATCGATATCTTCACCGATGTAACCGCCTGGATGGCGTACCAGACCATTGGAGCGGTAGTAGTGATAGTACGAGGTATTCGGAGCTACGGGGATGATCGCTTCCAGTCCCTCGACACCGGTGGTCGCGGCTGCCAGGGCAAGGGTTCCGTTGTAGGATGTTCCGGTCATGCCCACTTTCCCGGTCGACCAGTAGGCTTTCACTTCTTCGTCGCCATCCGGAGTTGTGTACCCCTTGGCGCGACCATTGAGCCAATCGATGACTGCTTTGGGAGCGAGCGATTCATTGTCGCCGCCGACCGTCGGACAGCCTTGCGAGAGCCCGGTCCCGGGGGAGGACGAGTGCACCACGGCGAAACCGCGAGGGACCCATTCTTTCAAGTGATCGCGCGAGAGAACCGGCCGGAGGCTCTGTTGATCGATCTCTGGTGCATCTTCGTGTTTGGGTGGTTCGGTCCCGATTTGTTGTTTCGGATTCCACATGTGTTTGGGATCGTTGGATCCCATGCCAGCGTAATAAGGGCTGGATTGGTAAATGACCGGCACCTTAAGCTTTTCCGAATCAGTTTGTGCAGGGCGGGTGACGGCGACGTGCATCCGATCTTGCTTTCCATCGCCATCGGAATCGAAGGGGGCTTCGACCCAAAGATCGTGTTGGATCCAGTCCTTCGCAAACGCTTCGACGACCTGAGCTTCACCGTTCTCAAAACGGGGAAGTGCCGGTTGCTGTGCGGACAAGGGGATCGCGGGTGCCGAAAAGCTGGCCAAGCAAACGTAAAGTGGAAGCGATTTGGTCTTCAAGGGGACGCCTCTGGGGATGGAGTCGATGCTTTTAAGGGGCGAGAGGACGACATGAGTATAGTTGATGGCCGGAAAACGGGCACGCAATCTAGAATCGGCAAGGTAGCGATGAGGCCCGCGTTGGAAAAGATTTTGGGAATCTCTCAGCAACTGCTGTAATCCAGAGTGTTAGGCTGTCTGTTTGTATTGGGGTGCAATTCACGACTCGCCAACCAAAACAGCCATGATCGATACCCGAGAAAGTTTGCTCATTCGACTCCGCGACCGGCAGGACCGGGAGGCTTGGGAGCAATTCATCGAAATCTATCGACCTTTCTTGTTCCGATTGGCCCGGTCCCGTGGCTTCCAAGAGGCGGACTCTAGCGACCTGGTCCAAGAGGTTTTTCTCGCCGTTTCCAGGAAAGTGCACGAGTTCGTCCCCGATCCCGAGCGAGGCAAGTTTCGAGCTTGGCTGGGAACGATCGCCCGCAACGCCATGATCCACTTCCTCACCCGTCGCCAGTACAAGCCGACAGCCCCAATCCAATCTCTTTCGGAGCAACTGGAGGAGTTTGTCGATCCGATGGGGTTCAGTGCTGAGATCAGCGCCCTGTTCGATTTGGAGTACCGGCGTGAACTGTTTCACATAGCGGGTCAGCGGGTGCAGCTCCGCGTCCACGCGAACACTTGGAAGGCGTTCCATCGTTCGGCGGTGGAAGGTGCGGATCCGGAGATGGTCGGCCGCGAGCTGGGGATGACCCCCGGTGCGGTTTTGGTGGCCAAGTGCCGCGTCATTGCCAAGCTACGAAATGAAGTCCAACGGTTGGAGGAATCCTCCTCGTCCGGCAATTCCCTGTCCCCATCTCTCCATCAGGAATGATCGTTCGATGTCCCCAGCCATCCACGTGAGCGACGAGCAGCTTCGAATGCTGATGACCGAAGTCGACGATACGGGCGAGACGGTCGCCGCTGCCTCGCATGTCGAGGCGTGCGAACATTGCCAGCATCGGTTGAGCCAACTGTTGTCCCACGACGAAGTCTGCGTCGATGCCGTCCAGCTCCTCCAAGGCGGATCGGAGTTTGCCGCTTCACTACGGAGCGACGCCACCGCTTCGTTCGAGCAACGCGACGCGGCAGATCCATTGCATGTTCGGGAGGAGAATTCCTCGGAGGAGATCGACGATCGGGAGTTGCTATCTCCCTCCCATCCCGAAATGCTGGGGCGGATCGGCCGATACGAAATCGAACGCCGTCTCGGTTCTGGCGGGATGGGGGTAGTCTATAAAGGGTTCGACACCGAACTGAATCGATCGGTCGCGATCAAGGTCCTCGCGCCGCACTTGGCGACCAACGGCCCCGCAAGGCAACGCTTTGGCAGAGAATCGCGAGCGATCGCGGCAGTCGTTCATGAACACGTCGTCGCCATCCACAACGTCGAATCGAGCGGACCTCACCCCTATCTGGTGATGCAGTATGTCCCAGGCGAGTCGCTCCAATCCCGTATTGAACGAGATGGGCCCCTATCGGTTGAAGAGATCCTGCGCATCGGTATGCAGACGGCGAGCGGATTGGCGGCTGCCCACGAGCAAGGCATCGTGCATCGAGACGTCAAACCAGCCAATATCCTGCTGGAGGCCGGACTCGAACGCGTGCTCCTGACCGACTTCGGGCTCGCTCGAACGGCGGACGACGCGAGTCTGACCCAAACCGGAATCGTCGCCGGCACCCCTCACTACATGTCCCCCGAGCAAGCCAACGGGGAAGCGATCGATCATCGTTCCGATCTTTTTAGCCTAGGTTCTGTTTTGTACTTCATCGCCACGGGCCATCCTCCCTTTCGCGCCGACCGCGCCATGGGGGTGTTGCATCGCATTTGCCATCATCCCCATCGCCCTGTTTGGCAATCGAATCCTCAGTTGCCAGACTCCCTTTGCTACATGATTGATCAGCTGCTGGAAAAGCGACCCAACAAACGACCCGGGAGTGCTGGTGAAGTCAAAGAACGATTGCTCAAGATGCTGCAACGGACTCAAGTCCAGCGCCCAGGCATGTGGACTCGGTGCAAACGATCCCTCCGTCGCCACCGCAGACCGCTGCGAGCTGGGGGGGCTCTGGCGGCCATTTGCACTTTCGCCATCGCAATATTCTTCACACTCGGGGGCAACGAATGGTTCCGTTCGGATGCTGGAAACCCTATCGATCCGTCGATCCCGCGCCCTGTCGTTCCCGAGCTACCCCATATTTCGGATGCGCCCCCCATACAGGAACCCCCTGTTCCTGATCAGGTAGAAAAGCTCAGCGATCTACCGGCCGATCTGCAGGGAACCTTGCAAGGCTGGATGAACGACTCACTGGAGTTTCAGCAAGAGATTGGTCGGCTTCAACAAGAAATCGATTCTTACGAGAACCGATTCGAACGCAACCGATAGAACGAACCAAGTTTCCCACTAAGGAGATGATGTGATGAGATGTTTGCACGCTTGCCGATGGGCAGCCATCGCTGTCTTGTTCGGATGGATTTCACCTTACCCGGTTATGTCTCAGACCTCTGTGCGGGGAGATGCGAAACAATCTGGTGCACCGAATGACGATTCGAAAGGAGTGAAGCCGAAGACGTTGGATGATATTCGCAAATCGCTTCGAGAGAGACCCGCTCCTCCTGCGGCCGAGAGCTCGGGCGGCTATGGAGGTTACGGCAGCGAAAGTGGTGGTTACCCCGGTGGAAGTAGTAGCTACGGCAGCGAAGGTGGTGGCTACGGCGGTGAAGGCTCTGGTAGTCCTAGCGGCATGGGGATGGGAGGGTATGGTGGCGCAGGGATGTCCGGAGAACCGCTCCTTCCGGCAGAGATGCAACAAGTGGCTCAGTTGATATGGAAGCTTCGACAGGCGCTGCGTGCGGCAGCCACGCCCGAGGATCGGTCCGCGATTGAGAAGGAGTTGCGGGTGGCCCTCGACGGCTATTTCACGATGGATCTGGAACGACGGGTCCGGGAGTTGGACAAGCTGCAGGCACGCGTTTCGAAGATGGAGGCAGCACTTCAAAAGCGATTGTCATTGCAATCGGATTGGATCGACCTGCAATTGAAACAGATCTTGTTCCAAGCCAACGGAATCAACGTGACGGTTCCCGGCATGGAGGCGGATTCATCCGGCCACGGAAGCAGTAGCTATGGCAGCAGTAGCTATGGCAGCAGTCCACTCAATGATGGCGTTGGTGGGGGTGGCTATGGAATGAGCTTAAGCGGTTATGGTGGCCCCGGCATGGCCTACGGTGGGCCTGGTCCTGGAGGGCCTGGTATTGGTGGGGCGGGAGCTGACGGTTTCGATGGTTCGCGGATGGAAGGTGCTCCTAGCAGTTACCGATCGGAGACTCCCAGAAATATGGGCTACGATTTTCGATTCGAGATCACTCGCATTCTGCCGCGAGGCTCGAAAGCGGATCTCCAGAATAACGACCCGCTCAAGAGTTATATCGAAACTCCCTCCTCCGAGGACGTGGTAGCCGAAGAACAAGCGTTGAAGGGGGACGACGAAAAACTAAAAAAGATTCTGCTGGCATTCCATATGTTCGAATCCCAATTTCGACATCTCCCGAGTTCTCAAATGAGGCGGAGCGAACAAAACCCTCCACACAGTTGGCGGGTCGCCATCTTGCCTGTGTTGGGGCACGCGGATCTCTACCGTCAGTATCGTTTCGACGAGCCATGGGATAGTCCACACAATCAAACACTCGTCGACCGCATGCCTAGCGTATTCAAGACCGATGCATCGAAATCGGGAATGACTTCGTTCAAAATGGTCGTAGGGCCTGGGGCGATCGACTCGGGGGACGGATCTCAAGGAGGGATGGAACGTATCACCGATGGTACCGCCAATACCATCGCCGTTGTGAAGTCGAGCGATCCGGTCGTCTGGACCAACCCCCAGGACGAGGAATTTAGCCCGACGCGACTTCCTGCGATGGCGAGGGACAATCTTGTGGCGCTTCTGGACGGTTCGGTTCGCTTCCTGGATCCGAACGTTACATCCGATCAGTTGCGAGCTTTGGTTACTCGAGGGGGTGGAGAGGTGGTTGATACGTCGATTTTCCTGTCTACGTCGAAACCATCGAAGTAATCCAACTCCTTGTAGGATGCGAGACGGAATGCCAATAGCGTAAGGACCGTTTTCTCGAGGGATCGGTCCGGACTATACTGGAGTAGTTAGCCGTTGAACGGTTCTTTGCTCGCATCCCCATCCAACCTACGTTCGACGCCATGCGCTTTGCCATCCGATCGATCAGAAACGGAATCGCATGGTGGATGGGCATGAGTTGTTTGTTCTCCTCCGATTGCTTAGGGGACTTCCTGGTTTACACACCACCGGGCGCGAAGGCCGCGATTGTTTTGGAGGGGAAGACCAAGCTTCATTCAGGGAACCTCTTGGAGTTCACCTATCCGGGTTACCCCTCGGTCGCCATGGATCGCGATCAAGCGGTGGTGGTGAAGGCTCCAACCCGACTGGAAGAGTACCGAAAGCTTTGGTTTGACGCGACCAAGTCCAACTCGGTAGACGACTATCTCAAGGCGGCCCACGTCGCCCTTCGGCATGGCAAGTTGAAGGAGTTTTACGAGTGCTGCAGCGCGGCGTATAAGCGGGAGCCGAATCATCCCACCGTCGTGCGATTGGTTGAAGCCCGCGCGAAGATCAAAACACCCGTTCAAGGTTTTGCAGAGACTGAAACGAAGTTGCGCAGCATCACGAAGCTCGCATCGATGAAGGTGGCCAAGAGCGAGCATTACTTGCTGCTGCACGACATCGATGGAGAGTCATCCGCTAGTCGGGCATCGCGTGTGTCCAAGCGATTGGAAAGATTGGAAACGGTATACGAATCCTTTTTTCTCAAGTTCGCGTTGAACGGAATCGTTTTGGAGGCCCCGTCGGAGCCGTTAATGGTGCTCCTTTTCTCGGAGGAGAAAGACTATCTGCGCTATGCGACGCAGCTAGATCCGCAGCTTCAGTCGGCGGCTGGTTTTTGGTCTCCCAAGGATAATGTGAGCGTCTTTTACGATCGCAGTTCCACCGACGAAATGCGTTTGCTGACCGCGTTGGTCGAGGAGATGAAACGAGCTAAATTGCAAGCGAGAGGGACAACGCTATCCCGAGAAGTCGCGCAGCAAACCAACTCGCTGGAACTCATGGTGAAGATCTTGAAGGACGAGCTCGACGCAGAAGTGGTTTCTCACGAAGCCACCCATCAGTTGGCCGGAAACACCGGACTGATGCCTCGTGGAAAGCTTGGGCTCTCCTGGGCCCATGAGGGGCTAGCTTGTTATTTCGAGACACCCTCTGGTGTGTCCTCGGGGGGCGTGGGTGCGCTGAACCCACGACGTTTGCAGGGGTATCGTAGGCTCAGCGGCGATCCATCGCGGAGCCGCATGGAGTTTCTCGTTTCCGACTATTTGTTCGATCCCAAAATGCCTTCGTCGTCGGTCGTGGATGCGTATGGAGGGGCTTGGGCGCTAACCCATTTCCTGATGGAGACCGATGCCCCAAAGCTGACCGAGTATTATCGTCGGTGCGCCGAGCTAACTGTCGAGGCGGAGGCGGGGATCCCGAGGGCCAAGCTGATCGAGCTCTTTTCGGATGTATTCGGTGATATGGCGTCGCTCGAACGCGAGCTTCGGGAGCATATGCGGGATCAAAAAACGGACTTGGAACGATTGCGAGAAGCCGCCAGTCCGTGAGATCTTGATGTGTGTTGGGGCGCAAACGCAGTGGGCCAGTCTTCTTTCATGCAGGGCGAGGGGCCCCTGGCAGATCGCGTCTCTTACTCCGCGCGATTTACTCGGCTGGGCGATAAACCGTGGAGGGGTCCACCAATCGCGATCGATCAATCGAGAATTGCTGTGTGTCCCATTTTCGAAAGAAGCAGCTCGCGTATCCTTCGTGGCATGCGGCGCCGGTCTGTTCAACCAGCATGAGGATGCAATCGGCATCGCAGTCGATTCGCAGTTCGACGACCTTCTGACGGTGGCCGCTTTCCTCTCCTTTTCTCCAAAGTTTGTTTCGGGAGCGGCTGAAGTAGGTTGCGAATCCGGTAGCCAAGGTTTCGCGATAAGCCTCTTCGTTCATCCACGCGAACATGAGAACTTCGCGCGTCTGCGCATCTTGTGCGATTGCAGGCAAGAGACCTTGGACAGACCTCGAGAAATCGGGGGAGGTCGTGGAGGTCGCTACTGCCATGGTCTTTTCAAGATTTCGTTGAAGATGATCGCTGCTTTGAGCGATTGTGGGTTTCGAATTTGCTCGCGGATGTTGAGATTGTTGAGAAGGGGGGCCGACGGTGCAGCCATGAGTTCGGCGGAAGGAACCAATGAAGGAATCACGGGCGGGAGCGCAGGTTCGGGGGCTGAGCTTGGCGCGTTCCTTGATTTGTTCTTTTTGGGTTTCGAAGGCGTCGGTGGAGCTGGAGGCCGATCGAATTGCGATGGAAACCGTGAAACCTCTTCGCGGGCGGGGGCCATTTGGGCCGATGCCTTGGGGGCAGGCGTGTCGCTGCGAGTTGCTGGGGTATTGCTATAGGCATCTCGCTCCGAAAGAGGCCTCAGGGTCGGGATCGGATCCCGAACAGGCTGCCCGACGACGGGGGGAGGTGGGGCGATGGGAGGGCGCGCGTTTTTTTGCTGCTGCCGGTTTTTACGGCGCTCCGCTGCCTGCCGTAGGAACTCGTCCAAGTCATCTGCCATGTTCCGTTATCCTGCTGGAGGTGGGGGCTTACGACGCAGGGGTGCGCGTCGGATTGGTTGGGCCAGTGGTGCTGGTGCCGGCGATGCTTTGACGCATTTCGGTGTCGGCAGTGATGTTCCTGAGTTTGTAGTAATCCATCACATTGAGACGACCGGTCGAGAGGGCCTCCGCGACGGCTCGGGGGACGTCGGCTTCTGCGGCGACGACCGCAGCGCGACTTTCCTCGATCTTGGCGATCATCTCTTGTTCGGTTGCAACCGCCTCGGCGCGACGACTTTCTGCTTTGGCGCGGGCTACACGAGTGTCTGCCTCCGCTTTATCCGCTTGCAATCGGGCGCCGATGTTTTCACCGACGTCGATATCTGCGATGTCGATGGAAACGATTTCGAACGCGGTTTGGTCATCGAGTCTGCTGGCGAGCACGGCCTTGGAAATCATATCCGGGTTTTCGAGAACGACCTTATGGCTATCGGCCGAACCGATCGCGCTCACAATGCCTTGTCCAACTCGAGCGATGATGGTTTCTTCGGTCGCTCCTCCGATCAAGCGTTGCAAGTTCGCTCGGACGGTAACGCGTGCCTTGACCTTGAGCTGAATCCCGTCCTTCGCAATCGCGTCGAGGAAAGGAACCGCACTGCCTTTGGGTGGGCAGTCGATGACTTTGGGATAGACGCTCGTTTGAACGGCATCGAGCACATCCCGGCCTGCTAAATCGATGGCGGCTGCACCCCGGAAGGTCAGGGTGATTTGGCGGCTCTTATGCGCGGCGACCAAGGCGCGGATGACTTGCGGGACATTGCCGCGGGCCAGGTAATGGGCTTCCAGGGACCGGGTGGTCAAATCCGGGTCGTCGATTCCGGCTTGGGTCGACATGATCTTCCCGCGGACAATCGTTCGCGCATCGACACGTCGAAAGAGCATTCCGATTAAATCCAATACGGATACTTTGGCACCGGTCATCACCGATTGAACCCACAGCCAAAAATAGCGTGAGAAGATCGCGAGAATGATGGCGGCGATGATGAACGCAAGCAGTCCGAGGACCAAAAGGATGGCGAACAAAGCCGGGTTCATAAAGTCAGTCCGATTCGAGTTGGCAAGAGATGAGAGTGAACGAAGCAAACGCGAGGATCGCGAGGAATGCCACGATTATCGGGGATGTACCGGGAGTCGAGGCGTTATGGAGCCCGCACCGCGCGGCTGGTGTCTCCACCCATTTGAAACTCCAGTTCCTTGGGGTTTCCCGCATCATCATACTGAATCGTGACCAAACCTGCTGTGTACTTTAGGCCAAATTCCGAGGCGCTGTGCGGAATCAGTTCCAAAGGATTCACAATGATGTTGAGATAGAGCTTTCCGTTTTTCGAGGTGATTTCCCAAGTCCCTCCTCCGGAGCGTTGGTAGCTGCCGACCAGCTTTTTCTTTTGCTCCTCGGTAAGGTCCACGATGACAGGGTCGTAAGGAGATTTGGGTTGCGGAATGGATTCGGGTGGGAGTTCTCGGAGCCAAACGTTTCGGTAGCGGACAGGGTTTCCGTGGTCTTGAAACGACAGGGGGCGTTTCTCTTCGCTTTTCGAGTAGCGATGGTGCTGAAGCCACGAGGTTGGGCCGAGGGGGCGCACGTTGTCTTGAACGAGGACACCGTTATGGAAAACCGTCATGCGAGCGGGTTGTTGGAGCGTTCCGTTCTCTTCGTAGTGGGGACGCCGGAAGACAATGTCATACGTTTGCCATTCGCCCGGTTTGCGACTGGCGTTCACGAGGGGTGGATACTGGCCGTAGATAGCCCCTGCCTGCCCGTCCGCATACGTGATGTTGTCGAACGAATCGAGGACCTGCACTTCAAAAAGTCCCTGCAGGAATACTCCGCTATTTCCTCGGCCCTGGCTTTTTCCGACCACCTTCATCGGGGCTGCCCATTCGACATGCAGTTGGACATCGCCAAAGGAATCTGCCGTGTAGACGTAACCGCTGCCAGGAACCGACTCCATGACGCCCTCCTTGATCACCCATTTTGCTGGCCCCCCGTCGGCGGACCGCCATTTGTCGAGGCTCATTCCGTCGAAGAGGACGATCGCATCCGACGGGGGAGCCACCGGGCCGGCGAGTTCACCTGGCGTGACGATCGCAGGGCGCTCTCGGTCCCAGTCGTGTTGTTTCCATCCCGTGGGGAGCTGACCGAACAACGGCGTGGAGACGGATGCCATGGCAAGGAGCATGGCGGTCCGGAGAGGCAAAGACAACGCCCGAATTCGGACGAGGGAAGGAAGCTTTGGTAGTGAAGGGCTCATAAACATGGCTTGGGGCAAAGAGTCGGTGGAAAGGAAGGAGGCATGAGTTAGCGACGGAAGTATTCCAAGAACGCAGAGGAACGTGCGGACCATACGAACTGCTTGATCCGAAAAATCGTTTCAACCCGCACCTTTTCTCATTCGGCTAACGCGAATTTGAATACGAACGTTGGGCTAAGGAATTCTCCGTCGCGAACGCATCGTACAGTTTTTCACTGCGAGAAACCACACTTTTCGACGTTGGAACCATGTCAGATTTTAGCGACGTATTAAGCCAAACGGTGGGCGGCCCCTTCCCCGGTGCATCGAT